>CBDVCK010000100.1:0-11177 GCA_965372465.1 uncultured Thermoplasmata archaeon | reverse complement strand
ATGTTGTGTCATCTCCGTATCCAAATGGTGCAGGACATTGGGGCCAACCCTCATCATTGAAATCCGGTTTGTTCCAGTTGATATCTATTTGGGGATCCGTTTCATTGTAGCGCCAGTTATCCCCTGTGGAAATGAATGTAACATTGGCAGTAACCTGGGTGGGTTGCGACCCGTCTTTTGTTATCCGGAACTCATCACCCACCGAGTCGTCAGATTGAAGAATGAACTCGGAGTGAAGGGAGCCATCGGTTGTAACGGAAATGCGAACATAACCAAAATCCGCTTCCCTGTAGGCCGACCATGAAGGCTGGGGGGTGCTCCAGTCGGTGTATAGGCTTGCACCTGCCATACCAGCTACAATGTAAATTGGGTCTTGTGGATTGATGTAGGGTCCTATACTATTATCGGAACAAGTCTCCTGATTGACAGGATATGTTCGTTCGTACGAATGATCATGTCCTGCTATGACCAAATCTACATCATAAAGATTGAAAAGCGGCTCCATATCATTTCGGAAGGATTCCGAGCTTCCGTGTCTGTCATTGGAGCTGTACATGGGGTGATGTGCAAATACGATTATCCATGGATGAGCCTCTCTATCCTGGCTTGCAGCTTTAAGATCTTGCTCAAGCCAATTATACTGAGAACTTCCCACAGAATGATCGATATTCGAGGAAAGTGCAATGAAGTGAACCATGGAATAATTGAAGCTGTAATAGAGTTCGGACGCAGAATCTGATTGAAGATAGGGCATGTTGAATCGGTTCAGATACGCTGCATAACCGAAATCGTCCTCATGATTGCCAGCTGATACCATGTAGGGCCGATTTGCGGCATTATCCTCGATCATATTGAACCATGTATCCCAATCTGCCTGATCGCCATTTGCATAGGATATGTCCCCTGCGTGGATGATAAAATCAATTAAAGGGTCTGAAAAGACATTGTCCATGGTAATTTGAGCATTTGAACCGGTCCCCATGTCGGCATATGCTGCAAATGTGATATCCTGAAAGCCAGGAGGTGCTGTGAAGTTATATTCCTGGCTCCATCCTTCTGTGGAATCTCCAACACGATAGAAATATTGACAACCAGGTGTAAGTCCAGTTAAAACCACATCATGAATTTCTCCTGTCCATCCGCCGTCGTTGTATGTATGGTTTGTCCCGGTAGAGGAGCTTGTATAATTTCCATTAGCTGTCCCATATTCTACAGTGGAAGTTGGGGTAGGACCCTGGGTTATCCATGTAATGACCATCTCGGAAGGATCTCCTGTTACAGCGATGTGAACTTGTTCAGGAGGCTGTAAAGCATCCACAGAGCCTATCCCAAAACTACCGGCAATCATTATCGAAAATATGAAAAATATGATGAAAACCGGAACCAGAAGTTTTTGGCCCTTGTTAATCCTCAATGGAAAATACTTTACCATAATCCTCAACTCATCCCCATGAATATTATACTAGTGTACAAAGTCTGGATATAAATATTCCGTCACGATTATCATTATATGATTTATATGGACTATATAATCGCAATCTGTGAATGAAGGGGGCAAAACACCCTTTTTTTACCATTTTGGATGGGAATTGTAAATTGTATCAAGCTTTTAACTACCCTAAAAAACCACGTCTACTCCCTACTGATGGCAAATATTTCCTTCAAAATCCCAATACATACTCCACCTACGTGACCTAAAAAATCCATTTTTAAAAACGGTATGTATATTGGGTTCTCTTACCACCCTTCTTTCCAATGGCCTTATACTGTACCTCATTATTCTTTCGCAGCTTCTTCAGGCATACTGTGGTTGAGCCGATAGAGATGTTTATTCCTTTGCTGATCTCTTTTGAAGTGAACCATTCATTTGGATGTGCTTTTAGGAAATCATAGACCTCTTGTTGCCCCATGAGCATGGATATGTCAAATTAGACCTTAAACATTTGTATTGAAAGAGCAGGTTCGTGAGAAGTTTATCAATTAGTGCTATTACCTTTGTGTATTATACTGGATAAAGACCCTATTCATGCAAGATAGCATAGAAAAGTAGTTATAGTAGTAATCGTGTAGGAGCACATAATAAAGATTGAGATTAGAAAGACTAACACCTTTTGGAATCCACCAATTTGGTTTCACGACTTTTTGATTGACAACTCTTTATTAAGAAATCAGAAACATGATATCTGAGGAGGTGAAATCAGATGGAAGGAACTGTAAAATGGTACAACGAACGTAAGTCTTTCGGCTTTATTGAAGTCGAAGACGGCAAGGATGTGTTCGTCCACAAGAACGCCCTACCTGAAGGAACAATCCTGAATGAGGGTGATTCGGTAGAATTCGATATCGAAGAAAGCCCAAAGGGTCCACAAGCTACCAACGTAAAGAAACAATAATCTGAGTTGGGTTTTTAAAATATACTTTTTTTTCTCTATTTTTTTATTATTGTAACAGCCAAAGCTTTCTTTTCCCATTTCCTCTGCATCTTTCTTCTGCCCGCAAACACGCCTGAACAACACGCTGCAAGAACCCCTTACAATCACTTCAGATCAACATCCGGATTGAACAGATTATCCCATATATTGTCCAGATGAACTACTGCATCCTTCAAAGGAGGAACTTTCCATTTCCCGTTGTCTTGGCTTGCCAGCCCCAGACGGGAAAGCTTGGCTAACCCATCATCAACTTCAAAGTCAAAGGGAATATGACGCTTTTCAAACCAGTACTCAACTGCACCGTCAAGTTCTGATTCACTAAGAGGAGCAGCTTTTAAAAAGTAGTACGCTAAAAGTGCCTCTTTTACCTCTTCTTCTTCTGCGGAATCCAAAAGGCGGTGGAACACTCCGGCATTGCTGTCCAGGTTCTTGAAGTAGAGCCCCTCAGTTAAAGCCTGCATGTAAGTAATACGGGCATTCTTGTAATGGACAAAGGCCCGAAATGCAATACCTACCAGAGCACCTATAGCACCACCCATTGCAGCAAGTTCCAGGCTCCCAATTGAAGCTCCAGCAAAACCACCAAACAATGCTAAGATCACTGGAAGTATTCTTCCCGCTGCCAAGGCAACTGCTCCCAGAGTGGGTACAGCCACTGTGAGCTTGTCCATAAAGGACATGCGGTATTTGGTATTGGGAAACACCATTTCAAGGTCATTGAACGGGACATTTCTGAAGTACTTGATATGGATATGATCAGAATCCAAAGCATTGCGTCTTTCCTCGGAATTGGCAATATAATTCGGTGCGAACCTGGTGGCCAGGACCAGGCGCTCGTGGCTTTCTACCTTGAGTTTTTTTGTTCGTTTTAAAAACTTCCACTTCTTGACAGTGTGAACCTGACTTAGGTGGCCCCGGGAATAAAGTGCCCATCTGGACAGTTCCGATAGATCCACATCAACACTTCCTGAATAGAGGGATTCGGTGGTTAGGGCATGCTCAAGCTCTTCTATACCCACTTTCTTGAAATTAGCTTTTTGAAGCAGATGATCGAGGTGTTCCATAAACTGTGAATCATCCGGGTCTTTCACAGGATCTCTTAAAGGGACATCAGGGTCGGGATCAAAGGGCCTATAAGATTCCTTTAATTCTTCAAGCTTTGTATGAAATTCATTATGAAGTGTGGAGGAAAGCAGGTTGGCAAATTGGCGGAACCTGGGTTGGCGCTCCTCGGCTAATTCCGATTCAAGTTCATTTATTAGCTCGGCTTTTGTAAGTGGTACAAAATGTTCAAGTTCCATTTCTTAACCTTTGTTTTTTTTACATCATTTCAGAAGACCTATTTATAGGTTTTATTCATAATAGTTACTTCTCCGAATAATTGAAGGAGAATATAATTGATTTGGTTTGTCTCCTGGCGGGGTGACTGAAAAAGTTTCATTAAATAATATATTATTGTTTCAAGAAATTACTCTATAATTAATAGTGAATAACTATTTATATTCTTCAGAGTTAGAGATTGTTGGTGATTAATTTGGCATATACAATAGTAAGACATCAAGTAGAAGATTATGAGAAATGGAAAGCAGTGTTTGAAGGAGCAAGTGAGTTTAGAGAGTCATATGGAGAGCAGTCACATCAGGTCTTCAGGGATACTGACAATCCAAATACGATAACGGTATTAAATAAATGGAATGATCTGGAAAGGGCAAAAGAATTCTTTAATTTAGCCGAAATAAAACAGAAAATGAAAGAATCTGGAATGAAGTCAGAACCCACAATTCATTTCTTGAACGAGGAATGATCTGGACTTCTACTTTCCTTTATTTTTTTCTAATGGTTAGATGTAGATCTTTTAACAACCAAAACTTCCTTTTAATTTAATTCCTCCACCTTATCCTTCATAACCGAATATCATGGAAGCGCGAAATTAGAAACCACAACCCCTCCGGGTCCGTTGCCAACAGTAATCGTATTTATTACCTCATTTCCTAGGATACCATCATCAATCCTAAGCCCGTCGATTACCGCAACAGTGTTGGCATCATGGTTCGTTACATAGATTTTATTGTCCAGCCTATCCACGGCAACACCTAGAGGACCGCTTCCCACCTCAATTATATCGATCACTTCATTTCCAAATACCATGTCATTCACCTTTGAGCCGTCAATTACGGAAACAGTTCCATCGCCTTGATTTGCAATGTAGATCCTATTTCTAGAACGGTCTATTCCGACTAGAGATGGCATACTACCCACAGCAATCGTATCTATTATTTCATTGCCTGAAATACCATCGGCAACTTTAAAACCGTCGATAACAGAGACTGTATCATCCTTCTGATTTGTCACATAGATTCTGTTTCTTAGCACATCGAAAGCAAGACCATAGGGTTGGTCACCAACGTCTATCGAATCTATAACTTCATTGCCCAGTATACCGTCATCAATTCTATTCTCATCTATCACATCCACTTTATTTATTCCGTTGGATGCTATATAGACCAGATTTCTGGACTCATCAATATCAAGTGAAAATGGTAGCGAAAATACAGGGCCCAAATGGAGACGAATCTCAGCTACCAGATCACCAGTAAGGCTGTTAAATACGAACAGGCCGTGTACTTTCGCGGCAGTAACCCATATATTCTGGTGAAATTCACACACCTTTACTCCCCAGAACGTGGCTCCCATAGGTGGATATTGACTACGAGGTGGTAGCTCCCATGTTATTACGTCAATAACTTCATTGCCCGAGATACCATCATCTATAGTTGTCTCATCTATTACCGATATTCTGTCGTGATCATTGGGAGGTATCATGGCGCCCCCAACATAAACCCTACCTCTTGAATTATCGACATCGATCAGGCTAGATAATCCATTAAAATCGATATATATCACATCTATTACTTCATTTCCTGGAATGCCATCATCTACCTTCGAGCTGTCGATTACAAATACTGTGTTATCATATTCATTAACTACATATATAGGTCTAGGAGCTGGTGCAATTAAAACATCAGTAAAGGTAAATTCCACAGGTCTATTCCCAATGTTGCGACCTTTCGGATTCTTAAACCCTGCAATAACAGTAACAATTCCTTTACCTTCTTCAGATCCTCCATTACGGTCCCATGGAATATGTTTTGGCTCGATCTCTATGTATCCATTTTTCCCTTTTTCTGCTCCTTGTTGCATATGGATGGGGTTGTCTTTTGAATCGAGAGTGTAATAGTTATCATCAGTTTGGATCTGCAGTTCTGCAGATATCAAAAATCCCGCGTGATCCCCTGCATTGGCGAGTCCGAATTTACAGGACATTTCAACGACAAATTCCTGTGTGCCTTTGTCCCAGGTTACGCTTTCGACTTTTATTTTCGAATCTTTTTCAGGCTTGGCAAGGGATGCCGGGGCAATTGCTACAAGGGTCAATACTAGAACCAAAGATATACTCATTATTCTTTTACTGTTCGTCTTCATTCTATCAAACTCCATATCTTATACATTACTGTCGTAAATCCGTTCTTGGATGGCATCATCAATATTCCCATCTGATATTTTCAGGCTAAGTAAACCTTAGGTTGGGACTAAGTGCATTCTTATGGTGATCCACAGAACACAATTACACTGCAGGAGGACAGCAATAATTGATACATTGGGTTTGTATCGGGCCGGTCATTGCACAAATAATGAAACATGGTATCGCTACAAGTTCATACAGCGTAGCTCTGTTTTCCTCGGAAATGTGTCCTCCATTGGAAAGACCATCTATTTGATGTCTGGCGGAATGAAGTTTGCCTACTGCTGCCTTATAATTTCCACGATTAAAGCTTCGGACTGCTCCATCAAGTTTTACTATCACTGAATTGGCCTGGCGTTCATTTAGTTCACCCGTATCGGCTAAACCTTGGACCTCATCAGTGATGTCTTCAATCATCCCGGCAATATCATCAGCCGGGTCACCGTCCGCACTTGTGTTTCCGACAAATATACTTCCAACAAGTACTCCCAAAATCACAAGCACACAAATTTTCCTTATACTTTTCATATTTTCATTCTCCATTTGATTTCTTCCAGGATTTACCGTAAAGGAAACTTCCAAAAATGGAATAAAGATGTTTAGAAGGTCTTTCTAAGAAGAATTTCTAATAATATTCCCTTACACACTTTTGAACTCTCACTCCCTCCAAGGCTCCTAGATTTAAAAACCAAATCACAATAGAATTACTTAGCTTTTACCTGACTGGCTTCGTAAAAATTCTGACGGAATCGTTAAGAAATGAGAAGGATTCAGATTGTTTTGTGACGGAAAAAACCCTCAGCTCCTTTTTTTATAAAAACGCTCATTGGGTTCTGAGTCGATCTCATGTCCCAGACGCAGTTTCCCCCAGGTCTTCCATTGGATAATGGTAAGGCAAATATCGTCTTCCACAATCACCATTCCATCCACATCAAATAACCGCAAGTATTGCATCGATATCATCGATTATTTTTTGTGCCTTTACCTCCAGATCGTCGGCCTGGGCCACAGTCAAAGTCTTACCTCTCTGAGCATCAAGTAAATGCATAAACGCTCTCAGGATGTTCTTGGTTGTGCGAAAATGGTTGCTCGCTGGCGGGTCGTCACCCATGAGATACCTGTCAATTGATTGGTTGATTTTATTGGATGCTGCTGTTGCCTTGTCAAAAAGACCATCCCTGACATCAGAGGGGGGTAGTGTATTCACATCAGAAATCAAATCCTCAATTTCAGCCTTCACCCAGAACATCTTACTAAGGGGTGTTGCGTGAACCAATAGGGAACCTGTGTCTGAGTCGTTGTCCGGAGGAGTAATCGAACTTGTCGCAGTCACTATGAAATCATAGGTTGCGTCTTCCATGGCAGCCCAATCCCAGGGCACACTGATGCTAAGGATGGTGGTTGTTGAGCCTCCCGGAACTGCAGAAGGATATTTTGGGGTAAAGAGAGCCCAGGAGAAATCGATTGCAGTTGGAATTGCCTCATAGGCTGAACCGAAATCCAGGGCAAGGAAGTTAAGATAGAATGTGTCTACCACATTTCCCTCGTTCTTTATTTCTATGGTATAGGAAGCTGTCATTCCCGGATCGATTTGGGCAAAGTCAATTGGAATGGAAACCTTGGGTTGGCCGAAAGGGAGAACTTCCAATGTTGCATCTATTTCTGTAAAAATAGAGGGGTTTGTGGTACTCTCAACTCTCAGTTTGAAGGTTCTTATCCCCGGAGCTGTTGTCCAGTGCCTGATTGGTGTAATATCAAAATCTACGATTGTTTCGGCCTTGGAACCAAGGGTAGCAGATGGTGGAAGTGTAACGGTCAGATCAGGAGGAAGTCCTACAACCGAGAATGAGAACGTATCTGTTGCATCCCCTGTGTTCACTGCTCTAACGGATAAGGTTCCAGCGGACCCTGGTATTGCAGAAACTGATTCCGTAAGCAGAACCTCAAGTATACCAGGTCCTGGGACATCCAGCCATGCGCGCATGGTGGGACCAGAATCTGATACAGCCCAGACTCCGCATTTGCTGTTGGATCCAGTGTACCACTCGGCATTCAGTGGTGAGGAGCCATCGTAGAAATCGTAGTAACCGGAATCAAAACCGTTGAAAGCGGCCTTGCTATCGGTGAGACCGCGACGGGTAAGATTCACCTTGGGGAATCCACCTGTTGTTGCACCGTCCCAACTCCGTGTTTCATCCACATGCCAAATCAAAAGACCTTGATCCGGGATATCTGCGGGAGCATCGGCAGGTGGCAGCGGAGAGACCAATGGATCAATAACGCCGTCAGAATTATCGTAAGAAGTTCCCTTCCAACGGTTCTCAATCATATAATATTCATTAGTACCATGGGCAGGATCGTGGAGGATAAAAGCTACTGGATTTGTTTCCACGTCAGGGATATCATAGAAGCCATCTGAAGTAACGACGGTAGGTGAATACCATCCAAGCTTCATTTTAGAGTATGAATCAAGGTGATGCGGGCCTATTGGTGTGTCCCAATTATTTCCACCACTATAACCCATTAGCGTAAACATAGTCACAGGGTGCGGGGTAATGCCATAGTAATCCGGAAGTTTTAAAACCTGGTGAGCCAGCTCATGGGCATACAGTGTGATCCAGGGGGAGTCTTCAGAAACTGTACTGCCGCTACCTGAGGTTGATTTACCATCCAATGTAAGTATTGGCATTCCTCTGGTGCTGCCTCCCCGGTAATTCCCATTAAGACCTGGGTCCATGGCATCGATCATCAGGTAGCCGACCTCATTGCCGAAATCGATTGTTCCGTCGTTATTGGAGTCGAAAGGAGCGAAATCATAGCCTGCTTTATCAAGACTTACAAGACCATGGGAGATGAAGGTACCACCGTGGAGCGGATCAGGAGCAGTTTCCCAATAAGTCCTTGTTGACTCATCACCAGGAGTTAAAGGATCGTCCCAAGCATCAATCCATGTATAATGACCGGAATCGCTGTATGTGAATTGGAAATATGAAGTTTCTATCATATAATTCTGCAGGCTGGGCCTTGGTCCGAATAGTTGCTGTTGAACAAATGAAGGAGGAGTTTCTCCAGGTCCATCGCTCCATTCCATAAAGACCGTGAGCAGAGGGATAAAGCCGGTGATTGGTGTAATAGGGCTGTTAAAGCCCATTGGTGCGGGCGGGGGTGGTGGACTTGCCGAAATCGCAGAGCTAGCTGGTTCCGATGGACTATTGAACAAGGTGTTGCTATCAGAACTCGTTGGATCGTGAGGTGCTTTTGGGCTGTCAGGCACAGTTGAGCTGCTTTTTATTGCTGGATTAGCTGGAACTTTGGGGTTGTCAGGCAACGCCGGATTATCCGGTACGATTAAGTTATCAGGGGTTGGCGAGCTTTCCGTAACTATCGGTTCGATTTTTTCTTCCTTAAGTAAGTTTAGCTTTCCAGTAGAACTGCTAGGATTTTCCGAGGGCAAGGCAGCAACGAAGTTCATTGCTATTAGCAGTCCAAATACAACAAGCACACTAATTTTTCCAATATTTTGCATATCTATCTCCCTCCTTATATCGGCCTTTCGGAACCGCACTTACACGGTTCCCTTCCAAAGCCAGAAGAGAATTACCTTGTAAATATTTATAACTTTGGCTTACATTTAATCCCTACCTCCGCCACTTCCCCTCATTCCTTCCAACACAGCGCTATATGCCATATCGCCCAATCCATTCTATCTTTGTCAATGGCGAAATCATCAATTTCATGTCCCTGGGGCGGACCCGGCTCTCTTACCTTCCTGTAGATAATGACAGGGATTTTCAACCATCTAAGGAAATTTACGATTTTGTCTTTGGTATCATAATAGAACCTGCGCTCATGATAATCCTTGACACTTTCCAAATGCTGCGCAGCTTTCTTTGAATCTTTGAGATACTGCCCATATATTTCAATTCTGCTAAAATGATCGGATATCAGTTTTCGAAGTTCGGACAGGTCCAATTCCTTCACATGTGTCAAATTACGTGATTTGGGATATCCTGCACTGAATATCATGCGATTTGGGGTGGATAATGCCAGAATACCTTCCTTTTTGAGAACTCTTTTGAGTTCTTTTATGTATACTTCTTGCTGTGAGATATGCTCCAAGACTTCCAGGGTAACAACGATGTCGAAATTCTCGGATGGGAAAATCTCTTGCGTGGCATCATAGGTTTGGTATTCGCAATTGTCATGTTTGCTGTTCTTTTTGGCATGATCGATTGCTTCCTTTGAGATATCGATTCCTATGATCTTTTTGGAGTGAGTTCTTTTAGCAAGATATTCCACTTCATAACCTGTTCCACAGCCTGAGAATAAAACGAATTTATCATCAAAATCGATATTATCCAAAAGGAAATTGAGGCGTACCAGATTTTCACCGATTGTTTTCGAATGCTCCGGTATATGATTGCTGAAACGCATACCGGGTTTATCTTTTATTTCTGATGGCATCGTTTGAACCTCTTCCATCTAATTTATATTTAATCCGGGAAGCCTACCCTAAATAATTAACATAATCTTTTCTTCCCAACAACCGATAACATCGAGTAAATCACGTGTACCTATGATTTGAATATAAACTTTTTCCCTTGAACTTCCAAAAAACCGAATGCCCAGGGCTGGGAAAAGGCTAATATTACGAAAAACTCTGTGGGGACATTAACCCGGGTGTTTAATATGAATGAATTGACAGTTAGAGAGGGAGAGTTAAAAGATAGAACTTCATTGGATGAATTATTCCGTGAAGAACTTGAGTATCATAAGAATCTATTGCCGGATATATTTAAGATCCCAGAGATTTTGGTGAGTGAAAAATGGCTTGAATCTATTTTAAATAATAACGATATTTTTTTGGTAGTTTCGGAATATAATGAGAAGATTGTAGGTGCAATTTTATACAAGATCGAGAAAAATCCGGAAGATCTCATACTTAAAGAAAGAAAATACGGGTATATAGAAGAAATGATAGTAAAGGAATCGTTCAGAGGGAAAGGGATTGGAAAAAAGTTATTGGATTATGCAGCTGAAGATCTCAAACAGAGGGATCAAAAAGAACTTGAAATAAGTGTTTGGGAAAATAACGAAATTGGATTAAGATTTTATGAAGAACGGGGATTTAAAACGATACGAAGAAGAATGAAAAAGAAGATCATATGATAAGAATAAAGCTGCCCCGAGATATTTGGGGTAAACAGTTCACTGCAATGAGG
>CBDVCK010000099.1:0-11211 GCA_965372465.1 uncultured Thermoplasmata archaeon | reverse complement strand
CAAGGAAATGAAGAAGAAGATGACAAAGGTAAATTACGAGGCTCTTGAACCTCTCGCCCAAACCGAGGATGACAAGGAACTTCTCGAGAAGATCAAATCCGAGGACGAGCCAGAGGTTAGGGATGCATGGCTTGAGTACTTTTTGGAAAAGGCAAGATGTCCGCAGTGCGGTGGTATTCTGGAAATCAAAGAAAGAAGTGTCAAATGCACCTGTGGTTTCGAGCTGAAGTTCTAGTTTTCCTCGGTGATGTTTGGGTTTTACCCACCGCCATACCTCAATCTCTATACACCCTCCACCATACTCACACTTCAATACCCCCTCCACTCACCCTTTTTTTCCATCAAGGAGGATAGAGAACATGAACTGATTCTCTCAAAGCTTCACAGGTAATGTTTATGGTAAATGGGGGCAATTAACCATTCAATGATAAAACTCAATGCCAAGGCCTGGCTCGAAAAAGATGGGGAATTTTTAGTGGGCGGTGGCAGGGCAAGGATTTTGGAACTCATTGATAAAACCCATTCTCTCAGTAAAGCCGCATCAGAGATGAAGATGTCATATCGGTATTTGTGGGGAACAATAAGGGAGATGGAGGAGGATGTGGGTGAGCCTCTTGTTGTCTCGGAACGTGGAGGGAGAAGCGGAGGAAGAACCGAGCTTACGGAAGCAGGTAAAAGACTCTTAAAGGAATACAAAAGGGGGATATCCAGCCTGAATGACTTCTTGGAAAACAGAAGTTATTTGAAACCTTCCCTGACTGTGGATGGTATTATAATACACCAGAAAAAACTGGTTCTAATCAAAAGGGCCAACCCTCCTTTTAAAGGCAAGTACGCACTTCCTGGTGGATTTGTCGAGTACAATGAAAAGGTCGAGGATGCGGTTGTTCGGGAGATTGCAGAGGAGACAGGACTTATAACCGAGATAAAATCCCTACTTGGTGTTTATTCCGATCCGGATCGGGACCCCAGGGGACATACGGTCTCTGCAGTTTTTGAATTGAAGGTTACAGGCGGGGAGTTAAGGTCAGGCTCAGATGCAAAGGAGGCCAAATTATTTTCATTGGATAAAATTCCGGGTTTGGCTTTTGATCATGATTTGATTGTCGGGGATTATTTGAAGAAATAGTCTTGTGTATCGGAGATAATTACGTATTCGTAATCTGAAAAAGGTTATCTCATCTCTTTTTTTTCAAAAACAAAATAGGCGAGCATAAATGCAATGACCAAATAGAAGAACATGACAAGAATGCTTAATGCAACATCAGGATAGATAAAGTTGAAGGGTCCGACGTCGGTTGATGTGGGATAAGGGACCTCAAGAATATATTGTATTATACCAGCACTGAATGTCAAACTGGCCCAGGGTGTGACTCCCGCTGCCATGAACATAACATTTATTATATCCATTATCATAAAGAAGAAAAAGAACACAAGAACGTAAGCCATGGCAGCACTTTTCATTAAAGCACTGAAAAGATATGCCACAGCCATTCCTGCCATAAGATAAATTAGGAAAAATAGATATGAGAGGAATATCTCTCCTGGAATAGTATGATTAATCGCTCCAACAGATGCAATTATTACCAGATAATAAATCGTGATTAAAAGTGCTGCTGCAAGAAAACTAGCAGTGAACTTTCCCAAAAGAATTACCGATTTTTTCAGGGGATTTGGAAATAGGATGTAACCTGTTTTTTGCTGGAATTCCGAAACTATTGCATCGGCGCCAAAAAATGTGAAACATAGTATTACTAGAATCATTGCAAAGGTAACGAACAGTTGGGCGAATTCAAGTGCTTCCGAGGGATAATCCTCCCCAAGGGCAGGAAACAGTCCCAGGATAAGCCCCAGTATCAATGCAAGTATTACCAACATGGCAATAACCCTTTTACTGCGAAGGTATTTTAACAGTTCGTACCAGACAACGAGACGATACTGTTCAAAATCAGTTGGAACCGTATTTTGGATTTGGGAAGGTGCGGATGACTGTTCTTCTCTTTCAACCATTTTTTCACCTAAACTGAATCCGATATCATACTCATATACAGGTTCTCAAGCCCTGTTCCCACTGTCCGAAAGGATGTCACTCTAAGCCCGTTCACATTTTGAAGATATAAAAGAAGGTCCGCCTTTTCAGCTTCCCCTCCCTTAAGCTCAAAAACAAAAAGCTGCGGATTGTAAACTACGAGGTTCTCAACCCCTGCAATCTCCTGAACTGTTTTCACATGTTCTGGTGTTACCTGTGACAGGGTTTGCACTTCTATTTTTAAATTATCTGCCATGCGTGACAACTTGTCAATGTCTTCGTATATAATCAGCTGACCCCTGTTGATCATTGCAGCTTTATCGCAGACCTCCTGCACCTCGAAAAGCAAATGAGAGCTCATGAATATGGTTCTGCCTTCCTTTTTTAATAATCTGATAATATCTCGAACCTCCATCATGCCTCTGGGGTCGAGTCCCGAGGTGGGCTCGTCCAGAATCAAGATCGGGGGCTCATGCAAAAGTGCCTGGGCAATTGCAAGGCGCTGCTTCATTCCCTTTGAGAACTTGCCGATGCGCTTGTCCTTCCATTCTGTGAGCTTTACATCAGTTAAAACCGTATCTATACGGCCGGGTAACTTGTTGGTCTCGATTCCCCTTATCCTTCCGAGATATGTTAGGGTTTCTATGGGAGTAAGATAGGGATAGAATTCAGGTGTTTCCACAACCGAACCTATCCGTCCCATGGCCTCCTTTGGACTGCTCTGCACATCCACTCCCTCAATGAATGCATTGCCTTTTGTAGCTCTCAGCATATTTGTTAGAACCTTTATTGTGGTGGTCTTGCCTGCTCCATTGGGACCAAGAAAACCAACGCACACACCGTGCCCGATCTTAAGATTCAATTCATTGAGTGCAGTGAATTTGTTGAACATTTTTGTAAGGTTCTCTGTAACTATTGCATCAGTCATACAAATCTTCCCTTATCTCCCATGCCCGAATAAAGATTTCCATAATATCTTAGCTTGATTTCTTCTCAAAATACCTGTCGATAAAATACAATACTCCCCCGAGCAGCATCAGGCCGGTTCCGATCCAAACACCTGATGTCTGGGGCCAGATTATCACCCATTCCTGCCTCATATATACGTAGACCATGAGGAGGTTCACCATGATGGCGATGAGTCCCAGTACGAATAGTGCGAAGCTTACGTTCTTTGTTGTGATTTCCGGAAACTCGCCATTGTCGAGATCGGCTCTAACTGAGTAGTATTTTGCCAAATTGGGTTTCGTATCATTTTCTGGGGCCAAATCGATCCTCCAGTATCGGATTTACAATATTGGACTCATATTATATGAAGGTTATTGAATGATTACAGATCTGCGAGGGCATTGTCATATGCTTTTTTAAGTTAAATCTTCATTAAAAATCAATTTTTGATTTTCTTTTTGTCATTAAGAATTTTTTTATGGATATGATACACAACTATAATCACAGAGGGTATAGCAGAAAGTATAAGTCCGACTATCCAGAAGGGGTAACCAGAGCCTTCAACCACGACATCTTTCCCCTCAATCTCAAACTCCCATTGATACCAATAAGGCATATATCTATATGAACGATGCTCCCCACCATAATGCACAATTTTCAAGTTTATATATCCAGATTCTTCAGAATATAGTGTCCGATCCGCATTTTTGGTATATAATTTGCCATTAGACCATATGCTGCCATCGAAATCGTATACTTTCACCTTGCCTTTAATATGAAATACTTCCCCAAGATCATTATATTTCGGTGGATCTATTTTGGAAGAAAGGGTGCAATTCTCATCGAGGGAAACATCAAATTGAATATCGTCTGTTTCACCATGTAAAATATACTCACCGTTCAAAGAAAGATTATTACTAGCATTCAATAAGTCATTTTCCATAATAAAAATTACATTTGAGTAGTCTAAATAGGAAGTGTTTCCTGCCATTGTTCCAGTTATCTTATCTTCAGAGGAATAATTCCAATAGATAGTAGAAATATCACTTCTTAAGTTTGCTCCGATAGCAAAATTGGAAACACTAGTTAATTCGAATAAATCTATACGCGAATTATTGTCTGCTGATGCCACCGATCTTATAGTTACGTTCGATGTCGCAAAAGTATGTTCTTCTTCATCCCGCAATTTGATTGTTACCGTTGATAGATTGTAGTAATTCACCTCCCACCTTCCTCTACCAATATCCAGATTATTTGTATTATATTCTATGTTCCCTTCAATAACTGCACCGCCCTCGAATATTGCTCTTCCACCAAGGTCATAACCCATTGCTAAACCGAGAATAATTTCAGAAAGTAAGGGTGAAAATATAATTATAGCTAAGATAATGATAAGAGATTTTTTTAATGATAAATTCTGTTTTCCTTTTCCTCTTTCGACCAAACCCGACATGCAGGTTAATTGGAATGCCAACTTAAAAAACTTTCATAGGTTCAGTTCATATCCAATTTATCAATCGCTTCATCATAAGCCGCTTCCAGTCTATCCTGGTATTCCTTGATTGCGTTAAATCCCTCCTCCATCGCTTTCATTTCCTCCCACATGGTCATTTTCTCTGAGCCTTCCTCACTTACCTTCATCTCCTCAGGCCTCTTGATATGGGACAAATCGAGCTCAACCCCTGCCGCCTCCAGTAATCCGCGCTTTCTCTGGATGCGCTCCTCCTGCTCCTTTAGTTCTCCACTCATCTTCTGCATCATGTCCCACATGGGTTTGGACCTTTTCTCCTTCTCTCGAAACAGACCTGACATCGTAAATTAAAATGCAGTTCGGGTTTATAGTTGTTTCAATTGGTAATTTCTTTGACATTTACTATGACTTATCAATGACAAGGTAACTAATGAATTCGAAGAAATCTTTTGATAAATCACCATCAAGATCACCAATGTAAATTAGATCCAATAGGAATTTTTCATTGGTTAAGTTTCGGGGGATTAATGTGTAATTTATAATAATTATATCATTCTCTGAAATTATTAAATCGCCGTCATAATCATAATACTTAATACCTTCAATTGGACTATTTAATATTTCTATTAATTTTCCTGAAGCCAGATTATGTGGATTATCTTTATCTGCCATTAATGCTCTAAAATATTCCTCTGTTGTTCCACCTTCTGAACCTAAAGGAAAATGTTCCTCTCCATACCTCGGAAGAGGTTGAGGGGATAAAAGATAATGTACTTTCTCTAGTTTAAACCATTTATTTCCATGAGGAGCGGATGTAAAATGTGTAAAATTAATTATATAACCTTCCTCTTCTCTAGTTGCATTCATTTTTACTGAGGCAGATATTAAATACATGTCATTGTTTTTATTATCAATGTAGAAATAATTAATTAATAAAGAGATAATTAATACAATAATTATGAACACCATCGATAAATATAGTAATTTTTTATTTTTACTTTTCATAGTAATCGGTCCTCGTATATCAATTTAAATAATAAACATCTGAATATAAAAATTCTTCCTTTTTGTTCGGTCTATCATATTTGAAAATAATTTATAAAGAAGATTCAATTATACTGTAGAATATAATGAAAGATTAATACCCAATGTTATATCAATATAATTTTTCTCTCTCAAGGATAAAAAGATTTTTTCAACCTATTAAAAATTGGCCTCCCACCAAGGCAAGGGCATACACAACCATTGCAATTGGAACTGCATTGCCGATGGAATACTTAAGCTCCACCTTATCCTCTCCATGTTCGATTCCCACTGCAAAATATACTGTGACCATTACCATAAGGATCAGATAGATACCGATCACAAGAAAGAATATATCATTTGATAAAAGCTGTGTTGAACCCGGAAGCTGTGCAAATTCCCGGGAAAGCAGGACATACAGCGAAGCCGTTATTCCCATGACAAGTGGAGCGAAAAGCACTCCTGTGGATTTCATCATCTCGACAGTCTGGCTCAGGCTGATTTTAATGTCATGCTCCACCTTCTTCATATCGCGAAGATAGTTGGACACATTGATTATTATCCCTCCGGCAGTAGCAGAATCCTTTTTTACACTCTCGATTACTGTCTTCATGGCGGCTCTAATGGTGCGCGAAGGCAGATCATTTAACACACCAAAATCCTTACCGAACATGGCATCCTCAGGTGTTGTGCGGGTAACCTGAATCGTATAGGCTATCCTCTGAAAGAGCTCAGAATTGGCAGCCCCCTTCATGGATTCACCCACCTTCAAAAGCGCGGTCTCCAAAGGCTCACCTTCTGCAATTCTACTTCCCAGCTTGAAAAGGGCGTCAGGGAATTCTTCCTCCATCTTCTTGATTTCATCCCTTCGCTTCTTCTGGGATTTTGACGTGGCTTTGAAGTAAAATCCCATTGCGAATCCCACTCCCAGCAAAATCGGAATAGGTCCCAGAACCGAACCAAAGCCCCCGAGATATTGTCTGAGATATGGTATGCCCAGAAGGGAAAAGCCCACACCCAAAAGCACGGTGATAGAGGTTATGGCTCTTCCATCCCGAACTGATAAGGTGGATTTCACATCAGGAGGAGTTGCCGTGCCTGGACGTTTTCCTAAAATATGATACGCGTAAACAAAGGCAACCAGGGGAAATACCACATCCATAAGTAGTATTATTCCTAAGGCCCCTCCAATGTCAGGAGAATCTTCTTGTACTGTTTCCGTGGTTGTTCCCAAGCTGGTTCCCGTGGGTACCTGCAATGCCATCATGGGCAACATAGCTCCTATCATCATAGGCAACAGTATTCCTAATGCGAAGAGCACGGTTGTTGGAGCCTGTAAAGATGATGCAAAACTCTCAATCTTTCTCTTTGTTCCTTCGAGTATGATCTCCTGGGACTTGTCAAGAATCCTCATTCTTCCTACTTCACTTCTTTCCAATGTGGAGCTTCTTAAGACGTAAAGAGATCGTTTGAAATCCTCGTTCCATTCACCCCAGTCGTATGCAAAAGCCAAAAAAGACTCCTCTATGTTATCGTGTTTGCGCATATAGATGTTCCAAAGTACCTTTTTCAAACCTGAAGCAATGGGTTCATCTGCACTTTCCGAGGCAAAGGCCACCGCCTTGGAAAGCGAGGGAGAAAGACGCATGGACATGACAAGGTAGTTCACTGCCTCGGGGGTTCTGCCAAGGGATTTTGTTTTGACCCGATTTGCCAGAACCTCAGGATACGAGGCCACAAATGCATAGACCAAAAGTGGTGTTACTAAAAGAGCGGGCATAAGAAACATACCTGCCTCCATGATGTCCAATGCAAGAAAAACAAAGAGGGAAAAAACCACAACAAACCCGATTAAAAGCGAGACCACTGCACAAAATCCTGAAAATAGCATGACCTCTTGCAGGGTGAGGTCCATTCCAAGAAGTTCTACTGCCTTGTTGAACTTTTCCTGTGTGAATATTCTTTCGGCTTTTGAAAGAGATGTTTCGGAATTCTTCAGTTTCTTTTCAGCTTTTTTATAGTCCTTGCCCTCTTCTGAAAACTTCTTTTCGCACTCCTGAAATTCCCTTTTAGCTTGTTCATATCTTTTCTCTACCTTTTCATATCTTCTTTTTTTTGCATTCTCGATTTTTTCGAGTTTGGCAGATGATGTGGGAAACAAATTGTTCGCTTTCCTGCACCCTCTGAAAAAGACCGAACCATAACCTGTATAATGCGGTGCAGACTCCCACTCATCAAACTCAGGCATACGAGGCGCTCCTTTCAAACCAAGCAGTCCAGTCTTTTATTACCTTGTTATTGTCAACTTTCGAGCCACTTCTATGCTTCTCGATTAAATTCCAATATGTGCTGTTGGATTTGGCCACCCATTCTGCAGAGAGCAGTTGAGGTTTTGTGTGGGCTCTTGCGTAGTCAACCATCATCTGCCTGTACTTGGCTCGAATTTGGATATTTTCAATGCATTCCTCCAAAGACATATTCCAGGATGCAGCAATTGTGCCTATTCTTTCAGAGCGGTAGTTGAAGGCATCCGTTTCAAGTAATTCGTCCTTTGTCTCATCGTAGAGTAATAAATCCTGAAAGAGATTCTCCTCGTCCTCATGCTTCCTGACTTCGGCAACCTGCAAAAGTCTCCTTTTATGTTTTTGGCTTCCACCTGGTCTTGCCACACCTGCAACGATTATAATGTCTGTGGCAAGAAACGATTTCGGGGAGATATGCATATCGTGAACAACTCTTTGGTAGACTGATCTGGCAGAATCTGCATGAAAGGTACCCAATACAGAGCTTCCTGCAGTTCCTGCCCGCATTGCCTCGTAAAGGGTTCTCGCCTCCTGGCCTCTCACCTCGCCCATAACGATTGCGGATTCCCCCAATCTCAGGGAGATGCGTAGCGCCTCATCTGCTGTCATCTCGGCCTTTCCACCAAGGCTGGACTGCACATAGAGGCTCTGAACCTTGTAACCGATTTCTTGCATGCCTAGAACAGGAAGTTCCAGCGTGTCTTCTATTGTGAGAATACGCTGGTTCTGGGGAAATTCGAGCATCAATGCTCCCAACAAGGAGGTCTTTCCAGAGCCGCGGCTCCCAACAACCAGCATTGTCGATTTACCGTCGATTAAAAAGGACATAAGGCCTGCAGACAATGATGTTATCGTACCATTATCTATCAGTTTCAGCAATGTCCAGGGATCAGAGGAGTGCCGTCTTAGCGCTATAGCGATCCCATTCGGGGAAAGGGGTTTTCCGATTGCTGTGACTCTTGCCTTGTAAGCAGACAGATCTGTTTCCAGAACAGGCATGGCCTCGGAGAAAGGTCTGCCGCTTTCGTATCTGAACCTGGATAGCATGCTCTCTGCATCATTTTCTCCGATACTGACATTGGATATGCATTTCTCGCTCAGCTCGGCTTGGGAAAGACTGCCGAGGTTAATATAAACCCTGTTATCTGAAGGTGATGCATCGATATATATGTCCTGGACATGCGGGTCCTTTAAGAAGAACTCCACGACCCCAAGGCCAGCCGTGTACTTTGCAAGAACTTCGGAAAGTTTCTTCACATTCTGCATCTCTTCGGTTCGGTTCGCTCCCAACGTGATTCCATATTTTTTAGCAAGTTGATAGATCAGTCTATTTCCTGATTTTAGGATGTACTCCCTGGCTTGCTGTGGATTGTCCAGTTTAATGTTTTTTGGAAAATGATCCGTGAGTCGTCCTCTTGCAAGATGAATGAGTTTAACCTGATCTAAAGGAAGATCGTACTCCAAAGGCCTTACATGATATCCTGATTCGATATTATCAGGGAGCTGAAGGAGTGTAACCTTGCTTTTATCTATTTCGTAATCGGTTATTGCTTTGGCTCCATCGGGTGGGTGTGGCGAGACCCATGACGATGAGAATCCGGGTCTTATTCTTTTATTTCTGTCAAGAACCCTTTCCATTCCTTTTATGAAAACCGGAACATCAACATCATTTAAAGAGCTGAGAAATTCGGAATAGGTTGACACTTCCTTTCTTTTTTTGAATTCTGTTTCTTGGGCTTTGGGAGGAGCACTTGCTTTTTTTTCTTTGGCCTTTCGTGTAATGATCATTTTTTGAGATTGGGCATTTACATTGTCTTTCTTCTTTGGTGTAAGAACTGTTTTGTTATTTTTCATTTCGCAATCTCCTCCAATGCCCTCACCTATATTACTATCTGAAATCCTTTGTAAATGACAAGCGCTCTGAGGTCCTCCAATTTGTTGAAGAGGTAAATCATGTCACTTTTTGAAGCCTTCACACAATTGATGCAAGTGTTATTTTCTTGGGTCTCCACCTGTCTGGCTATCCTCTTCAGTTCATCATAGAAGAGAGAAACATCCTTCAGAAAATGTTTCTTTAAAGGGTTGAAAACTTTCTCGGGTTTGAACTCGCATTTTGCACACGAATTCTTATGTTGATTTTTCTGGGAGGAAGAAAGAGTTGGGTCATTTTCGAAATACTCCGCAAACGGCTCCCTGATACCCATATGCTCCAGATCATGTACAATCTCAACCATCATTCTCAGCATCTGCATTGATGAACTTGTGTACTTTGTCTCGATGTAATGTGAGAGCACAACATCGTCTACGTTGAATTCCTGGCAGAGGTTGTTTAGGATGCCAGTGAAGCATGTCTTCTGGGATAAGGTGGCCTCCCCCTCACACTCCTTGCATTCCGCGATCATGGTGATCTTGTTGGAATCGTGGGAAAGATGGTACTTGCATGTGGACTCATGGTTCACTTTCTGGGATTTATTCTTTTTACTCAGAAACCTCCCCCTATTGTCGCCTTGTATGCACTTTTGGGGATTTATAGTTTGGGTGGGAGGTGGTGGATATTAATAAAAATTGTCAATCCTGAGCTAAAGGATTATAGTGAAAGGTGAAGAAAAAAGGCAACATCCTATTTCAGAGTGACCCCATAATAATCCGGCGACCTATTTGAACAATAAGGACACCATTTACTATCCATGGGAATCTGTCTTTTACATCTTTGGCAATGTCTAATTTGTTGTTGGCTGAGAGGATTTCCCACAGGAGGTCTTAGATGAGGATACAGCAGTTGTTTCATTGGCTTGAAATACATATTTTGTATGCCTTTAAAAAGGAAAAAAAACCCTAAGGAGAGGCAGATAATCCCAACAACCAACAGGAATATTAAAGAAAACATTACCCGACCCCACATATAAGAGAAAAGCAAAAAAAAGATAATAATGGAAAAAAGAGCAATCGAACCAATCAATATTAGCCAAGATCCGAATTTTATCATCCATTGATTAATATCTCTCATGGTTAACCCTTCACTATTATTGAATTGATTTCAATTTATTTAAGGTTGATGATATCCTATTTCAGAGTAACACCATAATAATCCGGTGTCCTATTTGAACAATATGGGCACCATTTGCTCTCGATTGGAATCAGCCTTTTGCATTTTTGACAATACCTGAATTGATTTTGATTGAGAAGATTTCCCAAAGCAGGTCCTGGACGTGGATACAGGATTTGTTTGAGTGGTTTAATATACCTGTTATGCACGCCTTTTATATAGAAAAAAAGCCCCCAAGATAGAATAATTGCTCCAAAAAAACCCGCTACCATAAGAATTCCAATTACATTTAATGAAATATCCCAATTCAGATGGATACAATAATAGTACCAATAAAGATAGGATGAGACAGTGGCAATCAAGCCGATTGTTACCAACAATAACCCAAATC
>CBDVCK010000098.1:0-11271 GCA_965372465.1 uncultured Thermoplasmata archaeon | reverse complement strand
CAGGTTTTGTCTCGCCACTCTCGGGAGAGGGGATATTCTTTGCCATGGACTCAGGTCGTCTCGCAGCCATTACATTAAGAGCAGCTTTCAAACGAGGCGATCTGAGCAAAAACGCGCTCTCAAATTACCACGATGCCTGCATGCGGGAGTGGGGGAAGGATCTGCAGTTCTTGGTGAGCCTCCACCCTTCGTTAATTAACAATGCGGAGAGGTCTGTAAGATATGCCTCAAGGGATCCCAAACTCAAGGACATGTTAGCAGATCTGATGACCTTTAACCGGTCACCCCGTAAACTGCGGAGTCCGATGATGAAAAGATTGGTGATGGATTTCCTAAAAGTCGATCTCTTAAAAATAAAATAGCTTTCATTAGACCTTCAATCTCAAGGTCTCGAACACTTTATCCATGTCCGCTTCAGTGTTCCTGCACCCGTCTGTTGCAAGAAGAATGCCTATTGCGGGCAGCCCCGCAGCTGAAACCTTCTCGAGTCCGGCGGAAAGTTCGAAGGGGCAGGCCACACCCATTATAGCCTTGTGGTGAGTATTTTTTAGGATCTTGTGGATTATCCCCCCTCCTCCCACCGTATAGGTGGTGTAACCGAGTTTCTCGGCCTCAGATTTGATTTCACAGATTCCGCAAGCACCGCATTCCATGCATATGTAGCCCTTGTCCGTGTTCTTGGCCTCGCACACATCGCTGTTGCACATGCAATGGGGTAAGAAAAGTGCACGGTCCTCGTAGGGAACCCTGATATAAGCCTCAAAGTGCTTCTCGATGAGTTCGTTGATGGTCTTCAAGTGCATCTCGAACTCATCCTCATCGCACCCATATACATTCTCTATACCCTTGTTTATGAAACTCTCGTAATTTACCATAGTATCAGCCCTACTCGTCCCCTTTTGAGGAAAGGGATACTCGCTCATGGTTATTAATAGTTTCTTATTCATGCGAATATGACAATATGGGCTCAAAAGAACCGTGTAATTCAAATTTATTGGTATTTTTTCGTTGGAAGCTCTTCTAAAATCGAAATTAGCCTGAATAATGTGGCAAAATCTTTATCTTAGAAAGAGAATAATGGATTTAGGTGCGGGGTATAAGGGCGAGGCGATAAACTACGGAAGGACTGGACGAAAATAAATAACCCTCTGAGGTGATGAAATATGGCAAAATACAAAATAATGGCGATTTGGATATGCATGCTGCTTCTATTGATTTTAATGAATACAGGTTGCTTTGAAGAAGAATCCTCCTCTCCAGAAGCGTTTACAGCTCTAAAGAAAAAATCAGAAGCAGATACCAAAGCAAAAGAATGGAACGATGATGCAATTTTAATCGGAGTGGCTGGCCATGAATTCAAATCAACAATTGTTGCTGAGGGAAAAACCCAACATGCAGATAAAGATAGAGGGGATGGAAAATGCATGATGTGGATGTACGAATATCATTCCACATCCGCTGATAAGGATTATTTTGTATTTATAGAGGCAGATGGGACGATATCAGATGATGAAGAATTCGGTGGAGATACAACTGAAATAACAGACTGGCTTATAGACAGCGATGCGGCCTCACAGGTAGCACAGGAAAATAACGGTTCAGCTTTTTTACAGCAATATCCTGATGGTGCAGTCAGTCATTATCTTGATAAAAATGAGGGTGAGGATCCTTATTGGAGCATCGCTTATAGAGATGACCAATATCAATATGAACATTATTTGAACGTAAAAATTAATGCCAAAACTGGTGTATTAATCAGTGTAGAGGAAGGATAGAGAATTGCCATGAAGACTATTGTTGTGTGAGTAAATAGATCGATAAATAAAAGGTGTGGCTGAGCGATACGAAGATTCCGAGGAGAAACAAATGAAGAAGATAATAGAAAATAGAACAAAAATAAAAGAACGCATCTATGAAATAATCATGCAGATTATCGTAATCGCGATAATGGTTTTCTTAGCAATTACTATATTTATGATTTAGAATATCAAAGCCTTGAAGAGGAGCGCAGAACCAGAAGGATGAGTATCAAGTATTAGAGAAAGGTAAAACGAACACCAGGGGGTGATAGTCGATGAATAGTAGAACAAAAATAAAAGAAAATATCATCAAATTATTAATTGAGCTTTCAAAGGATTTCTATCCGAAACAGTACATCTGTAAATTACTGAAGCAAGGAGAAATTATAAATGAGATCTCGATTTTTTCTAATCTTAAGAAAAATATTCCCGAAATCAAGCCTCCGGCATGGACTTTAGTTAGCGCATTTTCATACGGACCCTATCTTGATCAATTTGCAGTGAGCCCGGATTTTATATTCGATCCGGATTTCATTGGTTTTGCATTAAGTCATACCGATGATTCGTTATTGCCAACCGAGTATGATAAACAATTGTTTGAATATCGGGGTGAAGTTCACTTAATAATCGCTCAGCCTTTTGATAATCGATCCTGGGCTGTTTATGATAATAATGGAAATAAAATCGATTTGGAGATAATTAATTGAGAAGCCTTCTAGAAAGGGATTTCTGAGAGAGAAATCCGAACAAAAACTATTAAATATCAAACTGATACTGTAGTTTAATACTAACAATTATTGTTCATTTAGGAGTGATTTAAAATGGTCAGATGGACCAGAATTGAAGAGGGGAAAGAGATCTGCACTGTGGTCTGCCCAAAGTGTAAAAAAGTGCTTAACAGTGAAGAAGATGATAAGAAAATCTTTGTGAAAATAACCGCTAAGGGTGAGGAGGGAACTCTTCAACTCTCTGCCATTTGGGATGATCATTCGCATTCTATAGAGGGCGTAACACTAGATCAAGGGGAAGTAGTTGAAATGTTTTGTCCATATTGTAATGAATCATTAAAAAGCGAGGATGTATGTGAGGATTGTGGTGCAGCTACAACCTCATTTGGTTTCTCCATGGGTTTTATTCATATATGCAACCGTAGAGGGTGTAAAGGGCATCTCAGATTTCAATTAAAGGGTTGAATGAAAGTAAATCCAAAGGATTTTATACCACCAAATACTATCCCGCAAATCCATGTGCCTTGCAGTTCCCGGTAAGATACTGAGCATAGATAAAGAGCAGGTTGCGAACGTTGATTTCGGGGGAATAGAAAGACCTGTAAATGTCTCCCTGGTCGAGGTCTCCCAAGGGGACTATGTCATCGTTCACGCAGGCTATGCAATCCAGGTGCTATCCGAGGAAGACGCTCTCGAATCCCTTGAGATGTTCAGGCAGATCCTGGAGGAGCAGAATGCATGAGTACTCCATCATGACCGACATCGTGAAAGCTGCATTGAAATCAATTGAGGGCTACGAGGTTGAGAATGTGGAGAAGGTTGACCTGGACGTGGGAGAGCTTACATTTCTCAATCCCGTTCAATTGAAGTTCTGTTTTAAGGTGTTAACCGAAGATAATATCCTTTCAGGAGCCGAGATTGTAATCAAAGAAATGAAGGCAGAGATAGAATGCACATCATGCGGATTTAGAGGAACTATAGGGGATAAACCCGAGGAAATTCATTTTGGGATTCCCCGCATACTCTGCCCCAAATGCGCAGGTGAGGTGAACCTGCTTTCGGGAAGGGAATGCATCCTGAGAAACATCAAGATGAATGTGAGTGATGAGGAAAAAAACTGAGAGGAGGGAAATTCTATGATGGAAAAGTTCAGATTGAGGGATAAGGAACTTGCAGATACAATCTTCAATAAATTAAAAGATATGAATTTGGACATCAGGTTGATGCACGTCTGCGGGACACATCAGGATACTCTTGTAAGGTTCGGACTGGAGGAGAACCTGAAAAAGGTGGGTGTGGAAATAAGGCAGGGACCGGGCTGTCCAGTCTGCGTCACAACTCCTAAAGAAATCGAGGAAGCCATACTACTTTCCAAAAAAGGAAAGAAACTGGTTGTCTTCGGAGATATGGTGAAGGTTCCAGGAGCTTCAGGCTCTTTAGCCGACGCAAGGACACAAGGTGGGGACGTTCAGATTGTCTATGGAGTTGACGATGCAGTTAATATAGCCTTACAATCAAAAAAAGACGTAATATTCATGGCAGTGGGCTTTGAAACCACGATTCCAAGCATTGCAATGGCAATAAAAAGATTGCATGAAAAAAATGAGAGCTATTCATCAAATTTTTCCATTATCAGCTGTCACAGGGTCGTTCCCCCTGCTCTAAAAACCTTGATAGAACTTGGAGAGGTGAAATTGCACGGCCTTATCGAACCCGGGCATGTGAGCACGATAATAGGTGCCGCACCATACGAATTCCTATCTGAGAAATACAACGTGCCCCAGGTAATCGCAGGTTTCGAACCCATAGATCTTCTCATGGGAATCTACATGCTTGCAAAGCAGATTGAAAAGGGTGAGGCTAAGGTGGAGATAGAATACAGTCGAATTGTCAAGTATGAAGGCAATCCAAAGGCTATTGCCGTAATAGACGAGGTATTCGAGCCCTTTGATGTAAAATGGAGAGGATTTCCAAAAATTCCCAAAAGCGGATTGAAACTGAAAAAAGAGTTCGAGAATTTCGATGCCAGACTTCTCTTTGAAGATGATCTTGTAGAAATAGCGGATATGGAATTTTCGGAACCCAAAGGTTGCAAGTGCGGTGAGGTCTTGAGAGGAGTCATATACTCTGATGAGTGTCCATTGTTTGGAAAAGTGTGCACTCCCGAAAATCCGGTTGGGCCCTGTATGGTAAGTACCGAGGGGAGCTGCAATATTCTTTTGAAGTATGGAAAAAAGAAGATTTAATTATAAAATTATCAGCATATTCGCGGGACAGGATCCCCAATTGGCATATCAACTATCCTCTTTCCGCCCACCGTGGTATTCAAGATAACGGTGCCGTCCCCTTTTTTCACTTCCCCGATAATTGCGGCGTCCTTCCCTTCCTCAGTCTTTTTAAGGGCTTCAAGTACCTCCCCCGCCACCTCCGAAACCACGCCCATTACAACCTTCCCCTCGTTTGCGATGTTCAGTACCTCGATTCCCAGCATCTCGCAGGCGGCAATAACAGGTTCTTTGATGGGAATATCATCCTCATTGATCTCGATATTGACTTTGGACTTCTCGACCCACTCATTGAGAGTGTTAGCAAGCCCACCGCGGGTCGGGTCCTTCATCGAGACTATTCCACCAACCTTAAGGGCCTCCGAGATCATGGAATTCAGAGGAGCGGAATCGCTCTCCAATTTGGTCTCGTAACCATACCCCTCCCTTGAGGAAAGAATTGTAACTCCATGATCGCCCACACTTCCCGAGACTATTATCTTATCTCCTTCAGAAAGACTTGAATCCAAAAGCCATTCTCCCTGAAATTCCCTGAACTTTCGTACTACCTCAAGATTGGAATCCAAATACCTAGACCTCTTTCCAATCCCGGAAGTATTGATGGTGATCTTGTCCAAAGCGCCCTTTTCCATGACCTTTGTATCCCCTGTGATTATGGGAATATTAGTTTGTCTTGATACCTTTCCTATACTCTCCAGTATCCTGTCGAGATCAGAAATCAGAAATCCCTCTTCCAGAATTAGACCAAGGGACAATGCCAAAGGGTCTGCACCCATAACAGATAGATCGTTTATTGTACCTGAAACTGCGAGGTGGCCGATGTTACCCCCGGGAAAAAAGATTGGCTTTACCACATAGGAATCCGTTGTGAAAATTATACCATCCACAATACCTGCATCTTCCAGGTTTTGAAGAGGGATTTGCACTTCACGTTTAGATTCGATACCACCTAGATGATCCAGAAAGTTCTTTGCAATCAGCTTCTGCATCACGGCTCCGCCTGCTCCGTGGGAAAGTGTTATGCGGTCTTCTTTCATCTGAATCACTCTTAAAATGTTATTCTACCAAGGAAAGCTTATGATCATAAATAATTGAGTATATCAGACCGGAGACTCACCCTCTACAACTACCTCGGTAACCTCTCGTCTTGTATAGACCAAAGGTTTACCCTCCTCCTCAATTATCATTGTATCGAATTTCTCTTTTTTGTAGTTCTCTTCTGCAGATTTGGCCTGCTCCATTTTCTCGTAGGTCTCTCCGTCCCACATGAACTTCTTTCCTTCTATGATTTTAACACTTTCAGGCATGTCTCACATCCCCCATTTTTACTTTGGTTTGGTAATATCTTCATGATATTTCATTTTAACTGACTCGTATGTTTCATAAGTATTCTTTTATAATCAATTCACACATCTCATTTACCTTTCGCTTCAAATTTTCAGATAATCCCGGCTCAACTTCTTTGGGGATTTTCTCAACCTGACAGGAAAGAATCCTAACATCCACTCCACAGAGATCCCGAAGCTCCCTCAAAAGGTTGGATGTTGGCATCTGGTGCATTGAGAAATCGTCAATTTTGTTTGCGGGAATTTCATCAAGGTCGATTTCGAATATCTCACCGGGTGGTCTTCCCATATCAACTGCATCTATTATGATTACCTTTTCCGGTTTATTCTCATCTAGGACAATGTTGAACAGGATTTCCCTTACAGATAAACCGATATTGATTACAAAAACGTCCTCGGGAATATCATAATTCTTAAGAAGCTCATCTGCAACTGCACAACCAAAGCCGTCGTCGCCGAAAAGGATATTGCCGCATCCAAAGATGAGAATCGATTTGTTCCAGTACTCAGGCATGTCTTCCACGGTTTGTGTCCCCGGTAACAGCTAATAATAATCCCATTATAAAGTTTACGGTGGTTCATATCTCGATTTACGAATCAAGAAAGTAATAATAAGGCGAAAAAAACTATAATCCAACGAATTCAATACATTTATTATTAGAGTTTCGTTATAAATCGATGTAAAAGTATCGTATTACGCAGTAGAATTTATATACTTTTAGTATATATCCTTTTCTACCTTCTATTGGAGGGGAGAAAATGGTAAAAGTGGCAGAAGAATGGCTAAACATATGTGGCGGCTGTGAAATAACGATTTTGGACATTGGCGAACCATTGCTGGACTTGCTTCAGAACCTTGAATTCGTTCATATACCTGTTCTGATGGATCATAAGTATTTTGGTCAAACGGGTGAGGATGATCCGAATACCATTCAGATCCCTGAAGCAGATGTGGGAATTATATCTGGTGGTATCAGGAACGAAAAGGAGAAGCATGTTGCAGAGGCAATGAGGAAAAGCTGCAAGACTTTGATTGCACTTGGTGCTTGCGCCTGTAACGGTGGAATTCCTGCTCTGGCGAACATGTACACCCTGGAAGATCTGACAAACAAGGTCTACAGAGAATCGGTATCCACCGAATCCGCGGACACTCCCAAAGAAAACCTACCACCCTTATTGGACAGGGTATACGCAGTAGATGAAGTGGTTAATGTGGACCTTTACATCCCTGGATGCCCGTCTAATCCTGTGCTTGTGGTGGAAGCAATAACCGCACTTCTCGAAGGAAAGCCCTTTACACTTCCCGAAAGAAGCGTCTGCGACGATTGTCCTGTGAAAAGAGAGAAGAAGGCAGAAGTGGCAATTAAAAGACCGCTTCAGGATGCTGAATTCACTCCAGGTGAGTACGATACCATGCGCTGTTTTAACGAGCAGGGAATAATATGTATCGGTCCGGTGACAAAATCCGGATGCGGAAAAACACTGGAAGAGGGAAAACAAATTGTTCCAAGATGTGTCAAAGGCTACATGCCGTGCCGGGGTTGCTTTGGACCCATAAGAAAGGGCGCAAATCCTCTGGTTGACATGATGAGCGCAATGTCAAGTATCGGACTTGACGCAAAGCAGGTTGTTGACAGAAGAGCACTCTTGAACAGGTACATCGGGGGGCATAAGAAATTAAGACCCCTGCCTGCGAGACCAGGGAGGTGATATAAATGGCAAAGACACTAACAATAGCACCTGTGTCGAGAATTGAAGGGCACGCAAAGGTGACGATACAACTTGATGATGGAGGTAACGTAGCAAATACCATGGTCAACGTTGTAGAGCTGAGAGGGTTTGAGAAATTCTGCATCGGAAGACCTGTAGAAGAATTACCGAGAATCGTGACAAGCATCTGCGGTGTTTGTCCGTGGTCCCACCATCTGGCATCTGCAAAGACAAATGATGCTGTTTTCGGTGTAGAACCACCACCCGCGGGAACAAAATTGAGAGACCTCTGCAACAGCATTGCATTTACAGAGGAACATATCCTGCATTTCTATTTCCTTTCAGGACCGGACTTCGTGATGGGACCGGATGCCGATTTCTCTGTAAGGAATGTAATCGGTATTGTGGGAAAGCATCCCGACATTGGAAAAAAAGTTGTAAGGAACAGGCATCTCGGTGCAAGGATGCTTGAGATCATATCAGGTAAATCCATACATCCAGTAACTGCTGTTCCTGGTGGTTTCAGTAAACCATTAACAGAGGATGAGAGGAAGAAAGTACTTCCCATGGCAGAAGAGGTTTTGGAGTTTGCAAAATTCTCAATGAAATTCGCAAAGGAGGATATTTTCCCAAAATACCTCGATGTCGTGAAGACACTGGGGGTAATCAATACAGGCTTTTTAGGTACTGTTTCCGAGGATGGATCCATGAACTGTTACGATGGAAAACTGCGCCTCATGAAACCAGACGGCAGCTTCGAGGATTTCACTTATGAGCAATATACCGATTTCATAAGTGAAAAGGTCCTGCCGTGGAGCTATATGAAATTCCCGTACGCCAAGAGCTGGGGCGAAGGATTCGACATGAACATAGAAGCACCAAAAGGAATCTACAGGACAAACACCCTTGCAAGAATTAATGTTGCCGACAAGATGGCAACACCCCTTGCACAGGAAGAATTCACGGAATTCAGAAACGAGTTCGGACGACCAGCACAACTGACCTTGCTCTATCACTGGGCAAGGCTCATTGAGTTACTCTATCATGCCGAACATATGGTGGAGTTGTTAAACGATCCAGAGATTACAAGTAGAGAAACCAGAGTGGCAGTAACGCCAAGAGCCGCCAAAGGTATCGGATGCACCGAAGCACCAAGAGGCACATTGATTCATGAATATGAAACCGATGAGAAAGGTCTTGTAAAGAACTGCAATCTGATTGTGGGAACCACACATAACAATGCTCCCATAAACATGTCAGTGAAGCAGGCTGCAACAAGTCTTATAAAGGACGGCGCCTACGACCAGGGGATATTAAACAAGGTGGAGATGGCAATAAGGGCATATGACCCATGCTTATCCTGCGCAACCCACAACTTGGACGGCAGCATACCAGTAAAACTTGACATACAGGACCACAAGGGAAGGTTGATTAAGACCTTTAAAAATTAATATCTTCCCCTTTTTTTGTTTTTTTATCTTTTCCGTTTTCTTCCAAAACCACACAAAAATGCTTGATTGGACCTAATTTGGTGCCATCCATCTGAAGATCCACATAACTGTGTTTGAGGTCTAGTTCTTCAAAAATCTCCTCCCATTCCTCCCATGTTTTAAAATTAAACTGGATATTTACCCCGTAGGGTTTATTTGCGGAAATGTCAAACAACTTCAAAAGGAAACGGTCCCAGCCGTTTTTATAATAATGGTCCTTTATGATGATTCGATTAGAGACCCTCCTCATCTCCTTAAGAGTTGCTTTTATGTCCTCACAATGATGAAGGACATCCACAGCCATGGTGTAGTTGAAATTCTTGTCGGAAAATGGAAGAGTATCCCCGTCATAATGTTTAAAAGGAATAAGCGGCTCGCTTTTAAAATATACATCAACTCCCTGGACATCAAGGTTCTTCTTCTGTGACATCATATAGGGAATGGTACCTTCGGCACATCCTATGTCCAGTAATGAATTTCCAACTGATACGAATTTACTAAGATAGTCTGCCAGATATTTGTTTCTGATGGGGTAGAGGAACCGATCATAAAGATTTCGGATTATAGGGTAGAATTTCGAATTGGGTGTATTTACCGTGCAACTTTGCGCTCTTTCAAGAGATAAATTCCCCTCACTGAGATGAATACTTTCATTCATAATTCAACCGTTCCCGTTATTTGGATGATATTCCCACTGGTTATTATAAGGGCACTCTGGCCATACAGTTTTAATAACAATCGCTGGGAGTCTTAAGGTGACCAAATAACATTATCCTATTTAACTTTATATCAACCATTGGCTCACCATGTTTTTCTGTACTATCAAAAACAGTGCCATCTTCCAGGGTTCCTTTATATTCAACTTTAACTTTATCCCCCTTTTTTACTGCCATAAAGTCATCTCTGTAATCATAAATGAAGTAAAAGCCAATTTTACGATCCTTTGAATCTACAATTCAATGTTATATAAGTCTTTGGTCATTATTATCGACCAGGGGAAAAATGGTATAACCAACCGTTTTTCTGACATTTGGCCTGAAATTCTATGGAAAGTAATTTTCACTACATCTTATACGGGCTCGGTCCCAGGGATTTTACGGTTTCTGTGAACTCCTTCATGGTCTCTGCGAACTTCTGCCCCTCGGAAGCAGAGACCCATTCCAGATGATATCGCTCTGGCTCGATTCCCAAGTCCTCTAAAAGAAGGAATATCGCATCGGCTCTTTTTTCAGCTACTAGGTTACCTTCCAGGTAATGACAGTCTCCAGGATGACAGCCGCACATGATGACACCATCTGCCCCCTTGGAAAGAGCGTCGATAACAAGGTTTGGGTGAACCATGCCAGAGCACATGACCCGAATTATCCTTATTGTAGGGGGATACTGCAGTCTTGAAGTGCCTGCCAGATCCGCTCCTGTATATGAGCACCAATTACAGCAAAAAGCGATTATCAATGGCTCGAAATCTTCCTCTTGAGTTTCTATTGTTGCTCCTCCTTCTAACACTTACATCACCTCCAGTGCAGCATCTACCATGGCACCAAGCTGTTCAAGCTTGAAACCTCGAACAATAATTCCCTGTTTCGGGCATGTGGCCATACACACTCCGCAGCCCTTGCAGGATGTCTCATTTCTTTGGACTGTTTTTTTCACCTGCCCGTTTCTCATGTACTCGATCAATTCCAGTGCATTATAGGGACATGGGTCTATGCAGTATGCACAGCCGTCGCAATTCGCGTCGATAACTTCCGATATCGTGGGCTCAAGCTCCATGACCTCATTGGATAATATCGTGCATGCCCTTGATACGGTCCCACATGCCTGGGAAATGCTCTCGTCAATGAATTTGGGGCTGTGAGCCAGGCCGCAAAGGAACACCCCATCGGATGCAAAGTCCACGGGCCGAAGTTTCA
>CBDVCK010000097.1:0-11409 GCA_965372465.1 uncultured Thermoplasmata archaeon | reverse complement strand
GGATCTGTTCATGCACAGCGACGCACCTCCAGGCTCGGGTCTGGGCTCCTCTTCCACAGTTGTTGTGACACTTGTGGGGATTTTCCAGAAATTGCTCAATATGCCCCTTACCGATTACGATATCGCAGAGCTCGCATATAACATAGAGAGAAAGGACCTGGGTATAAAAGGCGGAAAACAGGATCAATACGCAGCCACATTCGGAGGATTCAACTACATCGAGTTTCATTCCGAGTCCACAACTGTCAATCCCCTCAGGATCAAACGGGATATTATAAACGAACTTGAATACAGCCTTCTACTATGTTACACAGGTAGAACAAGATTATCGGCAAATATCCTTTCGGAGCAGATAGACAAGTATGTCAAGAAGGAAAAAACATCCATCGATGCACTGGATGAGATAAAGGCTATCTGCATCGATATGAAGAATGCACTTTTGAAGGGTCATATGGGTGAATTCGGAGAACTTCTTCACAAGGGATGGATGCAGAAGAAAAAGCTGGCTTCGAAGATTTCAAATCCTGAAATAGATAAGTTGTACGAGACAGCCAGGGAAAATGGCGCTGTGGGTGGAAAGCTGCTGGGCGCCGGAGGAGGCGGCTATCTGCTTTTGTTCTGCGATTTTGATAAGAAACATATAATTGCAGAGAAACTCGAGAATCTCGGGGGTCAAATAGTGAATTTTGGCTTTGATTACAAAGGTCTGCAGACATGGGATGCCGACTGAGGGGTGTTTAGAATGGAGGAAATTGTGAGAAACAAGCTTTCTGAGAGCGCTGATGTAAAACTCAAAATGGATGCGAAAGTAATTGCCGATATTGCAGATGCGATAATAAAGGCTTACCAAAATAAGAAAAAGGTACTTCTCTTCGGAAATGGAGGCAGTGCTGCAGATGCCCAGCATATCGCAGCCGAACTTGTGGGCAAGTACAAGATGGTGAGGGAGCCCTTGCCAGCAATAGCGCTTACAGTAAATACCTCCATCTTAACTGCATGTGCAAACGATTTCGGATATGAACAGGTATTTGCACAGCAGGTGAAAGCTCATGCCCAAAGAGGAGATGTGGTAATAGGGATTTCCACTTCCGGAACATCTCCAAATGTTATTCAGGGAATAAAGGCAGCAAAGGAAATCGGAGCAGTTACCGTGGGTTTTTCTGGTGAGGGTAAAACTGGCCTCGGGGAGATAGTGGACCTATGGCTGGCTGTACCATCAAAGGACACTCCCAGAATCCAGGAGGCCCATATTACGGCAGGGCACATCATATGCTTTTTAGTCGAATCCGCAATTTTCGGAAAATAGATAAAAGGAAGGTGAGGATGACCAACAAGGCTGTTTTCTTGGACAGGGATGGAACAATAAATTACGAGGTGAATTATTTATCCAGTGTGGACCAACTAAAAATTCTTCCGAATTCGGCCCAGGCAATCAACCTCTTGAACGAAAACGATTTTTTGGTCATCATAATCACAAACCAATCGGGTGTGGCAAGAGGTAAATTTTCAGAGGAAGCTTTGAATGAAATCAACAATGAATTGAAAAATAAGCTTCTGAAAGATGAGGCAAAAATCGATGCAGTATACTACTGTCCACATCATCCGGATGACGGTTGCTCATGCAGAAAACCAAAACCGGGAATGCTAAAAGCTGCAAATGAAGAGTTCGGACTCGATTTGCAGGCTTCGTATATTGTTGGAGACACACTCAATGACCTGGAAACCGGACACAATGTAGGCTGCAAAACGGTTCTGGTCCTAACTGGCTACGGGGAGGGGGAACTTAAGAAACAGGAGAACTGGAATTTCTCGCCTGATCATATTGCACGGGATCTGTTGGATGCTGTAATGTGGATAATCGGAGAAGGTTCGTTATGATCCCTGTGGTAAGTTTGCGGTACTATCCTGCATTGGGCGGAGTCGAGACTAGGGCTCTTGAGGTCACATCCAGGCTTGCCAATTCCTTTCCTGTCAAGGTGGTTACGTCCGATTTAAAGATGGAAAGACCCTATCAGAGATTGTCAAAGGAAGAATGCTTGGCTCAATACAGGGAGGTTCCAATCACGCGATTGGAATCAAAGAAGTTCCTGCCTGTTGAAGGTTACGGCGTTGTAATGAAGGGCTTAAAGGAGGCCCTGCAAGGCTCCGAGATGATTCACATTCACACCTATGGTGCGCATCATGCAGATAAGGCTGCAAAGTTTGCAAATAAAAACAAAATTCCATCAATTCTTACTACGCATCTCCACCCAGCTTCGCATTCCCATCACAAGATGCTCAGGTCTGTATATGATAGCTTTGTAGGAAAGACGACATTGAAAAGGTGCACAAGTATAATTACGATAACTGAAATCGAGAGAAACTACATTTCAAAAAGATTCGGCATTCCAAAGGAAAAAATGACAGCTATTCCCAATGGAATCGATCTTTCCAAATTCCGCGACCTGGGTTTCAAGAGAGAGGAAAATTCCCTTTTATTTGTTGGGCGTCTCTCCCGTGTAAAAAGACTGGATATGTTAATTAAAACACTTGCAATTGTAAAGAAACAAATCCCGGATATCAAGCTTAAAATCATAGGGAGGGACTGGGGTGTAAAGGCCCAACTTGTTCAATTGACGGGACAGCTGAATCTTAAGGATAACGTTGAATTTCTGGAGGAAATTTCATTTGATTCCTTAATCGAGCACTACAACAAAGTCAAGATCTTTGCCCTAACCTCGAAATACGAGGCATTCGGAATCACGATTATGGAGGCAATCGGATGCGGGACACCGGTTGTTGTGACCAGTGTTGGGGGTATTCCCGAGGTTGTGGGCGATGCAGGTATTCTGTGTAATGAAAATGAGGAGAGTATGGCAAAGGGTGTTATCGAATTGATGACAAATAATGAAAAATACAAAACATTAAAGGAAAATACCAAGAGGAGAAGGAAGCTGTTTGACTGGGATATCATTGCAGAAAAAATCAAGGTTGTATATGAAAAAACCCTGAGCGGAGCCAAGGTAGGAGAATAAAATGAAGATAAACTGGGTTGCACAGCATTTTTATCCCGAGACCGGGGGCGTGGAATATCATGTCGAGCAGATATCAAGGCAATTGATAGAAAGGGGTTGGGAGGTTCTGGTGCATTCAAGTTGCGTTACCGTAAATAAAGAGACTCTTCCACTGTCTGGAGAATTAGATGATATAAAAATCAAAAGGTACAAACCTTCGTTGAACCGGAGTTTCTACCTCACAAAATTCAAACCTGAAATCGCAGATGGAGATATCATTGCCATGGAGGGTTATCCCAGCCTTACTAACGATTACGTGAGAAAAAAATATAATGGTAAATTTCCCCAGGTCATATACATTCAAGGCGTGGTCCTTCCCTTAACCGGCTTTGCAGCCTTCCAAAAACGATTGTACGATGCTTTCTTCGGGATTAAGACCTTAAAAAGGGTGCATAGGCTCATTGCCATGACCCAGCTTGAGAAGAACTGGTGCAAAGAGAAAGGAATCGATACCAGTAAAATAGAGATCATCCCAAACGGAATTTCCAATAAGGCTTTTGAAAGTTATGATCCTAGCATACCCAAGAAAAAATACGGACTTGAAAGATACCTCCTGTTCATAGGCAGAATGTACCATGAGAAGGCCCCTACACATCTTGTTTCGGCTTTATCAAAACTGCAGGAGGATTTTCCTGATCTGGGAATTATATTCGCTGGTCCTGACCAGGGTGAAGTCTCTAATGTCAAAGCCCAGGCCAAACAGCTCGGACTGGAAAAGAAAGTGGTTTATGCAGGCAGGGTTTCCGAAAAGGAAAAATACGAGCTCATTTCCGGCTGCGAGCATTTTGTTTTACCAAGCAAATTCGAGGCGCAGGGTATCGTTTTTATCGAGGCCTGGGCACAGAAGAAACCGGTAGTGGGAACCAAGGTCGGTGGAGTGCCATATGTCGTTTCTCACGGTGACAATGGGCTGCTTTATGATTTTGGCGACATAGATGCCCTGACAAAACACATCAGGTTCCTTTTGGAAAATCCCAAGATCGCCGAGGGTATGGGCCGATCCGGTTATGAATTGGCAGATAAAAAATCCAGATGGAAGGGCGTTATTGCCAGAATCGAGAAGCTCTATTCAGAAGCTATTTCGGATTTCAGCAAAGAATAAATACAAATAACAATTTCACTGGAATGGAGAGTGACCAAATCAAAGTCTTGGTAACAGGTGCAACAGGGTTTATAGGAAGCCACCTCCTGGAGTTCCTTCTTAAAAAAGGGGATGAGGTGGTGGGAACGGTATGGGATGAAGGCGAGCTTCCCAACGTTGAGGCTGTGAAAGACAGGGTGCAGTTCCTAAACTGCGATATCAGGGATGAGGCACGTGTTTTGGAAATAATAAAGGAGGTTGCACCCGAAAGGATATTTCATCTTGCCGCGCAGAGTTTTCCCACAGTATCATGGGATGAGCCAGCGCTTACCCTTGAAACCAATGTGTTGGGCACATCCCATGTATTTGAAGCAGTAAAAAAATGCAAATCAAGTTGTATGGTACTTGTTGCCTGCTCAAGTGCCGAATACGGTTTTGTTACCGAAAAAGAGGTACCCGTGAAAGAAGATCATGTGCTTTTACCTTTGCATCCGTACGGTGTAAGCAAGGTGGGGCAGGACCTTTTGGCCTATCAGTATCATGAAAACTTCGGAATTAAAACCGTAAGGGCAAGGATCTTTAACACCACTGGCCCGAGAAAAACAAACGATGTCTGCTCTGATTTTACGAAACGTATTGTCCAGATAGAAAAGGGCAAGGAAAAGGAGATGCTCGTGGGTAACCTGGAGCCAAAAAGGGATATCACGGATGTTGCTGACGTTATCAATGCCCTTTGGCTTCTGACTGAGAAGGGGAAGACCGGAGATGTCTACAATGTATGTTCCTCCAGAGCATATAGGATCAAGGATATCCTGGATATGGCATGCGAGCTTTCGAATCAAGACATAAAGCCAAAGGTGGATCCAACCAAGCTCAGACCCACGGACGAACCCATAATAATGGGTGACAACTCGAAAATCAGGGAAGGCTGCGGTTGGGTCCCTAAAATGGAGATGAAGGAGACTCTCTCACGGATGCTGGATTTCTGGCGTGATGAACTTTAAAAGTTGGTGTGTGGTTTGGTAAAAGGAAATAAATTGCATCTCGGCTGCGGCCCTGCCAAAAAAGAGGGATACATCAACCTGGATTCCTGCGAGAAGGTTATGCCTGATGTGCTGTGGGATCTGAACAAATTCCCCTATCCTTTTGAGGACAATACATTTGATGAGATTTTAGCGTACTCGATTCTGGAACACCTCGATAATGTGGTAAAAGCTATGGAGGAAATACATAGAATTGCTAAACCAGGCGCCCTTGTGGACATCGCTGTTCCCTATTGGGACGGATACGGATTTGCAACAGACCCAACCCATAAGACAATGTTCACAGAGGACACCTTCGAGTTCTTTACAGGCAAGGCAGATTATGCCTACATTACATCCGCCAGGTTCAAAATAAGGAGAATGGACAGGGATTACCATCCAAAGTTCAGATGGATGCCCGATTTCATCAAAAAAAGACTGGTTTTCATTCTGAAAGAGGTTGTTGTGGGTCTGCGTGTAACTCTTGAGACCTTGAAATAGGTACATTTTTTATTATAGATTTACATAGCCTTCTCTCGTAGCCCACTTTTTGAAAATAATGTGTGGGGTGGTGGAAATGAACAAGGAAGCGGAGTGGGCTAAAACCGCACCTTACTGTGAGCTCCACCGCCCCACTAGGAGGTATACTCACAGTAATAGGAATATTGTTTTACCTCTATTAAAAAGTTTTCGCAAAACGATTGAAAATCGGTTGTGCTGAAGTAAAGTTGCTCAATTCGCTCTCTGAACACATCTAATCGAGTTTTGCATAAAATTTAATACCTTCTCCCTGAATCAGGTTTTCGGGGGAAATAAAAGGGAGTGAACATATGGCAACTGTATCAGAAGAAATAAATTTCGCAACCAAACATGAAGGCGATATCGTGGATATCACAGGTTATGTTCAAAAAGCTGTAAAAAAGTCAGGTCTTTCGGATGGAATAGTGTGCGTTTTCGTGCCCGGGGCAACAGGAGCAATAACCACAATCGAGTTCGAACCAGGACTTTTACAGGACCTGCCTGATGCCCTGGACAGGTTGTTTCCCAGGGATATCACATATCAGCATCAGTTAAGATGGCATGACGGAAACGGCCATTCGCATGTAAGAGCCTCCTTTTTAGGTCCTAGCATCACAGTTCCCTTCAAGGAGAAGATGCTGATTCTGGGCACGTGGCAGCAGATCGTGTTTCTGGAACTGGACAACAGTTCAAGGCGAAGAAAGGTTATTATTCAGATGGTGGGAGATTGAGGTCTTGACAAAGCTCGTAATCAGGGTAGTTGATATCAAGGGTGAATGTGCGGTGCATTCCCTTGGAGATGAAATTGTCATAGATGGCCCTGAAATCGACCTGGAAAAAACAGACAATATCTGCATCCATGCCCTGGCTCCCATTCTTCATTACGCAGTGGCATTAAGAGAAGGTGCCGACCCTGAGAAATTGGGACTTTCAAAAGAGAAGAACAAGGCTTACATTCACTGCCCCGATCCTGGTGAGCCTTACACTGATGGCGGGGAGGTTGTATTTGAAATTGAGAGGGTAGATGAATAGTATAATTATTATTAACTCAGAACCTTGATCCTATCCTTTATCATCCACTCCCAGTCTTCACTCATATCCTTTATCTTGAGGTCTATCTTTTTTGTCTTTCCCTTAATTACGGCCTCTATGCGAAGATACTTATCTTTCCCTTCGATTTTTTTTATTGTGGGTAAAGGAAAGTCGTATATTTTTACCTTGAACCATGCATCCCTTATATATAACCTGTGGTTCGTGAGGTACACTTTCGCCTTGGTTCCGTGGGGTCCCAGGGGGGTTCTGGTCCAGGTCCACATCTTGCCTTCCAGGATGATGTACTCATCTGATTTCATCCATTTCTCAACCATCTTGATTCATTCTCCTGCAGACCATAGATTCTTGAGCCAATCTGGGGGTTTGTGATCCTTCACAAGATCATGCTTACTTGAATACGGCTTGATATCCAAAACAGGGGTTTCGTTCAGGGCGTCAAGGCCTTCAACCCTCAAAATGTTGTTAATCCTATCAACCAGCCTCAATGCGCGAATGCCAATGGGATTCGGTCTTCTGGGGCTTCTTGTTGCAAAGACCCCCAAAAGAGGGAGGTCTTCCCTTCCTTTAGGATGCATCTTCATTATTTTTCGGTTTTCCTTCCCTACCCGATCCATCCAGAACACAACCACGATATGGGAGTTTTCTTCCAAAAGATGCAAACCTTCGAGAAATTCGGAGTGAATTATGATTTCCGAAATCCGATTTTCATAACCCTTTGGAACCTGGCTTTCGAAGTCGTTTTTGACGATCCCAATTGGCTCGATTCGGATGGTTTCTTTCAAGATCATTCTTTTTCTCCTCTAAAGATGCGCAATGGCTTCGATTTCAACCTTGGCATCAAAGGGCAAGCTTGCAACCTCAACGCAGCTTCGTGCCGGGGGATTTTCCAAAAAGAACTGTTTGTACACCGAATTGAACTTGTGGAATTTTTTCATGTCGGTTAAAAACACTGTGACCTTGAGTACATTTTCGAGAGATGAACCGGCTTCGTTTAGGATGCTTCTGATATTATTCATGGTAAGCTTTGTTTCCTCCTCGATGGTACCAGAAATCACACCGTTCTTTTTTGGATCAAACGCAATCTGCCCCGAGACGAACAGCAAATTTTCATGAATTATCGCCTGGGAGTAGGGGGCTTTCGTCGAGGGTAATGTTTTGCTTTGAAAGACTTTCTTTGGCATTTCTGTTCCTCCTTTAAGAACACTGCATGTTGTTTAAATACAAATTTTTTTTGTTTTGGTTGTTATTTACCTCTACCTCTCTTTTTTATGGGCTCTTATTGTTGAAGAACGAAAGAGAATATAGGGGATATTCCAAAAAAGCATTATTATTTTATTCACTTCTTCCTCGCGGTCTTCAACTCCGATCCGCAAACCGGACATACGTCGTGCATCTCTTCCCAGAACCTCCCGCAACCCTTGCACCGATAGCTCCATTTGAAGACCTCGGTGATCCCTTTTTGGGTTATTCCTTGATATTTAACCCCAAGCTCGGTAGCGAGATTTTGAATTGAGTAATCATCCGTAAGAAGCACTGCATCCAGTTCCAATGCCAGACTCAAAATTTCCAAATCCGCCCCTGAAATTCGGGCCAAATCCCCGGTCTTCTCTGCACACTCCCTCACCCGATTTTCTGATTCTTTTGATGGGGATTGCACTTTAAGGCCTGATTCAATGAGAAAATCCAGTCTTCTTCTCATCCTTCCATGCTGCAGTTCATCAAGGATCTTTGGAGATGAATAAAGCTCGTTCTCTGCTGAGAAGTCCTTACCTGATAGTATGGCTGATGTGTCCAGAACATATTTCATGGTTTTGGGATAGGAAGTAAGGTATATTTTTATTGCGGTTGTTTAGTGATTGATATAAACTTAAATAATATTATTAATGTACATGAGAAAATACTGGAATACACAGGGGATTTACCATGATGATTCTTCTTGATGAGATGTACACGGGCTTAAAGGACTACCTAGAGGCTCTCGGCTGGGATATTGAAACAGTGAACACCCTTGGATTGCAGGGTGCTGATGATAATAAAATAATCGAACACGCCCGAGGTAATTCATTGACCATAGTAACACAAGATGAGAAGCTTGCTGATATTGCAGAGCTGAAAAATGTTAAATGCGTTCTGATTTCCAAAAAAATGGTTGCCAAGATTATCGATTCCGAACTTAGAAAGAAATAGCAATACTTCAGGCATTTTTTTCATGACTGGCTGTAATTATTTTTCAGGTGTTTTTTTACTACAAGACAGTAAAATAAACGATTCCTGCGATAATTCCCGCAACTGCAGCAACAACCGCTGCCACCTTAATCCATGATATGGGTTTGTAGCCCTGCACCTCTCCTGTCTGCCCGTTAATCAGAAAATGATAGGTCTTGTCCTTGTAATGGTAAGAAGCCACCCAGATAGGTAGAAGGACATGTTTGTAGGTTATGTCATCAAATGAGGTATTCACCCTCAAAAATCGGTAGGTGTCCCCGGGTACATCGGCCGCGCATCTGGAACGCTCTCGGGATTTCACATTTTCTTTTGTAATCTCCCAGCCATCTCGAACGCTGACCGCATACTCCTCGGCAAGCCATCCGCTCAAAAACTCGGGCTTATATGGGACAAGCTGGTTCAAATGAAAAGGGTATATCTTGAACACCAAATGGTAATCCAAACCCCTGGACGCAACTATCAGTTCATCATTGTAAAAATCATCCCGGGAGCCTGAGGATGGGACCCATCGGGTTTTTCTCACCTGTCTTGTCTTGGTAACCCTTTTACCGTTCTCGTAGGCGGTATAGGTTTCGGTTTCGTAATAGTAATAACCGCTGTCTGCGGTCCAGTTTGAATGGGTGCGGCTATCAAACGTCCAGAATGGAACGTATACCCCTTTGAGTATTTCCAGCTTCTTGAGCTTTTTTAAATTTCCAGGAACAAATATACCTTTACCTATCCAAGTGTGATATACATTCATTGCATTTTCTTTATCCACTTTGAAGGGAACCAAGGTCTCTGGTCTGATGATGTCTGGATGTGGGGGTATCTCCTTGATATAGGAAGAACCGCAGAATGCACATTCTCCTGCAACTTTTACACCTGCTGAGGTTGTGGCACCGCAGTTTTCGCACTCAACTGTTTTTAGGGAAGTGTCCCATCCTACCTTTGTAGGTGCTGAGAAAAAGTCATGCTCCTCCACTGCCTTGTGTTCGATTTCGATTACTTTCACAGAATCGCAAAAGTCGCATTTCAGAGCCTGGGTTCTTGGATCGAATTCCAAATACGCACCGCAGTTCTGACATTCGAATTGTTTGGCCACGAAAGGATAAATGAAATAGTGGATTTTAAGTGTTTTTGTATAAACAATATAATCCTGATATCATAAGAAAATTTAAGTATGAAGTTCAACCTTATATTGTGCAAGGAGGGTATACAAATGAAAACAGCTAAATTAGTATGCGTTGGGGTATTGTTACTGTTGCTGGTAGGGTTCCTGCCAAGTTCAGTGAATGCATCAAGTAGCATACCTGAGGAAATCAATCTGGATGAGAATGGTCGATACGAGTTCGACCTAGGTGGTGGTGGACAATATATCTTCAATCTCGGCGGTGGAGGCCATTATAAAATCGATCTGGGTGGTGGTGGACAGTATGTCTTCAACCTAGGTGGTGGTGGTGGTGAACAGTACACAATTGACCTTGGAGGAGGCGGACAATATGTCTTCATCTTCGCCGGGGGAGGATCATTCGGGCTCTTTGTTGTGCCTCTTGGCAGAAGCGGTCGTTATGTTGTGCATTTACTACCCGAAGGCGGAGGGGGGCAATATATAGTCCACATCACACCCCTTGGAGGCGGCGGTCAGTACTCGGTTCTTATCGTACCCTTAGGTAGGGGTCACAACTGAGCAATACAACACTAAACCCCTTTTTTTTTATTTTAGCTAGGATGATCCATTTCAAACTTTCATTTCTTCTGAAAAACACAAAAATTCCTTGTCAGGGATCTGTGGACCCGCTGTGCATGGTACTCCTTCAGGTTCAAGTACTTCTTCCCTATTTCAATAAAGTTTATTTCAGGTACAACGACCGCGGCATAAGCCCCTGGTGATAGAATTTTTGAGAAGGCCTCAAAAGCTCGCTCATATAGTTTAGATATTTCTTCCTTGTTGGTTGTGGCTGACCTTCCATAAGGAGGATCGGTTGCGATTGCATCCACCTTTCCCACGATATCTTCTATTTCACTTACATCTGAATGATGAAGCCTGACATCATTGATACCAAGACTGGCAAGGTTCTCGCCCGCTCCTTCCACCATCCTGAAATCTATGTCGCTTCCTATGGGTTTTGCACCTACCAAAGAGGCCTCCATCAACACTCCGCCTGTTCCGCAAAAGGGATCCAGCAGATTTTGGCCGCGTCTTACCCTGGAAAGATTCACAAGGGCTCTCGCAAGTCTCGGATGAAGAGAAATAGGCGAAAAGTAAGGTCGCCTTTGACCCTTTCTTTTTTCAAAGGAGCTTCTGTCAATCCTAGCAAGCGTTCTTCCCATGTGACACCTATTTGAAATTATCACGCGAATCTCGATTTCAGGCTTTATAAGGTCCACCTCGTTCTCCCTTAAAACAAGATCCGCAACCTTTTTTTCTATTTCTTTGAGGTTCAGCTCTGTATGAACCCTTCTTATACTTTTT
>CBDVCK010000096.1:0-11556 GCA_965372465.1 uncultured Thermoplasmata archaeon | reverse complement strand
GAAAACGATGGAGTCTGGGATACTGGCTGGAGCACTTCAAAAACAGCTGCCCATCAATACCTCTTGTCAGGCAACCATACAGTTTTACTTGAGGTAAGGGACAATGATCTGCTTACTCATAACAAAACCCTAAAGATAGAGATAGCAAACATCCCTCCCACTGCGGTATTTGAGGTCTCACCACAATCAGGGAACATCTCCCAGACCTTTAACTTCGATGCAAGCGGCAGTTCCGATACAGAGGATGAAATCGAAAGCCTTTTGGTGCGTTGGGACTTTGATAATGATGGTGTATGGGAGACTGCTTGGAACTCAACCAAGACCGCATCTTATCAGTATGATTCTCTGGGTACCTACACAGTAAAAATGGAAGTTATGGACACAAAGGGATTGACTACATCCGCAACAACCACAGTTAATGTTATTATTTTCGAAGATACGGACGGAGATGAGATTCTAGATCATGAAGATGAGGATGATGATAACGACGGCTATTTGGACGAATGGGAAAATTTCCTTGGCTCTGACCCCAAGGACCCTGCAGATACACCCCTTGATACAGACGGTGATGGATTGCCTGACGGCGATGAAAACAACTCCCAACCCTGGATGGATACGGATGACGATGGGGACGGTATACATGATATAAGAGATCCCAGGCCAAAGGATCCAGGAGCTGATGAAGAAATGGAGCTAATGGATTATTGGTGGATTCTATTGATTGTTGCTGCAATAATAATTGTAGTTGTTCTGGCAATTCTGATGAAAAGAAAACCAAAAGAGCCAGTGCAGGAAACTCAAATCGAATCCACTCAAGAAATAACACAGCCAATGGACCAGGAGATACCTCCTCCGCCTGCTGAGCCTTCATACGAACCGCCCATGCAACTACCACCTCCCCCACCACCTCCGCCTCCCACTTCTTAAAATATTAATGAATAACTAATGCATAAATGAGAATGATTCTTATTCAACCCTAGTTATCTGAAAAGGTAATTAACCATTCATTTATTTGATTCGGTTTTTTTCTTGTCTTTTAAGTATTTATCATCCCACAAGGGTATGCGTAAGATCACTCTTCTGATGAATATTAATGAACTGACTATGGAACCAAAAAGGCCAGAAAATAAAATTGCACGTAAATATCATGAGGTCTACAGGGGTGAGTGATATTTTCATAATAACGGAGTTGAATTTAACAGGGTAAACGAGTAAAAGCACCGGTTTTTCCAGATTTTTAAGATTGTTAAAAACAATCAAATCATATACGGGGTTGCGAAAGATACTCCAAAAACAGGGGTAATTAGATGAAATATATTTATATGAGAATTATATTTAACATTGACACCCAATATCGGAAGGGTATCAAAAAAATATAGGAGTTGATATAATGCCGAATGTAGTGCAAGCTCAAACCGTGCCCCAGGCCCCTGCAAGGTCAGCCACCTTGGCACAACAGATGCTGCAAGGGAACAATTTTGTAATAAAACAAAAGAAATTATCCCTTGGCAACAAATACTATTTGCAGGATGGAAACAAAAGGGACATTGGTTTTTGCCATCAAAAACTATTGAAATTGAAGGAAGACATAAGAATCTATACCGACAAAAATATGACAACGGAAATGCTGAAGATCAAACAGGAGCAGATTCTTGATTTCTCGGGGTCCTACCAGGTCATGGATTCACAAAGTGGAGAACTCATTGGAATTTTGAAACGCAAGGGTTTAAAATCCATGATAAAGGACGAATGGATAATCATGAACCGGAACAGGCAGGAAATAGGCCTTATCAAGGAAAGAGGCGGGATCAGCTGGATAATAAGGCGCTTTATTTGGAGGCACCTGCCCTACAAATACGACGTTACTTTGGGCGGAAATCCTGTGGGTATCGTGACCGAGAAATTCAAAATAATTGGTGACGTATACACAATTGATCTGAACCAGGATCCGAACCGCACATTTGACAGAAGGCTTGCAATGGCTGCAGGACTTATGATGGATATTGGCGAGCACGAATAAATCAGACACAGTCACCTTTAATGGTGACTTTCTTTAATCTTTAAAAAAATGCCTTATACATATTTTCTACAGGTATAGCAGTACCATCTGTTGTATTGTTGAACCCAGTTTAGTGGTGTGCTGCAGGATGAACAATAGTAGATTTGATGCTTAGGTTTCGGGTTGAAGATATCCCTAACCTCTTCTACTAAATGATCAATTGCGGCATGTGGTGCGTTTGCACCTGGTTGATAGAAAATCTCGCATTTCTGGCAGTACCACTGCTGGTTTATATCACTCCAGACCAGCTGTCTTTTACATGAAGGACAAGTTGCTGCTTGAATCGTTTCACCCTCCCGGTGTATTTTTAGTGTAAAAAGGCTTTATCTTCTATAAAAGTTGGGGTTTTATCTCATGTAGGATGAAGTTTCCTGGTAAGAAAGCCATTTAGGTGCAAATCCGCAAATTACCAAAACATTTATAACCAATAACTTACTTACTAACTTACTAAGAGAGTATAAAGGGGGAAAAGAAAAATGAAAACAATTAATGTGACCTTCGAGAACGATGAGTTCGAAAGGCTGGAATTCAAAAAAGGCACCATGTCCTGGCATGACTACATCATGACACTTGCAGGAGAGCAGGAAAAGGTTGAGAAGATATTAAGAGTCGCAGTGGAAGGCAAAACCTCGGATGAGAGAACAAAGGCGATAGACATCCTGGGAACCATGGGCGAGGCTGCTTTCGACGGTCTCATGGACATAGTGTACAAGAGTCCGAACCAGAAGGAAAGAGAACGGGCGCTTTCGTACGTGGATCGGGTCTCGGGTCAGAGTAAAAGAAGATAATACTTACCTGAGATTGTTTATTATTTGCGCGTCGCTTGAGTAATAGATAGTAGTGACATCTGACCACCATAATTGCTCTATTTCTATTTGCAGACGATCTTCCGATATTATATCATCGTATTCGGAGGGCAGAGAATCTATCCATTCTTCATAGATGTTATAAAATTCCCCTGCTTCCAGTCTATCATCCCAATATATTTTGAACACACTTAGAAAATCGGTCTCGTTTCTGTAGTAATAGAACCTATCACCACCCCATCCATCAGCTCCGTTCCAGGCTCTGTCTGCTGAAAGGTAATTGTCCAGCATCAAATATATCATGAACTCTCCAACTGTATCGTTCACAATCAAGGTCATGTTCTCAACTTCGGAATCAAAAGTTACAGTAACTGGTGGCTCATGTGAAGCATATTTTTCCACATGCATCACCTGCTCTGTTGTTGTGGGTGGATTTGTGTAAGCTGCGTTTACCGAGGTCCATCCCCCGTCCATATACAATGCCTGAACGAATTGTAAGCCGTATTCGTAAGGGAACATCATCATCTCCTGAATCACAAAGGGAATATCATTTGAAGAGCCCGACAACTCTGAAGTTTCCTTGAGTAAATCCTGAATCTCTTTTTCTGAAAGGGTCAGCATATACAAGGACATGGTCAATGTCGCATCCCCTTCAAAAACTGCTGACCTTGCCAGCTCCTCATCACCGGTTACCGACTCCTGAAAGGCAGTCAAATCAAAATGCTGATCCTGGAGTGCATGTGTGAACTCGTGGGATAGAGTAACCCTGTCCATTACTGATGAAAACCCGCTTACCATCACAATCTCTTCATTTGCGGGATCGTAGAACCCCATTCCCTCAGATACGTAGGCATCCACAAGAATCTGGGTAAGGTTCTCCTCGTAATCAAGAAGGAACAGGGAATAGAAAAGCAGTCTCGTTTCTTCCAAGTCCTCCAAATCCTCCTCGGTAAGGGAATCTGACAAAAACTCGCTCAATTCATCCTGTTTGACATATCTTATTGGGACATCTTCAATTACATCCAGCTCCCTGATCTCGGAGACATCGTAGATGGAAATCAATTCTTTTTCTTTCTCGGGAGACTTTTGCATAAGGATGTAGGCAATGGAGGCGATTACCAAAATGAGGGCCACGAAGACTGCTGCAATCTTGGCATTCTTTTTTGATTTGGGCTCGGAATGATAAGACTCCTGTTTCTCTGGCTCAGTAGGTTTATGCGGTTCGGAATACATTTCGCAATGATAGCAGTACCATCGATCGTATTGGTTGATGTAGGTTAAAAGCCCTTTGCAATTTTCGCAAACTCTATCTTGTTCCCGAGTGTTTTCCATATCATACCTTCATTGTTTTTGAAGTCCTTAAACATATCTTTTGCAGGTGTCGCAGTACCATTTCTGAGACGGAGATATAAATCTCAGGGGTCTTTTGCAGGTTGCGCATTGATTGTTTTTTTGGGAGGAAGAGGTTGTTTGTGTAGAATGTTTTTGCAACCTTTTAATCCTCTTGAACCCAAAAATACCCACCACAATCAAAATGAATCCACCGATCAAGACGATGTAACCCATCAAAATCGTGAAATCATCAAATGAGTAGGAGACATTGTAAAATCCTAAAGCGATAAGAACTAGACCTCCGATCATACTGAGGTAAAGTGGAATCTTTGGGCTCACATAAGTCCCTGAGCCCACCTCCTCTATTATATCTGCCTTGCTTACCATCTCCCCTATTATCTTGTTGTGCTCCGAAAGAAGCTCCCTTACCTTCCAATAGATCTCCTGATGCTGATTCAAGTACTGCTCCACAAGGGCCTGTCTTTGTCTATCAAGCTCTCTGATTCTTTGAAGCTCGGCTTCATCTTTTTGGGCAATTTCAGAAATCGTAAGTCCCGCAGGATAGTTGGGGATATGCCTGAGAATGTAATTCTCCAATTTCATAAGCTCTATTCGAAAGGTCTCCTTTTCCTCCTTTGAGAGCCTGTTGAAGCGGCGGTTGAAATGCACGAACCTGATTCCTGCTTTAAGTACCTTTTTCGTCTTCTTTTTCTTTGGCTCCTGCTCGTACAGGTTTACTATATAATCAACTCCCGAAACCTCAACAGGTTCATGATTCACTCAAATACAAATGGCATGTTAAATATTTATCGCTGAAACGTGATTTTGCAGGTTCCGTCTTTCTTTCAATTCCACCATTAACCTTAAATAAATCTCTAATGATGGTCCTTTAAATTCGGAGGTTTCAATGCAATGGTTCTGTATAGCCTTCTTTCGGAAACAGCCAAGGCACATCCAGATAACGTTGCCGTGATATGCGGAAATATCCGGTACACCTATTCAAAGCTTAAGGACAGAGTGGAAAGATTGGCTTTTGGCCTGGGTTCCATAGGTGTCTACAGGGATAGCAAGATTGCAATTATTTCCAAGAACTGCCACCGCTTTCTTGAGACCTATTTTGCAGCAGCCAAACTCGGGGTAAGTTTGGTGCCTATTAATTACAGACTGTCTCCAAATGATTTTGTGTATATTCTGAATAACTCCCATACCGAGGTTCTCATTGCCCATCCGGAATTCATATCATGGATTGATGAAAGAAGGCAGGACATCCCTAAATTGAGGGAGATTATATTGACCGAACCCTGGGAAATAAATGATATTTCGCAGTATCTGCAATACGAAAAATTACTAAAGGATTCTCCATTGAATGAGGATCATATTCCAGAAGTCGAGGAAACCGAAATCGCCCAGATATACTACACAAGCGGCACCACTGGAAAGCCAAAAGGAGTGATTCTGACCCACAAGAACAACTGTGTCCATGCAGAAGGAACCATCCTTGAGCTCGGATTTTCTGAAAATGACAGATGGCTGCATGTCTCCCCAATGTTTCATCTGGCTGATGCCTGGGCTGTGTGGTCCGCAACCAAAGTGGGTGCTGTGCATGTTATGGTCCCGGGTTTTGAATCTGAAGAGGTACTGCAGATAATCCAAGAGCACAGCGTGACCCTAAGCAATTTCATACCAACCATGCTCAACATCCTTGTGAATTTTCCAGAGATAGGGAATTATGACCTCTCCTCACTAAGATTGATTATGAGCGGTGGGGCGCCTATTGCAAAGGAGGTTGTAAGAAAGGTGATCGATATTTTCGGATGCGATTATATCCAGACCTACGGCCTCACCGAGACCAGCCCTTTTTTGACTATGTCGATTTTAAAGGATGAAATGAAAAAGCTTCCATTTGAAGAAAGACTGAAGTACATGGTAACAATTGGCAGGCCGTTTTACAATGTGGAACTTAAAGTTGTAAAGGAGGATGGAAATGAAGTTGTTCCAAATAATGAGGATGTGGGTGAAATCATAGTAAAAGGTGACATCATAACACCTGGTTACTGGGAATTATATGAGGAAACCAAAAAACGCCTTGTGGACGGATGGCTGTATACAAGGGATCTGGCTGTTGTGAATTCCCAGGGTTATGTCACAATTGTGGACCGAAAGGATGATATTATTCTCACAGGCGGGGAGAATGTATATTCTATTGTGGTTGAGGATGTGCTGTACTCCCATCCAAATATTCTTGAGGCTGCTGTGATTGGCCTGCCTGATCCAATTTGGGGAGAGAAGGTTGCAGCAATTGTTGTCCTAAAAGAAGGAGAAGAGGCGAACGAGGATGAAATAATCGAATTCTGCAAGGAAAGACTCGCCCACTTCAAGGCTCCGAAAAAGGTAATATTTACCAAACAATTGCCAAAGACTGGCTCTGCAAAAATATACAAGTATAAATTAAGAGAAAGATATGGTTGATGATTGGAATGAATCAAACACAGTGCAGTTCAAAAAAAGAGAATGTCCATCTACATTATGATGAACAGTGGGAAGGATATTCGGGGGCGGATGTGGTAAAAAGAATAGAAAATCTTGCTCCTGTGTTGGATGCCTTGATATCAGAGCTCACCTTAAAATCCCAAAATAGAATCCTGGATTTGGGTTCAGGTCCCGGCATCATTCCCATAAGACTGGCTCATGTTTTTAAAACCGATTATGAAATAAACATATGCGGAATTGAAATCTCTGAAAAAGCGGTGCAACTTGGAAATAAAGTAATAAAGGAAAAAGACTTGAATAATTCCATTAATCTCGTAAGAGGTGATGTTGAGAACCTCCCTTTCATAGATGAGGGATACGATGCTGTGATCTCAAATGCCACCCTAAACCTTCTTCCTGACAAAAAAAAGAGTTTTTATGAGATGGCGAGGGTCACCAAGAATAAAGGACAGATCATTATCGGTGATTGCATTGCCAAAATAGGGGAAACTTGCAAAGAATCGGAAGATAATGATAGACTATGGAGCCAATGTGTTGCAGGTGCGCCAACTAAAACGGAATTTAAACAATATGCAAATGAAGCAGGCCTTACGATCCTTGAAATAAAGGACTTGACAAAAGAGGTGGCCAGTCTTGTAAAAAACAGGCTCTGGGACTGGCCCGAATTCATTGAGCATGATTTGGATTATTACATTGTTAAAATGATAAAGAGTTAAGCAGCAAAATCGAAAGACTGTTACTTCCCAACCTTAATTACTCGATTCTCCTTCGCACTCTGAAAAGCGAGCTCTATCATCTCAACCGCCCTTTTTCCTGCATACATATCAGAGAGTGGTTTCTCCCTGGATTTTATGCACTCCACAAAGTGCTTCATCTCCTCTTTGAGTGGCTCCTTGTATGGAATGGGAATTGTGTAAGAACCCTCGTACTCTGCCCTGAAATCAGCACCGTCCTCGATTGGTACTATGGAAGCATCGAAGAGTTGTAACTCCTGGGGTTTGAGATAGTCCACTTTCGCGCTCATCTTTGAACCGATAATTGTGATATCCCGCTTTTTGCCCTCAACTGGCGTCATCCAGCTTTCGAAGGCATAACCCAGAGTGTCCTCTTCGAATCTTAAAAGCAGAAAGGCAACCTCCTCGATTTCCTTTTGAAGGTACCTGCTCACCTGGGCCGAAATCTCAAGGGGATACTCCTTGCCCAAGAGATAACAGAAAATATCCACCTCGTGTATTGCCAAGGCCCACATGACACCCATATCCTGTCTTGGTGCCCTGTAGGACTGTCGGGTCGAGGAAAAGTAATAGATCCTTCCGAAATCCCCGCGCTCGATTCTCTTCTTAAGCTCCTTTACCGCACTGTGATGGCGAAATATATGACCCACCATAAGCAGTCTTTCGTGTTTCTCTGCAAGTGCAATTAAGGCTGCCGCGTCCATTGAATTCATGGTCATCGGCTTTTCAACGAACACATCGATTCCAGCCTCCATGAACTTCTCTGCAAGCTCGAAATGCGTTGGAGTCGGTGTTGCAATGCTCACACCGTCCAGGGCGCCGCCCTTCAGTAGATCGTTGTAATTTGTGGTGCAGGGAATGTGATAGATACTTGAAAATTCCTTGGCTCTTTTCTCGTCTAATTCGCATATCTCAAGCTCGTCAATGACACCCTCGCTTTTCAGCTCGTTGAATGCCCTGACATGGTTCTTGCCCCAGTATCCTGTTCCGATTACTGCAATTTTGACCATATTTTCCCTCCATCATGAATTATAGAAATTCTTAACCTCCAAAGCCACCTGCTCGATCTCCTCGGACTTGATATGCGGATCCAATGGTAAAGAGAGAACCTTGTCTGCACACTCTTCAGTGTTTTTCAGACTCACAGGCGGCAGGATATCGAGGATATAGGGCTGCTTGTGCACAGGAATGTCGTAATGAATACCTGTGGCAATACCCTTGGATTTCAGATACTGTGCAAGTTCATTTCTTCTCTCTGCAGATATTACATACAAATGATAGGCATGCTTTGCCCAGCCCTTTTCTTGGGGTAATTTAATTTCGGAAATACCTGAAAGAAGCTCTGTATAACGGGCCGCGTTCTGTCTTCTTTTCTCTATCCATTCGGGAAGATGCTTCAACTGAACCCTGCCGATTGCGGCATGGATTTCGGAAAGCCTGAAATTGAATCCGAACATCGTACTTGTGTACCTGTCGATTCTTCCGTGGTCCTTCATCTTGGTCATCTTATCTGCAAGCTCGGAATCATTGGTTGTAATCATTCCCCCCTCACCTGATACGCTCATGTTCTTTGAAGGAAAGAAGGAGAAGCATGCCATATCACCGATTGTTCCCACCTTGTGACCGAAGGCCTCTGCACCGTGAGCCTGGCATGCATCCTCGATTACAGCAATATCTCGGTCTTTTGCAATGTCCATTATGGGTTTCATCTTTGCAGGGTGTCCGTAAAGATGCACAGGGATTATTGCTTTGGTCTTGTGGGTTATCAACCTTTCGATTTCTTCAGGTGTTACTGTGTAGGTTACAGGATCAATGTCAGCAAAAACCGGCTTTGCACCGAGAAGAATCACAGGGCTTGCAGTTGCAATGAACGTAAAGGAAGGAACTATTACCTCATCCCCAGGACCAACACCCAGGGATTTTAAAGCTAAAAAGATTGCAGCTGTACCAGAGGAGCAGGAGACACCAAAAGATGCTTGGCAGAATTTTGCAAAATCCTCTTCAAGTGCCTTTGCATTCTCTCCTTTTACGTACCATCCGCTGTCGATTACATCAATTACCGCCGATTTTATCTCGTCGTCAATGAACATCCTGGTTAATGGTATCTTATCCATTCCAATACACTCTCCAAGGGATCTGATAATCCTTCTCAAATGACCTTATCTATTTAACTCCTGTAATGTGAATTCTGGTAGGTATATCTATAATTTAAAAGTTGCGATAGTGAAATCATAATGTTAATGATAGCATTCACTCGAAAATTGCGATATTATTTGGGCGGGCGGTGGGGGTTTTGGTGGAGAGGCATGAGTCGTCCTCCAGGTATTATCCTTACTTTTCCAACAAAAAATCCCCGATTATCAAAACATCCATTCCACTGCCGTAAAAGGTGGCCAAAGCATGATAGGGCGTATTTACAATGGGATCGCCTTTTACGTTGAAGCTCGTGTTCAGGGTAATCCCATGTCCTGTGAGTTTCTTTAATTCTGTAAGATATTCGAAATACTTGGGATTCTGAATTTTATTCACGGTTTGAATGCGTGATGTGTTATCAACATGTGTGACCGAAGGAATTATATCCTTGCCACCTTCAACCACATCATAAGTTATTGTCATGTAAGGGGCAACCTTTGATTTTCCTATGAAATACTTGGGTACTTCCTCTTCCAAAACTGAAGGTGCAAAGGGCCTGAACTGCTCCCGAAATTTTATTTTCGCATTCACGATGTTCTTCATCTCGGGATTGCCTGGATTGGCCAAAATAGTTCTATTGCCCAAAGCCCGGGGCCCGAACTCCATTCTATCTTTATACCAGCCCACTATCTTGTTCTCAGATACCTTTTGTGCGGCATAACCTGCCGAATCCGAAATCTCGGAGTACTTGAGGCCTGCCATGTTCAGGGCATCCTGGATTTCATCATTCGAATATCGGGGTCCCAGAAAGACATCCGGTAGGGCTTTGAGATTAATACCCTCTTTTCTGGCAATAAGATAACATGCACCAAGGGATAGTCCTGCATCGCTTGCAGCAGGCTGAATATACAGATCATCAATAAAATCGAGATTCATTAACCTCTGATTCACTACACAATTCAGGGCAACTCCACCTGCGAGACACAGTTTGGTTTCCCCGGTTTCCTCATGTAATTTTGTAACCATATCAACAAAGACCTTCTCCAGATGCTCCTGACCGCAGGCTGCGATATCCTCAATATAAGTCGTCATCTCTCCCTCAGGCAGTCTCGGAGGACCCAGTTTTTCCATCATTTTCTCGGAATAAAATGGCTCTTGCTTACTGGGATTCGGCTGGCCAGGTGCAGGTATTTTAATGTAATCTGTATTGAGCTCGTATGCTCCGTCCTTATAGCTTAAAAGCCAGGAAAAATCGTATTTCCCTCTGTTTCCGTATGAAGAAAGGCCCATGACCTTGTACTCGTCATTGTCCCTCTGAAAACCCACATACTGTGTCAAAACAGAGTAGAATATCCCCAGGCTGTTGGGCTTGGGAAAGCGCTTGACAACCTCCATATCCTGTCCTTTTCCAAGGCAGAACTCCGTGCACACACTGTCACCGGACAGATCAGCGCTTATGACCATTGCACTGTCAAATCCCGAGGCGTAATAGGCACTGGCACAGTGTGCATCGTGGTGATGAACAAGAGCAATTTCAGGGCAGCAGCCGAACTTGCTTTTAATATAATCTCCGAGTATCTTTTTGAAATTCTTATATGTCTCCCCGGGAAAGACAAGGATGTCCACATCCTCCATTGTAATTCCCGCGTGCTTTAAAACAAAACGCATTGCTTTCTCCGGAAGGCGTCCCGGGGCGTGCTTTACCCTCAGCATTCGTTCCTCTTCTACTGATGCGATAACCTTATCGTCCTTCATTAAGGTGGCTGAGCCGTCCTGATTACCGCCGCGAACTCCTCCGGAAATACCTAGAATGTTCATTTTATTACCCTCTGGTTATATATTGTCATTAAATCTCAAGATATGAATTCGCACATAATACCATGGACTAAATAAACTTTTCTTTTTAAACCGAAACATGTTAATGGATATCCGAAAAATTCATTTAAGAATCCTTTGTGAAATAATCGGCGAGCTCTTTATCATTGGTATGCTCTTTGTCAAC
>CBDVCK010000095.1:0-11588 GCA_965372465.1 uncultured Thermoplasmata archaeon | reverse complement strand
GGCTCCAAAGATGATAGTATATATTCCATCTGAATAACCTTCCAAAGTGAAGTTACCACCGGAATTATAGGTTCCATTAACGATATACCATGAAAAATTAACACCTGCAAAATCACTTGAATTTATAGTAAAAACGGTGGAGGATGTAACATTCCATAGATCAGTGGGATTAATCCTGTATTTCGGTTCTCCCAATTCCAAAAATACACCGGGAGGTTGAGTATCAACCATCACCTCTATGATATTGCCTGTTTCATTGTAGCCGAATAAATCCTCACCACCCCATGAAATTGTATGCAATCCATCTGAACTGCCCGTCAAATTGAAGTTCTCTCCCTCGAAATAAATACCGTCAATAGTGTACCATGTGAGGTTAACGGCTGTGTAATTATCGCTGGAATTCAAATAAAATTGTGTTTGAGGGGTGATGTTCCATAAGTCCATTTGATATTCGCGGTATTTGGGTTCTCCGATTTCCAGTAGGGTATAAGGGGATGTGGTATCCAGAAATACATTGATAGAATTTCCTGTCTCGTTATTTGCTAAAATATCCTGGCCTCCCCAGGTGATGGTGTGAATACCATCTAAATTTCCAGAAAGATCAAAGGTATGACCTGTATAGTATATTCCATCGATTGTATACCAAAAGAAATCCGCCACAGTGATCTCTTCAAAAAGTGTAATATCAAATGAGGTGGAAGCTGTCACATTCCAGAACTCTTGAGATGAATTACGAAATTTCGGTTCTCCTATCTCAAGCTCTGTCTTGGGAGGAGTAAGATCCACATAAGCTGAGATATTATTGATACTCTCCTTATTGCCAACAAAATCCTCACCAAAGAATTCCATGGTATAGTTGCCCTCACCCCATGTAAGTGTGAATGTATCCCCCTGGGTCCAACCCTGCATCTGGGAGCCCTCATATATGATCCTGTACTTTGGGAAATTAAATCCGCTGCTGTTATCGTTCCCGATTATGGTGAATTGGGTAAAGGATGCTGCATATAATGTGGAGCCGTTCACGTATTTGGGAACTCCCACCGATATAAGAGTCCAGGGTGGTGTGTTATCCACAATCACATCCACTGATTTTTCATTTGAATACATTGTTCCATTGGTCCCTCTCACAAAAATCGTGTAATTGCCATCGGAAAACGTCCGGGTATCCCAATCATAGAACCAATCCGTGGTTCCGGAAGCCAAATCCCATGTGCCATTATCAATCTTCACTTCGACCTGGGTAATATTGGTTGAGCCCGTTCCTGTAATCGTGGTAATGTTACCCACATATGTCCCGGGGGAAGGATAGGTGAAATCCACCTGGAGCAATTCCTCGGCATTGGATACAACAAGGGCAAAAGCCTGATCCACCTCAGGTGTAAACAAATAGTTTTCAAAGGGTACGTTTCCACCAATCACCTCAATGGTCCAGATCCCTTGTGCGGGATTCTCAATGAAAACATTTTCAACATTGTTAATTGCATCAGGGCTTCCCCCCGGGGCCGACCATTTTGATGTATTCAAACCATTATTACCCCAGTAGACTACATTACTGGGATCCGTCACCTTCAGATGCAGGTCATTAATCAAGTGTTTCGAAGCCGAAGTTATCCCTGGTTTGTCTGTCCATACCACTGATATCTTTAAAGGGCCACCCCCTACTGGAGAAATGGCATAGGTTTTATTGCTGCCTGTTTGAAGGCCTACTGTCTCATCCACTATGAAATGGTTCTCTCCCACGGAATATACGTAACCAATATCGACTCCTCCCCAGCCCTGTTGAAACCTGTCGGCCTGGGAAAACTCGTACTGGTAGGCATCCGCAATCAATATGGCCTTGACAGTTGAAGCGTGGGGCAGCTTGCCAGCAGGGTTGTTATCAAAATGGTTCTCCTTGTACATCTGATAGACCAAACCCACTGCTCCCGCAACCACTGGTGTAGCCCCGCTGGTCCCTCCGAAATCACTTCGATAACCACTTCCGGTGTGTGTGGTGTAAATTTCGTCAAAGGGTCCCGAGAGATCGGGTTTTACCCTTCCGTCCGAAGCCGGACCCTGGGCAGGTGTACTCCCTGCGCCCATGTTGACCCAATCATCATTGGTTCTTATGAGGTCATTCCAGTGGAACAATGCTCCCACAGCGATTACGTTCTTGGCTACAGCATCTTGAGTTACGGTCTCTGATGAAGTTCCATCGTTTCCAGCTGAATGGAGCATGACTATATCATAGTCGTTTACTAAATCATCATTCTCATATGAGAATGTTGTATAGGTACTGTCAGAATCTCCCGAACTCCAGCTGTTGGTTTGAAAAACACCGCCCCAGTTGTATACAAGATCAGAAATAGAGGAAGAGCGGGAAACACTCCAATCGCAGAAAACACCTTCTCCACCGGGAAGCATCCCCTTTGCATTGGAATCACCCTCTCCGGAGGAAAACACTATACCGAATACACTTGTACCATGGGAATCAACAGGCGGGTTACCCACGGTTCCGATAAGAGTATCTTGAAAATCAGGGTGATTTTGTTGGATTCCGGAATCCTTTACCTCACCCACTATACCTGAGCCATTGAATCCTTGGGCCTGGGCGGTATTCACCCCGGTAAACGACCGTATTAAATTCATCTGGGATTTTGGAGGGGAGTACAGATCCATCCATTCCACTTCGGGAATAAAGGCTATGTTTCGGATTTTCGATGCATCAATTTTGGTTCTTATGATGCCATTATCCTCACCGTCATAGGTTATTACACCCCCCAAACCCTGCAACGCATTCCTTACAGTTTGCAGATTTTCGTAATCATCTTCAAAGACCATGATATTAAGCTCGATTTCACCCATCCTGTTCAAAAGTCCCTCCTGAATCTTGTAGGCCGGGTTGTAAAATCCGATCCAACGGATGAATGGCAGTGATTCCAATGCTTCTTTCGCTTTACTGTCCATATAAAGTAGATATGTATATTCAGGAATGTAACCAAGGATCTTTGCCCCAGCGTTTTGGATATCAATAACCCAGGAGGATAGAATCGGGCCATTGCACTGTACAAGGTAATATTTATTTGGATGGTTATAAACCCAATTTTGGGATATATCGGGCTCTTCTACAAGGGGATCGAATTCGTCGGCCTTCAAATAAATGGGATATGATGAAACAGCTGGATATTGCAAATAAGTTATCTCATTTGTACCACTGTTCTCATAAATGGTACTCTCATGGGAAATTTGTACTAGATATATCTCAGAGCTGCTTGCCAAAGGACTGAGAACCAGTAACGTGAAAAGTAGTAAGATAACTGTTTTCCCAAGGGACATATCAGTCTTGAATCTCTCTTTTACTCCTCTCATATTCGTCACTTATTTATATTTATAGACAATTGAGCCATGAGGTATTTTTTATTCTATTTTAATGATTTTGACGGGGATATGGATGTCATTATACGTTTACACTATATATACCTTAGTTGGTATATACCAGTTATATACCGAAGTACCGAATTTCAATAGTTTTAATACCAACGACCATTATAATAAAATCAATGAAAACATATCCCCGTCTTCTTTCAAAGGATTTTAAACCCTGTGATCCTGTGGAATTGGCAAGAATAACCGAGGATATCGTATGCAAAGGTGATACAAGGAAATATACCGACTTCTATGCCACAGGAGTTTACGGAGGTATCGCAACTGGCTATACGGTGGGGTGTTGTCTCAGATGCTATTATTGTTGGGTGGACTGGTCAAGGGACTTTCCCGAGAAACTCGGGGAGTTTTTTTCAGCTGAACAGACTTTTGAGAATTTGAAAAAGGCAGCCTATAAATTCGGTGTTACGAAGTTGAGAATCTCAGGGGCAGAACCCACTCTTGGAAGGTCACATCTTCTTGCCCTACTGGAATTTGTGGAGGAATCTGAATTTGAAATATTCATTCTTGAGACAAACGGCATACTGCTTGGAGTCGATGAAACCTATGTAAGGGAGTTGAGTAAGTTTACTAAACCCCATATAAGGGTCTCGCTAAAGGCAGGTACACCAGAAGGATTTGAGCAAAGGACGGGTGCCATAAAAGAGAGTTTTGAATGGCCATACCGTGCAATAGAGTATCTTAAATGCGCGGATGTAAGCTTTCATGTGGCTGCAATGACAGATCCACGGATTATGGATTCTGAAGAGAGAAGAAGCCTGATTAAGAAAGTATCAGATGTGGATGTCGATTTGGCAGCTCATTTAGAGGAGGAAAGCATAGATTCTTATGATACAACCCTAAATAGACTACAGCATGCTGGTATTGAGTTGAAATGGGAAAGAAAATAAAAAATATAAAAGCTTCTTCAATCGTCCATCATCAGTGAAAAGAGCAGTAAAAACACGGAAAACGAGGTCAGGACCGTAAGAACCATTATCAAAAGGCCATCAAAAGCCTCCTCCACAATCTCTGTAAACGTGATTATGAGCAAAAGAAAAATTATTGCAAACAGCATGCCTGCCACGAGATTGGAGTTTTTATCTGTTATAAAGCCAGGGCAGAATCTGAGCTTGTCGAAAAGATAAAAAAGTATCATCAAGGTGGAAAGAAAGATTGCTATTATTGATATTGCGATTATTTCACTGGGTTTGTCCCGCATAAACAGGTAGAAAAAACCACCTATTGCTACAAGACCGAACCCTGCAAGCAAAGAAAGTGAACTCTTTTCAAGGTCCAAATCGCCTATTCCCAATTTATCACCATATTCTGCGATTTACATCCTTTTTATTATTTTTTGATCTCACTCATCTGTAAATCTTTCCACGCGATGCCCTCTATATTCGAGTTTTGCAGACCTCTTTATAAGGCTTTTGAGCATGGTGGCTGAAAGATTCAGCTCCTCGGAAATATCACCCACGAACTTCCCATCGGAACCCACGACCTGGTAAATATCTTTTTCATTCCTTTTGAACTCGGTCTCGCTCATCATGGCAACAGCCAAAACATCGCTTGCTTCGATTACCGGACAGGAGGCGTTTATACTGAATGAGGAGTAGTATGTGTGATAGGCTTTCTCTGGTGCCGAGCTTGGATCCGATTCCAGGGGTTGCCAACGGGTCTCCACTAATTTCATTTTTTCAAATAATTTCAGAGAACTTTTTCCCTCCTCACCGTACCTCTCTGCAATTTCCTGACCAGTACGCCAATCCTCGGAAACCTCTTTGAAAACATTCATTTTGACCTTAGTGCTAACAGCTCTTAAAAACGGGACTAAATCAGCTACTTCATTCACTACCTTGATCCGGTTCATGGGACTGCCAAGGGGGTATGGCTTTCATTGAATATAAATATGTCTTTTTGGGGGATTTTCCCCACTTTCATCTGGATACGAACAATATTCAGAAAAACAGATTCAAGTGTCACTTTTTCTTTTTTTAATGCGGGTGATATACCCAGCTATCCGATTCCTCATGGTGATTGATCCCACATCTGTTAATTCTGCTACCATCATCTTGTTGTGCTGGAAGTCCTCTGTGAATTTTTCATTGAATCTTTTTACAAGATCGATTGCAACCCTTTTTATGTATGTAGGCCTGATTTTTCCCATTATTTATTCACCGCCAATTGAGCTGCTAATGCCGATTGGCTATTTTAAGTTTATGGGGTGATGCAATTTGCAATTGCAATGTTAATTCATTTACATGTTGCTGATACGCTGATTATCAAAAAAATGAAAAGCAAGAAAAATATAAATATGCCCAGCATTATCTGCTATTATCAAGCAATTAGGTTTTTGTTAGCACGAAAACTATTCTAATGATTCGCGAGGTATACTTGAGTTGGTTATATGGTACCACAACTATCAAAAAGACCAAAAAGGGGGAAACCTAAGCACATCAAACGAAAGGTTCTGCTCTTGGGTGATGGGGCAGTTGGGAAAACCAGCCTTATCAGAAAATTCGTTATAGATAAATTCGATGATAAGTACATTGCTACTATCGGTACAAAAGTGACAAAGAAAGAGCTGGAGCTACAATACGATGGAAAAACGATCTATGTTACATTGATGATATGGGACGTTCTTGGTCAGAGAGACTACAAAAGCGTTCAATCGGCAAGCTTTAAAGGAGCTGATGGAGTAATTCTCGTATGCGATTTAACAAGGAAGGAGACCCTTTTGAGTTTGGAGGAGTACTGGTTGGAAATTATCAGAAGCAATATATCGAGACTCAGATTGGTTTTCGTTGGCAATAAATGCGATCTTTTAGAGAAAGCTCAGTTTTCATTGGATGATTTGCAGGCTGTGGCATCAAATTATAACACTGTATCCTTTGCAAGCAGCGCCAAGACGGGTGAGGGCGTTGAAAAGCTATTCCTCGCCCTGGGTAACAAACTTCTGGATATTGAAGAGGAAGATGCAGGCAAGGAGCAAATGGTTATTGCGGATCAAACGGAGGAGATGACCCTTGTTGCGGCAACCGATAGAATTATAAACGATTTCTGCGATAATTTCGGAAACTTGGAGCTGGCTATGCCTGTGATTAGACGTCAGTTCAGTGAGGCGGGAGTGGATATAAGAAACCCTACGAAAACGGGTTTATTGAAGATAATAGATAGACTTGCTGAGGTGGAGCGAGGCTATAAGGATACGGCAACCATTCAGAATAACAGGACAAAACGCCGTCTCCTTGTTCAAAAAGTAAAAGGCTAGGATTAATAACAGGGTTCACAGGTTTTTTTCACTTTTCCATTTCGATGTTCTCTGTCACTATAACGAGGGGATAACACCTATATACCAAAACATCATGCGACATATATCTAAGCGGAGGTTACGATTTGGCAGTCAATTTGGACCCCACACAACTGGATTTAAGCACGGTTCCTACTTGGGTTTGGTATCTCCTTTTGATTGTGGGCATACTTCTTTGTTTCTTTGGGGAAATAATCTGGGAATTCATGGTTTCAATATTGGGTGCCATTATCGGTTCCATGATAGGTTTTGCAGTGGGCTATGTAATCGGTGGACCCATATGTGCCTTCGGGCTCATGTTTATCTTCGCGATAATAGGGAGTATGCTATTTCAGGTCCTTGCAAAAGTGGCTGTTGCTCTTATTTGTGCGATCCTGGCTTTTGGCGGGGCTGCATACCTTACTTATACTGCCAATCCTGATGACAGCTCCACCCCGGTTATCGTGGGTTTGATTGTTGGTGTGGTAATTTTCTTTATTGCTGTGATGTATGTTGAGGAGATAGTTGGTGTATTTCTCGCTGCAATTGGAGGATTTTTAATAGCTGTGGGTGTGTACTTCCTTATTGAAGGCGACATGGCAGTGATCTTTGCCGGTTTGGCAGGAGGCTTAATGTTCGGATTGGGTGCAGTATTCCAGGTCATGTACCAGAGGCAGCGAAAGGAATCCAAAAGACCGCCTCCCAGAAGAGAACCGGTGAGGGAAACAAGACCTGCTGGCGCTCCAACCCGGCAAAGACCCCCAACCGGGCAAAAACCTCCAACAACTCCGACCCCGCAAAAACCCCCGACAACTCCAACTCCACAAAAACCTCCTGCCCAAGGTCCTAAGCCACCTGACTCGAGCATATAAGTATACATACTATTTCTTTTTTTGATGTTTCTATCAAAAACTATTTGAATGATTTCGATAAATATATCCAATAGGCAAGAAATTTCAATGTCGTGCCATGTTGGAGCGTTTGGGGAGAATCAATATGAATAAGAGAGAAATATCTCAAAATAGATTCATTTCTATTGCAATTTTTCTTATTCTTGTTTTATGTGCGTTTCATATCCCAACAGGTCTTGTAAACACTGTTCAGGGAGGAAAATACGGAGATATTATACCTACAACTTACGAGCTTCAGCTTCTTAACAAGATAAACGAGAACAGATCTGCAAGCGGCGCAGGACCCCTCACCTTCAATGCCTCTTTATGCTGGGTTGCAAGAGCACACAGCCAGGATATGATAGACTATGACTCTTTTAGCCATACCTCTTCGGAAGAAGGTCAATTCAATGGTGCAACATTCCAGGAAAGGGTGAAAGATTATGCAGAGTATGAAAACGGCTATATCGGCGAGATCATTGCAATAAAGAGCTGGGGAATCGATGTGGAGAGCACCATGGCAAGCTGGAAGAACAGCCCTCCCCACTGGGATATCATAATCGATCCAAATCTTAATGAAATCGGAATTGGTCTTCTCGAAGGTGAATGGGACGGAACCCCGAATGCAGGCCTTCATACTGTTGATTTTGGAGGGGCTTCATTATTTGTGGATCTTACCCTGGATGATGTGGATATCGATTTTGAACCTTCTTCACCCTATGAGGGACAGGAAGTAAATATCTCGGCTGCTATCCATAATCAAGGATCCACCGATTCTTATTTCGTTAGTGTTAAATTCTATGATGGTGACCCTGATTCAGGAGGGCTTCAAATTGGCCAGGAACAGGTAATTCAGCATATCCTGATGCACGGGGAATCCAAAGTAGTCAACATCATTTGGAATACCACAGGGTATGCGGGAAGCCATGATATCTATGTGGTGGTGGACCCTGAAGACATCATTTCCGAGACAAACGAAGGTAACAACAAGGCTTCAAGAATCCTGCTTGTGAATGGCACGAACTCGACATTTCATCTTGATAATGGATGGAACCTGGTATCCTTCCCTCAGGTCATATCCAATGCGAGTCTGGAGAATGTATTAAGTTCCCTTATCGGGGATTATGATGCAGTGCAGACCTACAATTCCTCCGATTCTAATGATTACTGGAAACATTACCATGTGGCAAAACCGAATTATATGAATGATTTGCACGAGCTAGAAAATAATTTGGGATTTTGGATTCATATCAATAATTTGAATGGAGCGGATTTCCTGGTTAATGGAACAATGCCTTCATCCCCTCAATCAATCCTTCTATCCCGAGGTTGGAATCTGGTGGGTTACCCTTCATTTATGAAAAGGTCAAGGGATGATGCATTAAACAATCTCACTTTTGGAATGCAAATAGACCAAATCCAGCACTACGACAGCATTGATGGAGAAATAAAAGATCTGGATGAATTGGGTTATTTTGAACCAGGTAATGGATATTGGATACATGCTGTACAAAGTTGTGAATGGTCAGTGAACTGAAGAAAAAGTAATAATATCTTCTCAGTCCAGAACGATTTCTAATATTTTTTGAGCCAATACTTTGAAGGCCTCTTCTACATTTTCTCCGGTCTTTGCACTTGAAAGTAAGGCTGTTGCATTTTCATAGTTGGAGGCAAAATCAGCAATCTCTTCAAGATTAACTATCCGCTGCTCTCCAAGGTCGCACTTGTTTCCAAGAATCACTGCAGGGACTTGATTTGTCACCCCAAAAGCCGATTTGATCCACTCATGTAAGCTCTCAAGTGAGTCTTTATTTGTTACATCACATACCCCGATTATCCCATGGGCTCCAAAGAAATAGGACTGTTGTAGTAACTGTCGGAAACTCTGCTGACCCATGATATCCCAGATCATGAGATTTACATCCCTTGTCCCGCCATTCGTTGGAAGCTGTATTGTCATCTCCTTCTTTGTAACCTTTGTTCCAAGGGTGCTGATATATTTGTCATCGAACTCATCGAAAACATATCTTTTGATCAAACTGGTCTTTCCCACGGCACCGGGACCCAATAAACATAGTTTCAATTTAATCGGTCTTTTTTCGGGCACGATAAACCCCCTCTATGCATTCGCACATTAAGATATTAGATATTACGTGATATTTAATACTAACGGAAAAATCACATTTGTGTTGTTAAATGTTAGCATTTCATTATCAATTGAGATAATAATACGAGATTGGAACTTGGGTTGTAAAGTATACCTGATTTTCATTAAGATATCATTTCAACCAGTAGCTCATTTGTGATCATATCCCCGTTCCTTTTTTTTAAATTTAACAACAATCCTAATAAATTTATGACAACCCGTAATTTATACCATATTGGGTATGGAAGTCTTTATATAGTTATATGTTCATACATTAACATACAAAATTAAACAACCGTGACGAGAGCGCCAAGGAGGGGCGCCATGACACCCGATTTGAGGTGAAATTGGTAGAACCCGAAAAAAAGGTCATTCGATGACGCCAATTTTGAAATACCCAAGGCCTTAGGAGGGAGGCAAAAAGCATGAGCAAAACAAAATATTTAGCACTTTTGGCAGTAGTAGTACTAGGATTGTCCATCTTCTCAGGTATAGGTATAAATATCGGCGGCAAGATGCACCCACCAGATGGTGAGCTTCATCAGGTGCACCAGACAACTGTGCCGCCGATAATAAATGGTATCGTGGAAGTTCCAACCACTTGGCCAGCAAACTCTTTTATTGGGTACATGTGGATAACAGGCAAACCGGCAAGCACCCCGGTTGCTGAAGTGTATATGCTTTTTGGATGGTTAGAGGATCCCGATAACCTCTATACTGAACCCATCAGTTACGATGCCGTAGATTGGACCGGGTTTTATCTCTACATCGGTATCAAAGCCCTGGATGGATACACAATTGAAGCCGATGGCAACGAGGTATTGATCGACTGGAATCAGGACGGCACCGTGGACTTTGCCGACCACAACGGGCAGAGTACGAACCAGGGAAATGGTGAATATCCTACCATATACGGTCATACCGATTCTGGTACCGAATGGGCGGTTCCGTATTTTGATGAGTTCAACGGTATTTGCCAGTCACCTTTTGATATCTATCTACATGTGGATGTTTCAGGTGAGGGGTACAATGCAGAGACCTCGACATTCCCCAATAGACCACCAGGACACAAATTATCCACAACGATATGTCCATGGGAGCTCATAAGCCCGGAGCCACCCGAGCCAAACGGATGGGGTCTTAGGACCATCGGTTTCTGGAAGCACCAGTTCAGAACAGCACTGGGTGTGAATAAGGGACATCAGCATGTTGATACAGCCACACTGCATGCATACATAACGCACATATCTGCATATAGTGAAGTTACAGAACTGCAGGATATGGGAAGTGATATGTGGGCCGCCCTTGCGATTCTCGAATCAAAAGGACCGAGTTCCATGTACGAAAAAGCGGTGCAGCAGCTACTGGCTACCTGGTTGAATTTCGTATCTGATGGCGACCAAATGGTTGATACAACTGGAGATGGAAATACTGATATGATGCTTTCCAATGCAATTGCATACGTGGAAGACATACTGACCGATCCAAACTCCACCCACGAGGATTACGAGGAAGCCAAGGATATCTGTGACACCATAAACAATTCAGGACCTGAGTAATGCCAACAAACCTTTTTTTTCTTTTTTTTATTTTTTATAAGAAATAGTGGATACTATAATCGATATAAGAAAAGTTACCGTAAAGCATATCTCAAAGCACAGGATACAATATCAAAAAATTACACCAATTGGGGAGGATGCTCCTGTTAAATAGAATATTCATTATCGCATTTGCGATTCTCCTGATTTCATCCCCTTCCCCTACTTTCCCTCCTTCTCCTCCTCCGTCTCTATCCTGTATGCCTCCATCGCATAATACTCTGGCAGCCCTAGCCGGTCGGCACGTGCAGCCGTATCCA
>CBDVCK010000094.1:0-11734 GCA_965372465.1 uncultured Thermoplasmata archaeon | reverse complement strand
CTGAGATACCGTCTTCACTATATACTATATAGGCACCGGTACTTGTTGTCAAAACTGCATCATCCCGTATACCATCACCGTCAAAATCAGCAGCTGCAACGCATCGACCCAGATAATCATTATTTGCTCTATCGGGTTCATTCGTGAGGTTGATTATCGCATCAGGCGTGCTATCATCACTTGTAATTGGTCCGTAAAATACATATGCAGCACCCCATCTATCCACACTTGGATCCGAATCTCCCCAATAATAGGCTCCAGTAATTATATCATCCTCGGAACCATCACCATCGAAATCACCCACAGCCAAAGAATAACCCACACGCTCAGCATCATCGCGGTTATTGTAGGTATAGAGATCATTTTTCAAAACAGTGGGATCGATTCTAACAGGATATGATGCAGAATCAAGCCAATCCAAAGGACAGCGCAAGCTGAGTATCGCGTTATTCTTGTTGGAATCAAAATCCACCAGATACTCACATAGTATTTCGTTGCCTTCATTATCCATTGCAACCGGATATTTTAGGGTGTATATCGTTGTCTCATCCATATAATTACGAAATTCGATGTCATCTTCAGTTATAAAATTATTATTTTGTTTTTCACCATTAACATACATTTGCAGTTCGGGAGAATAGGTTATAGGTATGGTGACCAACAGATAAGCCGTACTTTCGGAAGTAAACGCAGCAGGCAGTTTTTCTGAGAGCACAATATCTTCTTTTAGCATATTTTCGCCAAACTCATAGTTTGTGGATATATCAAAATCTTCATATGAATAACTATAACCTGCATTTGTTTCATGAATCTCAAATTGAAAATTATGCGGATTATCATAAGTAGTGATAACATCGTTTTCAGTCATTATTCTTAGCTCAGGAGCCGCATTCCAGGACAGATAATAGCCATCTTTCGTCTCAAAGAGCACCTCACCTTCTGACTTTTCAAAGTGTACATCATACTGGGCATGATATTTTACATCATAACCTCCGCTTTCACCTTCATCAATAAAACCTCTGGTGGGTCCAAGTATGGGTCCTTCACCATCAGAATAATCTTTTTGACCATTCCTCCAATCGGATGTAATGAAGTACACCTCAAAGAAATCATTTTGTGGATCCACATCAATAGCACTCCAATTTATTCCTATCTCCATTTGCATGAAATCCAAAGCCACATCTGCCCTATCGATTTCTGTCCAATCCCAATCATTGGCTGTTGTTCCTGACCATTTATAGTAGAAGCTGGATAGTACCTTATTATGTCTTCCTCTAACCTCTATCCTGTAATTTGCACGAATTGGAAGGTCGCCACTATAACCTGAACTGGGAATAGTGTCTATGAAAACGTGAACCACATCCTCTCCGGTTTTGGGTATTAGAGGAGGGGGGATATCTCCGGTGGGCTCCTCTTGACCTCCTTGGGTAGGCTCGGTTACGATTTTTTCGTTGAAGTATGGAACAGCTTGTCCACCTGCCATTTCCCCATCAACCCTTAGATAGAATGCGCATCCGTCATTGGTTGTGGAAACACCATAGTTCAGGATATCCAGGTTTTTCAGATTGGTATCCTGATATGTGTCATTGCGTACATGCTTTCCTTTCCAATCTGCAAATGCACCATCGATTGTTACGTTGTCTGGAACACTGAACACATAACTACATTCATTAAATTGCTCATCCGGTCTTTCGGTTTTTAATGAAACTGTACCAAAATCCGTCACCACATCGTGGTTGTTTATGATCTTAAAACCCATACTGTTTCCTGAATTAGCGCTCACGCTTATATCTACAACTATGTAGAGCGTGGTTCTTTGCCCCTCAGGGAAAGTATGTCTTGGCAAAAAGTTTACAATACCATTGCTTAAGTTGCCGATTCCAAGGGATTGATGATTTTCATCTTCAAGCCGGATTTCTGATATATCGCTTTCGCTACCATTTCCGGTTCTCACTGCCCTGAGAGCGCTAACTGGTATATCACTATTTGAGGCATTTATTTCGAGCCTCAGTAGTCTGTTGCCAAAACCGCTTATCACATCATCTGCTACACCCTGCTGTATAATTGATAAAACGCCCTTTTCATTGCTTATTATCGTGTCTGAATAATCCTCGAATCTATCCCAGCTCTGCATATAGAAAAGAACATCTACATTATCATTTTTACCGAGCTCCAGGGTACCATATAGGACCTTCGCTTCCAGTTCAGAGCCTATGACAAAAGCTGGGAAAGCACTGACTGGACCCCAAAGATTCCAGTCCTGAATGTCATCAGAATAACTGCTTAAGCTGCTGCCTATAACCTTGTTGCCCCATCCATAGATTTCACCCAGATAGTCGGCACCGATGCCTTGTATGTAATACCCCGATTCTGGATTCTGATCTGTATCCATGAAAATATACAATGTATCAACGTGTTTATCGCCATCTGGTTCATCAGGCTCCCCTGCCAATATCTCACCTTCCACAGCCAGATAGAAAGAAAGCTCCAACTGTCTTCCATCTATGCGATAATCGATTATATCGACATTGGAATTGAACTCGGAACCGAAACTTGAGTCTGATGTAATGGTTACATCTTCCCAATCTCCAAAATTACCGTCAATGATGATGTTATCAGGAATGTCAACCATAGTGATAAGAAATGGTGATAGGAACAAAAGAATAAAAAATATGACAATGGCAAAAATTCTTGCGACCCCCTTCTGTTTGTCCAACATTCTATGGTATGGTACTATACCATTTGTTATACCGTTTCCATTGGTGATACCATTTGTTAATCCCGTACTTAACTTTCTAAGACCGTTTGTAAGGCCATTGGTTAATCCGTTTGTGACTTCCTCTGCTTTTCGTAAACCGTTGGTGATACCGTTTGTAAGGCCGTTTGTGAGTCCTCGCTTTTCTTTTTTAATCCCGTTTGTAATACCATTTGTTATTCCAAAAAGCGAAGGTGGGGGAGCTTTTTCTCTTCGTGGTTTTGCCTCCAAACCCACTTCTTCTTCCTCATAAAACATATCAGGCTCAATTTCCCCCTCACCCTCGATTTCAAATTCTATCCCACAATTAGGACATGCCAGCTCCTGAACTTTTACAATGGCACCGCAATCGGGGCACTCAAATTCCCCTGAAATCTCCCCGATCTCAGTTGTACGCTCCTCGAAAACTGTGGGTTCGGTTTCTAAAGGAACTTCCTCAAACTGCACTCCACAATTTGGACAGGATGTTGCCTCTGCTCCAATAAACGAGCCGCATTCAGGGCATGCGAATTGAATTTCCTCCTCTTTAGCCTCTTCCTCCTCCTCTTCAATTGCCATTTTCTTTAATCCTTCCTCCAGCTCTTCAAAAGTTTCATCCACAGGGGGGGTAATATCTTCGGTTTCCTCTTTTTTCACTTCAGGAGGGACCTTCAGCTTTTTACCGAATATCACACCGCATGAAGGACATTGGGAATCGCTCTCGGTAACTTTTCCACTGCAAATGGGGCACTCGAATTCTACACCTTCCTCAATTTGCTCTTCAGGGGGTACCTTCTTCTCCACTTCGTCTAAAAGCTCTTCAAGTTCCATTTCCAGTTCCTTTATAAAAGAATCTTCCTCCTTCCTCTTTTGGGCTGATAGTTCCTCGAATTTCTTGATGCTATCTTCAGCCTCGGCATCCCTACCCAGAGCTGTCAATGCATTGGCCTTGGCCTTCCAGGCTCTTTTATGTTCAGGTTTCAAATCGATTGCCTTATTGAAGGCTACCAGGGCATCATTATATTTGGATTGGGAGAGCAATGTGTAACCAAGGGAAAACCATAAATCAGGATCTCTGGGGCGGGCCGAAACGAGCTTCACTTTTGCCTGGATATCCTCTTCAGGAGTAACCGGTGTCTTTTTTGGTGGTTTCGGTGCCCTCTCCTCTTCAGAAGGATGCCCATTGTGATTCATATCTCCAATAATCATGTCATTTTTCTCGATTCTTAAACTGCGATATCTGGAGTCGAAATCAACTCCGCTCATTGAAAGAATTCCGATTTTTCTTGTAAGTTTATCTTTCTCTCTATGTATCTTGATGTCAATTGTGCCGTCAAATATACCCTGAAGTGTTGAAAGCTGCTGGGTATCCTGGGCTTCGGTCTCAATGGAGAATATGGAGGTGATATTGCTGTCCCTGAGTCTTGCAACCATACTCTGAACAAAATTATATGCTCTTTTGAATTCGAAGAAATTGAGTGTCTGGGGAAGTATGTCCAAAACCGCTCTTCTTACTGGCGCTTCGTTGAGTGCTTTGATGCCCCTGTTGATGGCAATCCCGATATTTGTAAGATCTTTTGAGGAACAGATGACTCCGTCCTTCTCCTCGACATCGCTTACTTCCTCCCCGCTTTTAAAGGAATACCAATCCACGATTTTCAAAAAGCCTTTTTCCTCGTATTTTTTCACATCAACGCCTATATCCTCCAGGTTCTCCCTGAATTTTTTGGGGGAGATTTTGGATAGTACAACAAGGACTGGCTCGTAGTTCTCAAGTCCTTTTTTGATGAACAGATTTGTGAAGATACTATTCTCTGAAGCACTGGGACTCTGTAGAAGTACAGAATGGGTGTTTGGGATTCCGCCTCCCACGAGCAAATCAAATCCTAGTATACCGCTTTTTACCTCATTTGACAATTCAGAACACCTCGGCCTCAGCCTCTATTATAATGCCTTCGTTGGTTATTAAAAGGGGATGCACCTTGGTATTATGTCGTGTGAATCTCATCTTTCTGATGGTAATGGACCGTCTCAATTCCCCGGAAATACGTTCCAGACCCAGGTTGATGAAGGAATCTGCAACGAACTGCTCCACACCGTATCTTGTTTGATCCCCTGATTCGTTCAAAGATTCAGTTATCAGAAGAGAGGTTATCTCCATATTCTGAAGAAACGAGGTAAATGCAAAGAGCTCCTGCCTTAATATCTCATTCTCCTTGTAGAACAATCCTGTGGCTGTAAGTGAATCAAGGACCAGTCTTTTTGCCTGTGTCGATTTTAAAAATCGCTCAAGGAAATTTTGAAGTTTGGAAAATCCCACAAGGCCTTTTTTGATGTCGCTTTCCGAGCGGAGTTTTGTCCGGATTTTTCCAACATCAACCAAAATTAAATCCCCGCTTTTTTCGTATTTTTCAACGTCCATGTTAAAGCATTTCATGGCCCTTTTGATATTCTCTTTACTTTCCTCAAGTGTAAGGTAGATACCGCATTCGTTGAAATCCTTCACACCAGAGTAGATGAACTGCATACCAAAAAGACTCTTTGCGCTTCCGCTTGGGCCAGCCACGAGATTGACTGTGTTTTCTGGAAATCCTCCCTCAACCAGATCATCCAAACCGGGAATACCGGTATGTACCCTCTTCCATGCATATGAATTTTTTTCATCCAAAGCAATCCCTCCTATGCAAATAATTATGCTTTTAACAATTGTTCCAATTCCGAATTATTTCCTTCAGAGCCCTCGGCTTTAATGGCTATGCTCACAATGTCGTCTGCAATCTCCTTACCCAATAGATCTATCAAAGCTCTTACTAGATTCTGAATAGAATTAATCGGTTCCTTCTCATCGAAATCGTCAGGACCAAAACCTGTCAGTGAACCAATTACCTCGGACCCTGCACTTTCACCAGCCATAATGTAAATGGCCTTGTATATCAACTTCGCAGTTTCCTTATCGATTCTTTGCAGGGAAACCTTTTTTTTATCAGCTTTTTTCTTTTTTTTGCTATCGTAACAAAACTGTCCCCTGCCCTTCTTGGATATGCCTCCCTCCAAGGCAAGCCTGTTCAGGACAGTTACTGTGGTCTGCAGGTTGAAACCAAGGCCTTGGGCAACCTCCTTTGGGGAAAGAACCTCGTTTGGCCTGTTCACCAGATATTCCAGTATCTTATCCGTTTTGGAGGGAGCCTTACCCCTAATTGCATCAAAATCTCCCATAATACCTCTCCTATCGTCACTTATTTCAAATTGTTATATGTTATATATCATATGATATTTAAACCTTTTGAAAATATAAGTTTAAAGGTAGTAAAGTATCCTACATTTTAAATGAAATTACTATAAAAGTGATTTCAATTTTCATTAATGAGAATCTCACCAAATAAACTCAATAGATCAGCTCACCCGAAAGAAATGACTGTGTAAGTGGATTTTGCGGACTTTCGAAAAAATCCTTCTTTTCTGCCTTTTCTATGATCTTTCCGTCAAGGATAAACACCACCTCATCTGCCAGCCTTTTCGCTTGAAATAGATTGTGAGTTGCCAGTACAATTGTACCGTTTATATTATTATGATAGTTAATCACAGCTTCCTCAAGCAATTTTACGTTTGCGGGATCCAAATTGGCAGTGAACTCATCGAGAAGCAGTAATTCAGGTTTAAAAACAATGGCTCTTGCAAAGGAAACCCGCTGGGCTTCACCTGCGGACAGAGTTGGGGCGAACTGATGGCTTACCTCATCCAGGCCAACAAGTTTCAGAGCCTTTGAAACCTCTTTCTCAATTCTGTCATGTGAATAGTTTCTGATTTTCAATCCGAATGCTACATTGGATTCCACTGTACGCTGGAAGAGGCTGGGATTCTGAAACACCAGGGCCATCCTGGTTCTTATTTCGTACAGCTCTTCCTTTGACAGATTTTTCGTGTCTTTTCCCTGGATTTTCAATGTTCCTTTGGTAGGCGAATCAAGGAGATTTAAAATTCTGAGAAGCGTGGTCTTCCCGGCTCCCGATGGTCCGATTACAGCCACAATTTTACCCCTCTCCCCGGAGAGTGTGATATCTTTCAGGGCGCATTTGTCTTCAAATTCCTTTGATAGGTTTTCCACTTCGAAATCCACTTATCTTCCCTCCCTCATGGAAATCCTTGTCAGGGTTTTCTTTCCATTGTATCTTCTTTGAAAGATGGTGAGGATTATGGATGTTATCAAAGCAAGGGAAATGAGTATCCCCCCAAGAACAAGTGCGAAATCGAATTTACCTTTCTGGGTCTCGTCTACGATTGCACCGGTCAGAACCTGGGTATGCCATTTTATATTTCCCCCCACTATTATGACTGCCCCCACTTCAGAAATCGCTCTTCCGAAACCCACCATAACGGCAGTGAAGATCCCGATTCTTGATTCAACCAATAGGGTTTTTTGTAGGGTGAATCCCTTTGCTCCAAGGGATTTTGCAGAATCGATTGTATTATTGGGAATGGAACCGATTGCAGAGGCGGAAAGCCCGATTATCAAGGGAGTGACCAATATCACCTGGGCGAATATCATGGCAGTGGGTGTGAATAACATCCCAAGCTCTCCCAAGGGCCCTGCCCGTGAAAGTAGAATAAAAACCATAAGACCTGCAATCACCGGTGGAAGTCCATAAAGGGTATGTGTGAAAACCTTGATGAGCAAGGCAAACTTCGTTTTTCTCAATCCCAGATAAGTTCCCACGGGAATTCCAATCAAGCTTGAAATTGTTGTGCTGCATCCTGCCATATACAAAGTGAGAAGTGTGATTCCAATGAGGCGATCCGAGTCCGAGGTTTCTGTTTGGGGAATTTCTATTGGCTCCAAATCCGCCTCATTGGGAACAAAGAGCTGATGACCTTTGTTCTCGAAGGCCCCGATTTTCTGCTGGGTTGAATTTGCGGTAATCCAATCCACAAACTGCATGGCCAGTCTATAATTGACATGGGAGAACTTTGCAGGATTTAAGGGAATCACGCTGTATGGATTAAGGAGATTCTCATCCTCTCTTAGAATTATATCCAGATCCATATCTCCTTTTAAGGACCAGAAAGTTCCCTCATCACTCAGGGTGTAGGCTATACGTTCATTGGTACGAATCAGTGTGTTGCCCATTCCTGCAGAAACTGAATAATACCAACCATTCTCTTGAATGTCAATCTCGTTTCCGTAATCAAACCCTGCAGCAGCCCACAGTTCCTTTTCCTTTGTATGGGTTCCCGATTCGTCTCCTCTTGATACAAAACTTGATTGAGAATTGAATATCTTGATCATTGCCTCAGTGGAATTGTCTGTAGATATTATACCCGCGGGATTATTTGGAGGTCCAACTAACACAAAGTAATTATAAAAAACAGGGTACCTGGATGTGCCGTATCTGTTGTCAACAAATTCCTTTTCTTTAGAAGGCGCATGGACCATTAATATGTCCACATCCCCTCTTCTTCCCATTTCCAAAGCCTGGCCTGTGCCCACGGGAATCACATTCACAGTGCAATTATATTTTTCTTCAAAATCCGGGAGGATATCATCAAGGAGTCTTGAGTTTGCAGTTGATGTGGTTGTGGCAAGAAGCAGGGTTTTCTCAGAGGAGGGGTTGCCTGTGAGAAAAAGGGCGACACCAAGTACGGAAACGAGAAGGATCAACAATATTATCCATGTTAGGGTTCTCTTGTAATTACCTTTAAAGAATTTGGATTTTCTTACCTCATTCTCAGCCATTGATTCGGGTAATACGAATATGGATATAAAATCGTTATGCTTGAATGAGCATATCCTTGGTTTAATTTAAAGTGGAACTTCCCATTCGCACTGGGTTGTGGCGTGGATCCAGTAGCCTCTGCCTGGTTTAAAAAAGTCAGTTTCTTCCAGCTTTCTCCATGTTTGTAAGGGTGCATCAAAATACCAGATTGTATCGACTTCTGATCCGAAGGTGAGGTTGTTTAATCCAATTGTTCGATTGTAGAATGATGAGGATGGATAGCCTACCATGTTCCATCCCGGGTGAAGGGTAATGGTTTGGTTCTCAGTTGGTTGGGTGCCATTATAGAGAAATAAAGTGTCACCGGGTTGGATGATATGGATCCAGAAGCTCAAGGTTTCGTTTAACTTGAAAAGATCATTTCCATACGGTTTGCCGACTCTGTTGTGTTTCCACGGATCACTGGAATCTGTAATATCACGCCATTGGACTGCATCATACAAACTTTCAATCGAACCTAGTACCCTGGTTAGGTTCTGTTCAACTTGAATTAATGGAATAGATATAAGATTCCAGCCCTGATTTAAATATAAAAAGGTATCAACCATTGGATATAGTTTCATAAGGGGATAGTAATCCACGGCGCCGGCTCCCCCAGCTATATTCAAATAGGTAGAATCTCCAATACCATCACTTCCCGGAACATCTTGGTTGGGACCTTTATAATAATCATTTCCACTATAATCATTCCAGTAGTTTCCACCATAGGGATATGTCGTGTTCCAGAAATTCCCACTGGAATCATCATATGCCTGGTTGGTATTATCGATTATATTATTGTGAAAGATTCTATTGTTGGATGAACTACTAAGATAAATTCCATTTCCTCCATTTGTCGAGATTGTGTTTTTTGTTATATTTGAATAATGAGAACCCACATGATAAATACCATCATTTATGTTATACGATATGTTATTGTTCAATATGTTATTATATGATGATCCACCTAGATTTATACCGTAAAGATTGTTTTGAGATATTGTGTTGTTCTTAACAAGATTAAAATCGGATGAACCCCTAATTCCCTCATCATTATTTGATATAATATTGTCAATAATCGTGTTGTTATCCGACATCCAAAGTGAGATGCCATAATAAGTGTTCCCACTAACATTGTTATTTATTATGCGGTTGTAATGGTTTTTCGAATCGTCTAGTATTATTCCGTTTAAGTTACTCGTAATAATATTGTTCGTTATATTATGATTTAATGACCGCATAAGATTGATACCATGAACACCGTTATTTGAAATATTGTTGGAATCGATAATGTTATTATTCGATGATTTATTGATGTAGATACCCTTTTCATTATTGGTTATTCTGTTATTTGTGACATTAACATAATCAGAAGAAATAAACAGGCCAGCGTCGACAGGGTTAGGTCCACTGTTTACTATACTAAAATCTGTTATTGTAACCCAATTTGATTGAACCCAGATAACGTCCTCGGTACCTCCCCCATTAATTATTGTGGTGTTTTTATTTTCCCCAATCAAAGTAATTGTCTGGTTCACAATTAAATTCTCATAATACGTCCCATTATAAACAAAGACCGTATCCCCGGGATTTGCAGCATTTATCGCATCCTGAATTGTAGAGTAGTTACCGGGGCCAACTCCACCAACAAAAAGAGTGGCTGGAGCCTCCACAGTCGGAGCCATCTCAACAATTATGAGTATTGGGCCAATAAGCAATATTAAGCTCATCCAAATTGCGGCCATCTTCCTGTTCATTGCCAGAAGAATGGATTTGTAGGAATAAATAGGTTTTCATATCTTCACAGCGGGACTTCCCATTCGCACTGGGTTGTGGCGTGGATCCAGTAGCCCCTGCAGGGTTCGAAGAAGTCATCAGGTCCCAACTCATGCCATGTTTGTGTACTCGCATTGAACCACTGGATTTTATCTATCTCCGTTCCGAAATCAACTGTGTTCAGCCCCTCGGTTCTATTGTAAATGCTTTTGGAAGGATAACCCACCTGATTCCATCCAGGATACAGGGTTATTGTCTGGTTTTCGGTTGGTTGAGTTCCATTGTAAACGAAAATCGTTTCCCCAGGTTTCGTGATATGAATCCAGAATCCCATTGTTTCGTTCAGATGAGGCAAATCGTTTCCGAAGGGTTTGGCTATTTTATAATGTTTCCAAGGATCACTAGTGTCAGTTATATCATAAAATTGAACTACATCGTAGTAACCATCTAGCATTTCAAGGACTTTGGACAAATTTTGATCTGATTGAATTAAAGGAATGGAGATGAGGTTATAACCATGCTTCAAAATTGTGTAGTTCTCGATTGGTTTGTATGGACCAGGTTCCATTAATGGATAATGATCAAATGTACCTGAATCAACCATATACTCTGTATCACCAATCCCATCATTTCCCAATTGATCCTGATCTGGGCCCATAAAATTGTCAACACCACTGTAATCAGACCAGTAATTTCCGCCGCTCGGATATCCCTTGTACCATTCGTTCGCATTATCAGTTGAATCTAGAGCTTGATTTGTGTTGGTGATAAAATTATTGTGGTAGATAATATTGTTAGGAGAAACAGGGATATAGGTACCATATAAATTGTTAGATAGATTATTGTTTAAGACTGTATTGTTACCGGGACCTTCGATACGAATGCCATATTTATTGTTCGAACATATGTTATTCATGACGATGTTATAACCACCAGTATTATCAGGTGCGGTTTCGATGTAAATCCCTTCGTTGTTATTTGAGTTACAGGAATTGTTGAAGATACTGTTATAATCTGAACTGGACGATTCGATACCAATTATATTATTGGAAGCGATATTATTTGATACAGTAGTATTCTCACATCGCATGAATATGATACCAATGGTATTCAATGTGAATATATTATCGGAAATTACGTTATAATCTGATGAAAAAAGGTAAATCCCTTCAAAGTGATTTGAAGCGTTGTTTTGGATAATCTGACAGTTCTGAACTCCGTTTAACTTTATACCTACATCATCTACTGAGTTCAAAATCGCGAATCCTTTTAAGTCAACATTACTGGCAGTAATGGACACAACAGGACCATTCCCGTCACCATCAATTATCGTCATATTCCTATCTTCACCAATAAGATTTATTGATTTTTCAATTTCAATGTTTCCTTCTTTATATAACCCACTAAACACAAAAACAGTATCATCATCAACAGAATCATCAACAGCACTCTGAATTGAAGTATAGTTATTAGG
>CBDVCK010000093.1:0-11752 GCA_965372465.1 uncultured Thermoplasmata archaeon | reverse complement strand
ATGAGATCAAATATATGCCGTATGCATTGTTTCCAAGGGTTATAATGGAATTATGTGAAATGTTGGTTGACCAGGAGGAATCCAAAAATATACCCCTGGAATTTACTGAAAAGGTCAAAACCATATTATTTGTAACAATACAATTATTTGAATAGGAAATATCGATTCCCCATGATGTGATATTTGATGTGGTTATATTGTTCTGCTCAACTACTGTATCCTCAGAATGTGAAACCACAATCCCCCATCCGCCTAAACCATATGTATCGATCTCATTGAGCTTAATTGTAGCATTTGGAGAATAATTAACTTCTATGCCACTAGCAGTGGAATTATAGGTTTTGATCTGATTATCTGATATAATACCATTACTCGAATCCGTATTGAGATAGACCCCATTGGCATCGGAACCAAAGATTGTGATGTTGTTTCCCGTTATAGTACCGTTAATCGAGTCTCCTCTTAAATAAATTCCACTGCTAAGATCACCTGTGGTTTTTATTATATTCTCCGTAAAAGTGTTATTCACGGAAAACTGCCACGTGTAAATCCCCATTGAAAAGTAACCATAAGTATCGATGGTATTATTTACAAATCTGTTAAAGCTTGAGGAGATATATATGTATATACCATATCCGTTTTCACCTGAAGTATTGATGATGTTGCCTGTTATGTTGTTGTAACTTGCAGATTGACTGAAATATATTCCAATTCCATCCTCTCCTGTGGTATTGATTATATTGGATGTAATCTGCATGGGAAGGGTTGTTGAATGAACATATATTCCGGTTTGGTTGAGGTTGTCAAATACGTTTCCCGAAATGGTCCATCCACCATCCATAATATGAACACCAACAAAATTTCTTAGAATATAACTATCGGTAATTGCCGCATCCTGGGTCTCAATGAACAGCCCGCCCTGGTCAAATTGAATGTCTGTCCATCCAACCTCTGACACCTCACTATCAAGCAAGCGGAATGTGGCACCTGTGAGGACCCTGAAGTAATATCGGAAATTATCCAAACCCAATGTTCCCCCATCGTTATCATAAGGGCTGTCAGTTACAGTTGATGGTCCTGTTCCTGTGTCCTGAATGATCATGGTTCCTGTTCCGTTCACCTGAATTCCGTATTCACCATTCGCGGTAGTGCAGTTTATTTCCCATTTAGAGCTGTTGACATAAAGCATACCGTCCACCCATACGTTCTGGCTCAGAACTGTTGCAAGTGATTCTTCAACCTCCATGAGGCCATACTGATTTATGGATAAGTTCAAGATCTCAGCAGAGACGTTGTAGAATCTAAGCTTTCCAGAAATCACAGTGACATTTCCATTCAACCTTGCAGGATTGTTAATTAAAGATGCATAAGAGTCCACTGTCCAAATGCTTGAGGATGAGTAATCCACGTAAATACCCCAAATGAAGTTGTCGTAGATTTCATTGTTCCGAAGCAAAGCTCGAGCACCGTTCCTTACCCAGATACCATAATTGCTTGAAAATAATTTGTTGTCGGTAACCTTATTCCAAACCGAGTTTTCCATGCGCACACCTGCGCCTCCTCCTGTGATAGTATTGTTGATAATAAAATTGCCCATGGAAAGCAGATAAACACCGTATGCATTGTTTGAAGTCACTGTTATTGTATTGTTTATTACGAAATTGTCCCCTGAAGAGCTGAAGACGATTCCATGACCCTGATTGCTCAGGGTTGTGATATTATTATCCACAATGTTCACTCCATTTGCAGCTGATAGATAGATACCGTAACAGGAACTTCCCCCTGATGTAGTTATGGTATTGTTCTCTACCCAATGGCCGTTGTCGGAAAGTAGGATTGCATATGCAACGTTTCCTGTGGTGTTGATTGTACTGTTCACAATCGTAGTGCCTGCAGCTCCTTCCACCCACATGCCAATAGAATCCACATCTTCGATTTCATTATCATCAAATACCCATCCTCCCCCCTGAATAATGATTCCATAGTAACCATTTGTTATCTTGCAGTTTGAAATTGTGGAATCAGTGGTTTGGATATAAAGTCCCCGATCATTGAAACCTCCTGCGACGTGACCTACTTCACTCACCTCGGAATCTGTAAGGCGGAATGTGGCACCTGTGAGTACCTTGAAATTATATCTGAAGTCATCTACACCAACAGTTCCCGAATCATTATCATAGGGGCTGTCAGTTATAATGGAGGGGCCTGTTCCATTATCCTGTATGATCATGGTTCCTGTTCCGCTCACCTGGATTCCATATTGACCGTTTGATGTGGTGCAGTTGATCTCCCACTTTGAGCTGTTAATGTACATTATACCGTTCACCCGAAGGCTCTTGCTTACAACAGAGCTTGGGGAGGCTCCTAGTTCCATTAGACCTGCTGAGCCAATAGTAACTGAACCCACCTCGGAGGAATAGACATTGTAAAAGGTCATCCTCCCTGAGATAACGTTGATTGTCCCATTGAATCTTATCTGATTGTTTGCAACCAAAGCCTGGGTATCAACACTCCAAGTGCCTGAGGATGTATTGTCCATCCACAGTCCCCAGTTCAGATTGTCGCAGACAATATTGTTGTACATCACAATAGTGGATGCGTTAATTACCCAGATTCCATTCGTATTGTTGAATATGGAGTTGTTCCCCACAATGGCAGTGGTATCCTGCATAATGTAGATTCCGTAGATCATGCCAGTAACCGTATTGTCCTCAATGACAATCCCATCCACTGGGTCCGCCAAAAGACCGATTCCCCGCCTGAGCAGTGGTCCAACACCAAGACCGGTTGCAAATCCTGGTCCGAAAAGCCAATTCCGTACTATTGTGACATCCACGGCAGGTAATGTCGAGGACTTGTCATAATAGGCACCTATGGCCACTGAGTTCTGGGGAATGGCCACATCTGAGATCTCGATAATATTGTCCGATACAGTAAGATTCCTCGATTCGTTTATCATAATACCATGCACCTTCCCCGAAGTTGAGTTCAGTTCATAGATTGTGTTCTTCTGAATCCTGGTTCCATTGGTTTCATTTCCGGTGTAGATTCCAGTTGCATGGCCCTTGTTTGTGATGTTGACTATCGTGTTATTGTATAGGACGGTTCCGTAGGTGTACTCATTGACCTCAATACCAATGCTCATATTACCGCGGGCTGTGACATTGTCAATCTTCGAATCCTCAATAGTAACATTAGTTGAGCCGTCCAGCATGATACCTATGCTTGATCCGTTCTTACTCGTGATATTTTGGATATCGACATTGTAGATTATATCAAAGAACGAGTCCACCTCAAAGATACCAATTGCTTCAGAATAAAGAGTTTCTGTGGATACATCTGAAATCGATGAATCTCTAATCTGCATGTTCATTGAGCCCATTCCCGAATAAAGACCGATTGCCTCTCCCTGTATAGGCTCGATGCTTCTCAGCTCAAGTCCTACGATCTCGATATCGATACTCCCAACAGCGAAACCAATTGTCATATCAACACCTGATACCCTCTCCACAACTGTATCGCGGAAGACCTCGTTATCAGACATTTCGGTTACAATACCTATTGCAAGATTATCGAATGATACTACATTTTCCACCAAAATATCCACAAAACTTGTATTTACTGAAAAGAAGGAGTAAATTCCCCTTGCTACATTAGTATCTGATACAACGTTTTGCACGGTAATATTTGAAAAGCTTTCATTTTCGCTACTATCCACGGCAAGACCTATAGTGGGACCCATAAGACCGCTTATATTCCAGATCCTTATCAAATCAAATGTATTGTTTACGCTCATATGCGAGTAAAGACCAATTGCCGAAGGAATGGCAAGGGACATATTGCCTGTGACATTGTAGATTGTGATATTGTAAAATGTGGTATTGTAGGAGTTATCCTTGAAAATGCCGTAGGCAAAGATACTACTTGAAATATTGTAAAATGTATTGTTCATTATGATATCATTTTCGGAATCTGCATAATACATTCCGAATGCCATTGTTCCTGAATTGGATGTCACATAAGAAACCTCATTGTTCTCGATAATATTTCTATAGTTATTGAGCACGATGATACCATAGGCCTCGAATCCTAAGGGTCCAGTGCTTATATTTGTAATCAAATTCCCGCCTATTCTGTTGCCCGTGGGTTCATCCCACAGCATTATACCTTGTGAAGAAGATTGTTCGGAATATATCTGCCTTACTGTATTTCTAATTACATCGTTTTGATCGGGAGTTGCAAATCCTGGAGCACCCCACATTCTAATTCCGAATGTAATAGCACTGGTGCCAGGGGTATTGGTCACATTTGTTATGTTGTTTTGAGCAATGGAATTTCCGTCGGAGTCAAAGAAAAGTTCGATTCCAATCGCATCATCACCGTTGCCTGATATATTTCTTATATCGTTTAGGCTTACTGTATTTATGGATGAATCCCACAGTTGAATGCCCCATGAGGTTCCCCCGCCGATGGATATCACGTTCTCTATTGTATTACCGTAGATTACATTCCCATCCGCATTCTCTAGGTATATACCATATGTGTTAAGGACCCCTGTGACGCCTGTTATTCTGTTTCCCATGACAAAATTGTCATCCGTGGATATCATGCTGTTGAAGAGGCGGATCCCATATCCATCAATGATTCCTGTTACAGAGCGAATTTCGCAGTTTGAGACATTGACATTGCTTGCTCCATTGAGCCATACAGCTGTGTCAGGGCCTCCGGTTACATTTTCAATTAAGGCTCCCTCCAGAATCGAATCATTTGGGATGGGTGCCGAGGAATCTGTCGTGAACTCGATACCCTGCCACGTAATCCCTGTTCCATTACTTCTGAAATAAATTTCCCCTCCCTTTGAATTTGCTTTCAGGGTCACTACATTTCCTGTGGCCAGCCCTACACGGAACGAGTAGGAGCCATTGAATCGAATGTCCACTGGACCTAATGAACCATCGATTGTCAATGTGTTGTCAGGGCTGCCAGGAGGGGATAATGGACTTGGGACCCAAATATCTCCCTCAACCCAGTAGGGGCTTCCAGTTGCATCCCATGGTCCGTTATATCCCGGACTAACAAAAGGATCATCACATACTGGTCCACCAGGGACAACAGTATCTGCCTTTGTATTTTCAGTCCCTGTTAAAATGAGCAGGATCAGGGCAAAGCCAACTGCCACAAGACACCATATCAGCACTTTTACATACCTTATGCTATGGGAACTTCCCTTATTTCTTTCAAAGAACATGCCTATTCCCCCGACAAATAGAAATATATAGTTACGCGGAATTCGAAATCGCTACCGCGATAATCGAGATTCATACAAGAAAATGTTTTTTGATACTTATGCTTTCCGTTTACGTTATCTGTACCGTTAATGAGGACAAACTTAAAACTTCAGCTAATTGACCCTTAAAATGCATCATTCTTCAAGAAATAACAAGTGTTGTAACCACGATGCCTCCGTCGTCATCGATTACTGTCAGTTTCAGTGTTGCTGGTCCCTCATATGTAATTGGCATTGTGTCTGTTAGGTCCACTGCATTGACCTCTGGGGAAGGATATGGGTCCAAATTCGGGGGATCGTTCAGGTAGGTAATCGTGACGTTCTGGGAGCCGTAAGTGTAAATCAGGGTCTCATCGTCGCTTCCCGGGTCCGTAATACGGGTTGTTATTTCCAATGCTCCTCCATCCAGATAGGCATTCAAATCCACCTCCCAGGGCTCTATGTGATTGGGATGTGTGCTTCCCTTCTTCTTGCTCTGCTGGGTGTTGAAAGTATGGTGGATTCGCACCTCGCTTCCGTCACTGAATTTCAGTATGATCCATACAGGGTTGCCTGCATTGTCTTGCTTATCCTTTCCGTTGTTGGGTTGATCACCTTCTATTTCATCTCCATCATCTGGGTACGGATCGTATGTGACCACCGCTCTGTAGCTTTTTGAAATATCAAGGGTCACTGGAAGAGAAGGGTCCTCGTAGATGGGATTGTCATTTGGATTCTGCGGCCACCTCTCAACCTCGAGATATCCCACTTCCTCATCATCTTCATATAAGGTTAAACCCACATTGCTCCATTTGGAGCCTGCGACCCTGAGCCCGATTTCTAGGTCCATGGACACAGATTCAAGAGTTGCATCTGGAACCACGTTGAGAACTGTGATATTACAGGTATCTGTATCAAATTGACCGTGATCGTCCGTAACCCTTAGGGTTGCCACAAATCCCCCATCATCTCCATATATTTTTGCTGCGGTTTCCCCTGTTGCATCGGGGGTTGAATTTGTTTCCCACCACAGGCCGTCTTCTGAATCGAAGTCCCATTCATAGGATACAATGGAACCATCAGGGTCATAACTTGCACTGCCGTCCAGCTCAACCTCATCCCCCTCGTAAACCTCCTGATTTTCACCTGCATCTGCCACTGGCGGTTTGTACATGTTCTCAAGCACATAGAGATTATTATCGTAGCAACCGAATATCACCTCTGCCAGGCCGTCCTGCTCCAGATCTGCAACAATGGGCTGGCCCCAAATATGACCAGTGGTTTCAAAGGTCCATTCGATTGCACCGTCCACGGTACTGAGGCAGTATAGATGAGGGTTTGCACCTGCCAGAACCTCGATTACCCCATCGCCGTCGATATCGGCTGTTACCAAGGGTGCCTGGGACCATGTGGAATCTGGTAAGACCGTCTCCCAGAGAATCGTGCCGTCCGTGCCCTTGTATGCTATTATGGTGTGATCGTTAGTATCTCCTCCTATGATATCCAAAAGCCCATCTCCATCCAAATCCAGGATTGTGGGTGATGTGTAGAAGTAGGTGTGAATGCTGTTTCTCCACAATTCCGAGCCATCATGGTTCAATACTATAGCATCACCCGAAAAACCCTCTCCGCCTACTGTAAACACAATTATCTCGTCGAAGGGGTCGCCATCAACATCAGCTAGAATCGGGGTTGCCTCCACACCATGGCCCAAATCGGTCTCCCATTCAAGGGTTCCTGTCTTTGCTTCGTATACCCTGATTAAAGCATGGTTATCGATTACCACAACCTCGAGCTCCCCATCCAAATCCAGGTCTCCCATAGGCGAGGAGGCCCGAACGAAGTGCTCGAATTCCGGAGAGCGCCAGAGAATGTGACCGTCAGGTCCGTTGAAAGCATAGAAATACCTGTCCTGGCTTCCAATCAAAATATCGTTGATCTGATCATCATTTATATCCAAAAGTAAAGGGGAGGCCTGAAATCCTCGATGAATACTTCCTGAAATATTGCTTTCGTACCGCCAGATCAGACTTCCATCCTCACCGTTGAGCACATAAAGATATGGATCGCCTGTGTTTTGAAGGTAGCCTCCGAATACTATCTCATTAAGGTCATCCCCATCAACATCTCCAATGGTGGGAGAGTTAACGATCCTGCCTTCTACAGGAAAATTCCAAAGTTCATTCCCGTACATGTCCAGTGCGTAAAGATGTTCATCATTGGACCCGAATATTACCTCGAACTCGCCGTCATTATTGATATCCCCCACAGTTGGCGGTGATTGGATAATACCTTCTGTTTCAAAGCTCCATTTTACTGAAGGTTTTACGATATTGCTTGACAAGGGCGAGTTGCCGGTTCTTTCATTATTATACCTATACATCGTCCAGTCGCTTGTACCAGGTCCAACCGTTGAAGCCGATGCAAGTATACTGAAAATCAGTAGACATACAATGGACCAAGTAGAATAGGTTCTGAATCTTGTGGGTTTATTTCTCATTAAACCTCCCTCCTATGGATTTCGATTTAATCCGGAATTACAGAAAATATATGTACAGTACAACTATAATACGGTTTTGATGAAATACGGGCCAAATCACGGTTTTTTTGCTCTTATTGTGTAAAAACGCCCAGTAATCAGTCCGCAGCAACCAGTGTTGTGGTGTCGATTACTCCTTTTACGTTTCTTATGCTCTTCATAATGATGTCCCTTAATTTAGTTGTGTCCCTTTCCTCGATGACGATGACCATATCGTATTCACCGTAAACAAAGTGGATGCTTGAAATCCCGGGAATCTCCCGAAGCTTGTTATAGGATTCGTCCTCTTCACCCACTGCGATTTTGACCAAAACGAAATTTGCGGATTTATCCGTCATAAAATGTCACCTAACACACATAGTGATACGCATATAAAAGCATTCTCGATTATCTTAATTGTGGGGTTAACAAATCTTCCTGAGAATATCACGAGGCGGCTACCAGGGTCTGGACATCCACAACACCTGTCAGGGCCCATATCATTTTCATGAGACGCTGTCTATCGAACTTGTCCCTTTCTCTTACTATCAGAACCAGGTCGTATTCCCCGTAGACTGCATGAAATCCGGATATTCCCTTTATCCTCTTGAGATGTTTGATGCAATCCTCTACCTTACCGGGTTCGATCTTGATTAAAATGAAGTTCGGTGATTTCTCAGGTGGTTTAAAGGAGGGGGGAGGTGCAACGATCTTGGGTCTCAGGCTGTCCGAGGACAGGGCTGGAGTTATAAAACGGTTGTCAATGGCATATTTCAAATAATCACCACAGGTAATATTGCATGGAAATTATAAATCCATTGCGAGCACAAAATCATCCCTAAAAATCACGGCTTAGAATCATATTCAATAATATCTTGTGTATTCTCAGATCGTTTGTGAGTTCCGGGTGAAAAGCAACTGCAAGGAGGTTTTCCTGTCTTGCCATCACTATCCTATCCCCAAAGGAAGCGAGTACCTGGCAGGGGGGTTGAACCCTTTCTATTGCAGGGGCTCGGATGAAAATCGCTTTGTAGGGCGTATCAAAACCACCTATCTTTAATAATGTCTCGAAGGATTCTCTTTGTCTTCCATAGGCGTTTCGGATGACCTTCATGTCCATAATCCCAAGGAGCTCTGTTTTTGTCTTCTTCACCTCCTCGTCTCCCTCTTTTGCCATGAGTATGCAGCCTGTGCAGGTGCCCATAATCGGGATTCGGGATTTAGCCATCTCTCTGATTTTCTTAATCATGTGGGCATTATCAAGGAGCCTTGAAATCGTGGTGCTCTCTCCCCCTGGTATGATGAGGCCGTCCAATTCCTCCAATTGCCTTCTTTTTCTAACAGGCACCACTTCTCCCTTTATATCTGCTTCACTTAATGCCTTTCTCACTGCCTCGATATGCTCGGATACAGCACCCTGAACCGCAATTATTCCTACCTTCATCTCAAAACCCTGCCATTTTCTATCAATATGGTTTTACGGCTTTTTCTCAAGGAAAATCAGGATATCCTTGGATTTCAGTTTCACGGCATCCAAATCCCCGACATCCAGGAGTTTTTCGTCCCTTTGAACCCCGATTACAACCATGCCGGTAAGCTCCTTTGGCTTTTTACCTACCTCCCCTTCGGTAACTGCCCTTTCACCTGTTCTTATTCCACGCTCTGCAGTAAGCATGTCCTGAAGTAGGGATGCCAGATGCTCGTGGTGGGTTGCGGCAGCCATAAGATGCCCACCTGCAACAGATGGCGAGATAATAATATCTGCACCACTTCTTTTTAAAAGCTTTGTGTTTTCCTCCTGATTGGCTCTGGCAATGATCTTTATGTTCTTGTTCATGTCCCGGGCAGTGAGGGAGATGAGTACATTTGTATCGTCTTTTGAGGAGGTTATAATGATGTGCTTAGCCTTGGATATAGCAGCCTTTGTGAGCATGGCCTCCTTTGTGCCATCACCCAAGAGTCCCAAAAATCCGTCCTCTGCAGCTTCATTTATGGCTTCCTCCGTATTATCCATTATTATTATCTGCTCTTTCTGATAGTTCTTCGCCACAAGCTCCGAGGCCACGGCCTTGCCTGTATTTCCGTAGCCTGCAATGATTACGTGATTCTCCAAATCCTTTTGAAGTTTCTTCATGCGCCTCTCCTCCATGAACTGTTGCAGTACGAGTTGATACGCTGTACCTATAAACACTATCCATATAATTGCCCTCATGGGTGTTGCGATAAACGAATCGAAAAGCATTGCCGACTCAGTCACTGGATGAATATCTCCATAACCTGTTGTTGTGATGGTGATTGCGGTAAAGTAAATGATATCCACAGGGCTGATATCATCATCTCTTGTGTCCTCCAGCCCATCCCTATCCAGCCAGAACACCAATGCTATGATGCATAGAAGTATGAGTATGAACAGCATGCGGTAGAGCAGTGTCTTTAGGGGTGAGCTTTTATCCTTCACAAACAATATCTTTCCCCTCAACCGTCACACCTTATTTTCGGTTATGGTCTTGTGGGGTTTAAAGGTTTTTAGTCAGTTGAGGATTGATGAGCCAAAAGCTTAATATTCAATCCATATCTCGGAAGTTTTATTATATATTACCATAATATTGATTATCAGTCCATATCGAATACCTGCGCGAATTTACCGAGGGTTGACAATAATGCCTAGACAAGACAGTCTGATTTCAGTAGAGAAGAGAATCTTGCTTCACCTTCTAAATTTCAGGAATATAAAAAGTAAATCAAATATTCCGTTCGAATCCACACAAAACGGTATTGCGCAGTCCGTGGGAGCAAATAGAAATTATATACCCAGGCTCCTTAAAAAATTCGTGGCCGACGGTTTTGTAAAGGAGTCCTACGGGAGGATGAAGAAAGCTAAAAAAAGACAGAAATTCTATTCTCTCACCGATTCGGGACAAAAGTACGCAAGGGAATTAAAAGACGAATATTCTGACATGCAGATATCTCTTATTTTACCAGATTCCACCACAAAGAAATTGAAACTCAAAAACATTATATCCTATCTAAAGAAGGAGAATATTCATGAAGATATTACCCTCCAAGACATCTACAACGACATGTCAAGGGATAGGACCATTGATATCAAAACCATATTAGGAATTAAAAAGAAAAAGTACTTTGATTTTTCCAGTGAAGCACCAGAAATCATACATTTCTTCGGAAGAAAAAAGGAGATGTCCCAGATTAAGAAATGGCTTGAGGACAAAGAAAAGCACAATATCATCTATATTCATGGAATGGCGGGAATAGGTAAAACAACACTTGCTGCAAAACTGATTGAAGACTATCGTCAATCAAGGCATCTATTTTGGCATAACTTTAATGAACTGGACACATTGCGGGGAGTACTTCTGAAAATAGCTGAATTCCTTTCCAAGTTAGGCCATGACCATCTGGAGTTATATCTGAGAGCGCGTATAGATTTGGACTATTATGAAGTGTCAAGGATTCTCGGAAAAAGCATTGGTAAGATAGAAGCGGTGCTGGTGTTTGACGATTTTCAGAAGTCCAAAGAGAAGATTAGGAAATTCTTTGTATATTTTCTAAGAATGCTGGTTTCATCTGCAAAAACGAAAATTTTGATTGCGTCCAGAGAGATTGTCCCCTTCTATGATACAAGGGATGTAAAATCAAGGAAAATCGTTGCAGAATTGGGGCTGGAAGGTCTTGATTTTGAAAGCAGCAAGAAACTGCTTAAAGAAAAGGGTATAGATAAGAAAAAATATCACAAGATCTATGGATTAACCGCAGGGAATCCTCTATTTTTGGAAATTCTTGAATCAAAAAATGATCTTGAAAGGTATATGCACGATGAACTGTTCTCAAAGCTTGGTGAAGATGAAAGGAAAATTTTAGGAATAATTTCAATCTACCGCTTTCCAGTCCCGGAGGAATCATTGGTTGTGAACAGAGATTTTGATTTTGAGAAGCTATATATCTTGACG
>CBDVCK010000092.1:0-11769 GCA_965372465.1 uncultured Thermoplasmata archaeon | reverse complement strand
AAGATTATTATTTCCTGCATGTGCATTGGCGATATTCCCTTTCCTTTATTTTTCATTTATTTTCCCAAGACAACATGTTCCCCCTCACGATTTGAAACTTTTAAAATATACCTTTGTTTTCCTATATTTATTTCTCACGCCAATAATACTTTTCACAGATCTTGTGGTCCCCAAACTTCTTGTTTACTGGGCTGGATATGGGGTATACGAACAAGGACTTGTATCATTACTTTATGGTATGGGCTGCGTATTTCTTTTAATAACCGTATTTAATCTGTTTAGTTCTTATCGAAAATCAAATGGTCTGGAGAAAAAACAGATTAAAATTATTTTATATGGAGGATGTATAACGTTATTGTTATTTATTCTGACAGGCTTGTTCCCGGCATTTCTTGTTAATTTTGGAATTCGAGTTCTACCCCAGGGGATACCGCTAGGGCCTGCTGTTGTTCTACCATTCGGATTTAGTGTCCTCTACTCCATTCTCAGATACCGGTTATTTGACGTTCAACTAGCAATAAGAAACGGTTTAATCAACCAAATATCTGCAGCACTGGCCTTTTCAGTTGTTAGCATTGTAATATTTATCCCATATTTTCTTTACAAAGTCGATACGCAGATTATACTTTTTTTAGCTTTCGGTGTAATCATCTTTCTTTTTCTCATTCAAAATTCAATCAAAACCATTTCAACAAAGATTGTAGAATTTTTTATACCAAGGCTCAAGTGGAAAGAATGTAAAACCAAAGAGATTCATCTTATCAATTATCCAAGCGGGTTAAGACTTACTTCTCTCGTATCGGAGAGTGAATCGCATCTCGATCCAGATATCGTAAGTGGAATGTTAACCTCAGTAAAACATTTTGTGGAGGATAGTTTTCATGCTCAGGATAGAGAGACAATACGTTCTTTGACCGTTGGAGATACGAAACTGATAATAGAACATTCGACGAATGCGTTTATAGTCGTTGTATTCACCGGTTTCGAATCCCAAGAGTTACGAACAGATTGTCAGAAAGTTCTCGCCGAAGTTGAAGAACGATATGGAGCATTATTAAAAAACTGGGATGGAAATTTAGAGACGGTGAAAGGTGTAAACAAATTAGTTGCAAAACTTTTACCGGTTTAAGAGCGAATGAAAAAAAGAGTTCAAACTAGATATATTAGCTCATGCAATAAACGCTTCTCTCAACGCAAGCTTCCTCACACATCCTATCCGCCAAAGGTCATTCTTACGGCACTCACTTACTACAACCAGGGCCATACAATAAGCATGACCCAGAGAACAATGCGCCGCCGCTTTAAGGTTAAAATTCCCAACTCAACCCTGAACGATTGGATCTCCCGCCACGAAGACGAGCTCCCCTTCACAAAGCTGAGAAAAAAGTACACCCTGGACCCCAATCAAACAATAAAAACAAGGCGCTTATTTCACCCGCAATCCTACCTTTTCAAGGCCCACTCCCTAAAGCTTAACATCAAAGGTAAGCAGTTCCCCAAGCTAAAATACTACATCAACTCAATGCTCAATGACCCCAAGGATTACCTCTTCCAGTCAAAGGACATCCTCAGATGCTCTACCCTGGCAAACGAAATAGACCTCCCCAGGCCAAATATCAGATCAGTAAAAGACAGCCCGGCCTGCAGGATGACAGATCTAGCTCTGGAACTTGCCAAGACAAAATCAGAGCGCCACGAAAAGGTGGAGCAATTCTTCCTGACAAACGATTCTGCAACTGTAGCAGTGGAGGTCCCTGTCTACCTAACAGAATCCGAATCAGGATTCAAAAAACCACTCACAGGACATATAGACCTCATTCAGGTCAGAAGCAACCGCATCCACATCATGGACTACAAGCCTGATAAGAGCGGAAACGTGGTAAACCAGCTCCAACTCTACGCTAAGTGCCTCAAGAAACGAACCAAATTGTCAAACATCACATGTGCATATTTTGATGAGAACGGATATTTTCAGTTCACTCCGAATTATTAACATATGTGAAAAGATTTACAGATATTAATTCACTAAGTACTTATAGAAAAGTCAAAAATAAATCTAAATCGCTAACTACTTACCGAAGGATTCAGTAAACGCTTAACCGAAATGATTAAATATCCGTGAATCCTATAAGCACTTAACGAAGGAAATTACATGAAATCAGGAAAACATCTCGAGAAAGCAAAAAGGCTCGATTCGATCCAGAAGAAGATGGATCCCGAGGCAGAATGGGAGATAATTGTTGAGACAGTTTACGGAGCGGTAATGAATTATATCTCATATTTTTGTGAAGAAAATATAGGGACCCATCTAAATACCCATAAGGGTCTAGCACGATTTTTAGATGAAAACAATCTAAACAAAATAGCAGTTCTTTTTCGTGAGCTCGATATCCATAGACAGGGAAAGTGGTATGGAGCACAGGGTAACGGCGAGACTGTAAAAAGAGTGAGAGCGATTTTGGATGGTATCAGATCGGAGTGTGGGATTGTTGAACCCTGAAGATGAGGACCTAATAAACAGATTCTTGGAGCGAATTAAAAAGGAAATACCTTCTCTTTTGGCTGCAGTATTATTTGGATCCATGGCACGGGGTGACTATGATAAACGTTCTGATATCGACATCATGCTGGTCGTGGATTCAAAAAACAAAGAAGGTTTATATACAATTATCTCAAGAGTTATCACAGAACTTCAACCACATAGGGAAATAAGAACAGTCGTAACGGATCTTCACGATTATGACGAGGATTACTACCGAAACGTATTTCGGGAGGGCAGGGTTCTGTATGGGAAGGTTGTTCTAACCCCAGAACATCTTGCTCTTAAACCGTACTTGATCATCAGTTATGATCTTTCCGGTAAGCCCAATACTCTTCAGGTCAAAATTTCAAAAAAAGTTCATGGTTATACCTCAAAAAAAGTGATTGACGGCGAAGAAAAAATATACAAATATGATGGCATTGGAAAAAAATATAATGGGAAAGTTATATCAAAAAGCGCAGTGATACTTCCATATGATTTTGGAAATGAATTCACCGAAGAGCTGAAAGGGCTGGGGGTTCCTATCAAAATATTTAAGGTCTGGATGTAAATACCATTTCTCATTTCACAAAGCTTTGCATTTTAATCCCAAAAATAAAATTTAGTAACCTAAAATATCTTTTTTATCCATATAACCTTTCTGCTCCCGGGATATTTTATCGAAAAGTATAATATAATGACCAATCGTTTATGTAAGTTGAGGTGGCAGAAGATGGATAACTTACTCTGGTTACTACCTGAAAAAATGATGAATTATTTTACAAAAACATGGAATAGGCCGGAAACCAGGTTGCAAACCTGGTTTACCATAGCCGAAAAACATTTTAGCGATCACTGGGCTTATTTCATTCCTAACGATATGGAATGGTGCCTTCCAAGGGAAATTAGACTTGCCTATAATTATAGATGGCAACCTATTGAAGAAATAATTTCTCTTCATCGTAAGAAAGGAAGATTGATGATTGATGGTCACTTCAGTTATTATGTTCGTGATGATCTTGCTATTCAATCAAGATGCTTTCCAATCGATAAGACACTTCTTCTATCATTAGTTGAAGATGAAAAACTGAAAACGGCCTTTATATCCGGAGAATACATCAATTTTGTTGAGTATCTAACCTGGTATTTCTGCCTGGGACACAGAGCTTTTTTCGAAAGGTATTTTCAAAAGTTCTGGGGAAAAATCGGCATCCCGAATAAGGAGTATGAAGGTGCAAAGGATGGTAAGGGAAAACTTGATCTTGATGAGTACCAGGACAAGGTTCGCAGTAAGAAATACAAAAATACTATAGAGCGCATATTATTAACCAAATATGAAGAGCCCTTTCTAAATTACCTGAAGATTGAAGACACGGATCATTATGATAAAATCCAACCCAATATGGTTTTTGGAGGTGTGGATAAGATAGAGGAATTCTATCATGATAAATCATTACTTGATCGACGCATTATACCGATAAAAACTATAGATTGAATCTCCAGTTAATGGATGCTCCACCCTTCAACCCTTAAAAATTATAAACCTGGACTCGTATTACTTCTTCGGGTGATAGCTATGGCAATTCCAGCCTCGCAGAGCCAAAAATCGTTCCCAACCCCCGCGGATTGGAAATCCCCCATCAAAATCACCCCACATACCACCTCTGTTCGGCTGAAAATGCCATATTCCCCGGGATCAAAAGGGCTCCGCCAGTGTTCAAAATCAACTACCAAAACCTGATATTTCCAACTCCCACAGTTGGTATGGAAATTATCGTTTCTCAACAATGATCAGTTGAGATATTTACATGCACGTGCATTGCAATTAATTGTTAATTCATCAAAATTGCACTCTGTATACCAAATATGAGCGCTGAACCTCAAAAGTCATTTCCAATATACGAGCGGTAACCCCAATATCCTTTACGAACTGCGAGCGTTACATTGTATACAATCCGTGAGCGTTAACTCCTGCAGATTGTATACGAAATACGGGTGGTGACATTCGCAGATGGGAATTCGGATACTGGGCTCTTCTCCAAGAAATCTATTTTAACTTTCGACAGTTACAAGGATATCATTGGGACCTGCTAATGTGATCTTTGCCACCTTGCCCTTGGCTATATGCATTATTTCGGCTATTTCCTTCGGTATTCGGATTATATAACTTTCTCCTAATACACCCACTTTAACCTTTATAGGGTGTTTTCTGGTCTTGCTTGCCAGTAGAACAAACTCGGCATCACTGCTATCGATGTATTCTTCCCCACATTTCTTACATTTCCAGGATCTCACCTTGTATCCTTCGATATTTGTGTGTGACTCCTTTGCTGTTTCGCCACAGACACATTCCATACCTTTCTTTTTGGGCATTTTATACACCTCCGACATGTTTTATCAACCAACTCTCATCATTGATATCGTAAGCCTGAACTCTTATCACAACGACTTTTATGATCTTCCGCCCTTTTTTAATACATTTTTCGAATGTTCCTTTTGCCCGCCTTCCTTTGCGACAATCATATCCATTTTCTAATATTGACAGCACATCATATAAATCATAACCCAGCTTTATCATCTCATAGATGGCGTGTTTTGATGGTCTCAGATATTTACCCTTCCATTTTACTCCGAAGTCTATTTCTTCTGGAATATCTTTTACCATATCAATTCAGATATCTATATGGATATCATAGCTCATATACTTTTTGATGATATTTTCAATTGACAGTATTTATAATAAATTACAAAATTTGTTTCCTTAGCTCAACCCCTAACCACTGGACCCGCCAAAACCCATCCAAGCACGCAGTTCCCCAAACTCAAGTGGTATATAAACTCCATGCTCAACGATCCTAAGGATTACCTCTTCCAGTCAAAAGATATTCTGCGCTGCTCAACCCTAGCAAACCAAATCAACATACCCAAGCCAAATATCAGATCAGTAAAAGGAAGCCCTGCATGCAGAATGACAAATCTCGCATTAGAACTTGCCAAGACCAAATCAGAGCGACACAACAAGGTGGAGGAGTTCTTCCTTGTAAACGATTCAGCCACTGTTGCAGTGGAACTCCCTGTATATCTAACCAAATCCGAATCAGGATTCCAAAGACCCCTCACAGGTCATATAGACCTTATTCAAGTCAGAAGCAAACGCATACATATCATGGACTACAAGCCTGACAAGAACGGTAATGTAGTAAACCAACTATTGTTATACGCAAAATGCCTTAAGAAGCGAACTGGATTATCAAATATCACTTGCGCCTATTTTGATGAGAATGGATATTATCAGTTCACACCAAGTATTGTATAAAAATGAAATAGCTTTGATTATATCTAAATAAAAAAATGAACATATCTTCGAAATATCGAACAAGATAAAAGAAGCATAATTATAATAAGGCGAAATCGTATTTTGTACCAAAGGAAATGACGGTGATCGTCCATGAGAACCCTTGAAGATATCAAAGATTTGGCCATTGAGATTAAGAGATTTCTCATTGATAAATATGGCGATGGTATAAAACAAGTCATAGTTTACGGTTCCTTTGCCCGGGGAGAGGCCACAGAGGCTTCGGATATAGATATGGTGGCAATTATAGATGACGGCATCAATGCTGAAGATGTGGAGAATGAACTCTCAGACTTTTTGCTTGATATTCTTTTGGATAGAAAAGAATTGATATCTGTATTCGCAATACCAGAAAGTATCTATGAAAATTACAACTCACCCTTTATCCTGAACACGAAAGCCGAAGGAGTCGCGATATGAAGGAACTGGATGATCTTCGGGATAAGGCAAAGAGATTTCTAAGAACGGCTGAACTATCATTCAAAGACGGGGATTACGATTCATGTGCATCCAGATGCTATTATGGTATGTTTTTCATGACAGAAGCTCTGCTTTTGAAAAAAAAGATCACGGCTTCGACCCACAAAGGTGTGATAGCACTGTTTGGAGAGCATTTTATTAAAACTGGAATAATAGATAGAGAATTTGGTAGGGCTTTAAGAAGAGCTTATGATTTAAGGCAGAAGGGCGATTATTCCACTGGATTCGGAGTAAGTGACAACGAAGCAGAAGCTATATTGAAGATTTCAAAAGAATTTATAAGCGAGATTGAGAAAAGAGTTGAGGACTAATTCTCCTTTTTCCTAAAGGCTTCCACCCCTCTAACCCCCGAAAATTTAGAAACCAGAAATTTGTTTGAACCGAGGTTCGGGAATGACTTTAGCAAAGTACGGATTCATAGTGGTTCATCTCCAAGGGATTCTACCCCTTTATAGTGAAGATTACATTTTCATCTATTAATGAAGACCGAAGGTCACCATGCTAAACCCAAAAATTTTTCACAGTTCTACTAGGGGCTCCGCCCTCTAACCCCTTTTACAAAATTAATAATGTCTCGATTATGTCCTGATAATGTCCCGATTAAAATACCGTCTAGGAATTAACCCACCCCTTTCTGGGTGGCCAAAAACCGCACCCACCTCCAGCAGATGGTACCCACCCTCAAAAAACCCCGCATATACCCCCTCTGCTCGGCCTGGAAACCCCCCAAAACGCGGGATTAGAAGGGACAGACCCAGTGCTTTAAAATCACCCTTTGCTCAATGATCAACCATCCCCCGCAAATGGCATGCCGAATCCGTGAGATAGATTGATATATTTACAACCCATTGTAAGATTAATGCCAAAGAAGACCCTGACCACCATTTTCGAGGATTTTAAGTTCGAGCCACCCGCCTGTCCGCACTGTCACTCTTCGGAAAAAGTAGTCAAAAGTGGTACAAGGTCCGTTAAGGAGGATACTGTCCCACTCTACCTATGCCGAACTTGCAACAAGCGCTTTTCGGACCGTAAGCTCCCCAAAACATCCTACCCTCAAAAGCTCATCCTCACAGCTCTCACTTACTACAACCAGGGCCACACCCTGGATATGACAATTCGAACAATGCGCAGAAGATTCAAGACAAAGATACCCATGTCCACCCTTAGGAACTGGATTTCCCGCCACGAAGACGAGCTCCCATTCACAAAACTCAGAAAGAAGTACGACCTCGACCCCAACCAAATCATCAGAACACGAAGGCTCTTTCACCCACAACCATACCTTTTCAAGGCCCACTCATTGAAGCTCAATATCAAAGGCAAGCAGTTCCCTAAACTAAAATGGTACATAAACTCCATGCTAAATGACCCCAAGGATTACCTCTTCCAGTCAAAAGATATCCTGCGCTGCTCCACTCTGGCAAACGAAATAGACCTCCCCAAACCAAATATCAGATCAGTAAAAAACAGCCCAGCATGCAGAATGACAGACCTCGCCTTAGAACTTACCAAGACAAAATCAGAGCGTCACGAAAAAGTCGAAGAATTTTTTCTGACAAACGACTCGGCAACAGTGGCAATGGAAGTTCCACTATACCTAACCGAATCAGGATTTAAAAAGCTCCTCATAGGCCATATAGATCTAATCCAGGTCAGAAGCAACCGCATCCATCTCATGGACTACAAGCCAGACAAGCAGGGGAATGTCATTAACCAACTCGCACTTTACGCAAAATGCCTGAAGAAACGTACCAAATTATCCAATATCACCTGCGCGTATTTTGACGAGAATGAGTATTATCAGTTTGCACCGGCAATCGGATGAAAATTGCTAAGGATCAAAATGTATCCCATAGTTCGATAAAATGAATATATGTTCGAGAAATCGAACGATATGAAAAAGCATAAATATAATAAGGCGAAATCATATTTTGGACCTTGAAACCGTAGGTGAAGCGAAATGAAAACTCTCGACGATATCAAATCCATATTAAAGGAACATAAGATCGAACTAGAGAACAGGTTTAAGGTTACGAAAATCGGAGTTTTCGGTTCTTATGTAAGGGAAGAGGAAGCAAATACCAGTGATGTGGATATCTTAGTTGACCTTAATGAACCAATTGGGTGGGAGATTATAGATTTGAAAGAGTTTCTCCAAGAAATCTTAGGGATTGAGGTAGATTTGGTTACTGTAAAAGCATTGAAACCCGAACTCTCGGACATTATTCTTAAAGAGGCGGTATACGCTTGAGTGAAAGATCTTATAGATTATATGTAAATGATATCTTAGAATCTATTAATAGAATTGATAATTACACCGCAGATTTTGGCTATGACGATTTTATAAAAAATGATCTAGTCAGAGATGCTGTTTTGAGAAATTTGGAAGTAATTGGAGAAGCAGCCAAAAGTATTCCTGATGATGTAAGGGAAGAATATTCTGATGTCCCTTGGAAAAGAATAATAGGTTTGAGGAATATCGTTATTCACGAGTATTTTGGAGTCGATTTCGAGAATATATGGAAGATTATAAAGGAAAACATACCTGAAGTGAAACCATATATTGAACGAATTTTAGAGAGATTGAAATAAGATCATTTAATCCTTTAATAACAACTGTTTTTCATATCCCAATTGGTCCTACTCTTTTAATCCCGAAAATAAAATTAAAAATTATAAATAGCTTTTGATATATCTTCCAAAGGATTACCGATGACGCTTTTTCAAAGGGTCACTTTCCATGCTATAGAGGAAAATGAAATTTTCCACTATCAATGGAAATCCATTTCCATGCTAATCTATAAAATGGGTAATTAAATCGGAACTTCCCATACCATATCAACATTCGAGTGGACCCAGTACCCCTTTCCAACATCCATCTTATCACCCGAGCCTACCGCATTCCAGGAATCGCTGGTTGCATCATACCATTGAATTATGTTTATGTCGGCTGCAAAATTCACATTGTTCAGGGCCAAAGCCCTGCCTCTACTGCTGAGTGATGGATAGCTGACCAGGTTCCAGCCAGTATGGAGTGTGATTTCAGAATTCCTCTGGGGTTCCGCACCAGAAAATGTCAAGGTGGCTCCTGCAGAGTTTGTGATGTGAACCCATAATCCCATCTTGTTGTCTATTTGAGTCAGGTCGTTTAGGTGATTGGGTTTTGCTATTTGACTGTGCTTCCAGGGATCAAGAGAATCCGCTGCATCATACCACTGTACTGCATCGTAATCCCCGGAAATGGATTTCAAAACAGAATCCAAAGAAGTGTTCCCAAGTTCCAGATTAAGGGAAATCAAATTCCACCCCGGCTCCAACTTAATTTTTCTTTGGAAATTCAGAGAGGCCAAGGCAAGCATGGCCTCCGAAGAAACCCGCGTGTAGTTTTCGGGAATATCCCACGAACCCGTATCCTGATCCTGCGCTGCACATATCCACCGCACACCTTCCTTGACATAACTCGAATCCATGGTGAATTCGTAACCTGCGCGCCTCAGGGCCCGAAGTGTATGGGCAGTCGATATCAAATTGGATTCATAGTACCAGGGACCTGTAAGCCATGGATAGGAACCATCACTGTCCTGTCTTGTCTTAAGATATGAAACACCATTGTCAATATAAGGACCTGCAGTTTTGTTCATGTCAAGTGCTATTACGCTGATTGCGGTGTTCAGGATATGATCCTCTGTCCAACTTCCTGCAATCATACCAGGATATGTATAACTTCCTCCCATCCCCAATAACCCGTCAAGTGCATAAGGGAACCAGCTTCCATCTGCGCTTTGATTGTTTACAAGCCACTCCACACCTGAATATAAAGCCTCTTTTTCATAGGGTCCTATGGTCCCTGCTTGAATGAGTCCGATTACACCCCATGCCGTGAATCCTGCAATCGAGGGATACCCTTTTCTTTCACCCCATCCGCGGTCATACTCGAATTCCTCTGAACATGTGCGATTCCATAATACACCGTCACCATTGTCAGAGTAATCATTTATCCAAATACCATTCCACTCCCTGGGGTTTGTCTCATAAAAGGGCGGGTACACGTACTGTCTCATAAAGAATGTGTAATTTGTTTTAAGAGTCACATTCAATCTTACTGTACCGGGAAGCACCGAAAAATTAACCCAGACACCTTCCCAATCGAAAGTAAATATTCCACTGTCTTCGTGCCAGTACATAAGAGAATCCGAATCATCATAGGCCGATACATTTACCAGCCATTTTGAATTATTTGCCCCCTCGAAATAAGTACGCCATATTTCAGGCTCGTAAACCCAGTTCTGCATTTTTCTTATTGTAACTGCGGCATCCCGGGTCTCGGGCGAAAAGCCCCTGCCTGCCTCGACCAAAGCCCATACCACTTCTGCAAGCTTATCCACTCTTTTTACCACATCAAGATGGATATTGTCTTCAATATAATCTGCAGCATTTTGAATCACAGGGTCAGTTTGCGCAACTCCGCTCCAAAGAAGTGCCTGCAGGGCCCTTGCAGTTTCATTGAAATCGGGCTCGAGACCAAACCACCACTCAGACTGGTTCCATGCACCATTGGGATACTGTCTCGAAATAAGGTATTTTTCAGCCAGATCCAGAATCTCCCTGACCACAATCACCCTCATGGAATCGGTCCCTGCCTCAAGGGTTCTTCCGAGTCCGATTATTTCAAGATCGATATCATAGGTTCCGTTAGGGAAGAATTTGGGAATGGTCCAGGTAAAGTTCAGCCATCTTGTTCCATTAAAGAAATTGTGGGGATTGTATACCTGATCTGTTTGATCCAGAACCGAAATTGAGGCCGAAGCAGTAAAATCGGAAAATGCAAAATACCGAAAGCTGACATTGATCGTATCCTCTTTAAAGTATATGGGATAATTGTATTTGACATCCAGAACACGGATCCCCCGCACCTCGGTTTTATACCCCTCAGCTTGATCCATAAGTGCCCATTTCAAATGAATTCCAGCCGAGACATTGTAGGTTCCGGGTTCGAAAATCATAATCTCGACCTCCACCACAACATCAATTCCGGATGCAATGGTCGTGATCGTGAAATCGTAATGATCAAAAGGTGTCATGAATGGATCATAATCCCTTCCTTCCAATTGAACCCAAACTTTGGCATTTGAAATCGGTTCAAGATAGTTATTGATATGGATCCTGTAGGTCACTGTATCGCCTTCTATGACCTCGGAATTTACCCGTTCAACTGATGTGATCTTGGCATGATAATCCACAAAGAAGTAGGTATTGTTCCGGAAAGTGAATTCCCAGTCTTGACTTGTATTGTAGACTTTCACTGAAAAATTGTAAATTCCGGAAGTGACCCATGAAGGCACACTCCAGTTCAAGAAAAACGATTCTTCGCTATCAGCAGGATCATCAAGATATACCTCATCAATATAGAACG
>CBDVCK010000091.1:0-11933 GCA_965372465.1 uncultured Thermoplasmata archaeon | reverse complement strand
AGGGAAACTGTGATATCATTATCTCTGAGCAATATGTTCAATAGTTCGCTCAAATGAAGGGCAAGGTCATCTTTTTTTTCTGTTGTGTAGTCCATCCACTCTCCTGCAAGTCTATCATCATTTGAAAAGTCGGACTCTACTATCAATCCGCCGCCGACGAAAATGTATCGAGAAGTGAATCCATTGGAAGTATTTATGAATACGTTTGGGGAGTTTAATTCGTCCAACAGCTGTTCGAAGGTGTGATAATTCACCACGAGGATACTGCCGTTGAAGGCGGTGCTCAATATTGTTTCCTTATCCTTCACGTCGCCATCGCCGTCTAGTAGGATAAAGGGATAATTCCATAAGGATGCAGGAGGCCCACTAGACCCGTAGCCGCTGGGCATTGGGTCATAATTGATAAGCATTCTCTCCATAACATCCTCAAATCCGTTAACAAAATCGCTGGAATCGCCGTATGTCCATCCCACAACCATCAAAGAGGTGATTATAACTGTTTTATTCATATTGTTGTCTTCAGGATGATCATCCCCTGGCAGCCAGGCTATGAGTTCCACGAGAATGGTTTCCTCAACACCGTGGCTGTACGTAAATGATACATTCTCGTTGGCCCCTATGGGCAGAGGGGTAATAGTGTATAAATCCTCTAACCCCCCGTCAACAAGGAGATACACATCCATGCTCGCCTGCTCGCTGGAGCCATAATTGGTAACTGTCGCATTGATGTAAAAGCTTGTGGCCGGCGGTGAAACATCTATTACGCGAAAGTTCCATAGCCCGACATCGTTGACCTCGACAGGTCTAAGAAGCCATTCGAAGATGTTTTCCAAATACTTCTTGGTATCGTAGTTGTTGATCCTTGAATTGTCAAAATCCCCAAGGCCGTTGACAGCAAATATCTTACCCACCGATACCCTATCGGCTGCGCCCAGGAGGGTGGAGCCCACATAATCTGTCACGATTTCAAAGGCACCGGTTCCTCGATTTAGTGAGAAGGATTGATCTGTGTAATAAAGTTCCTCTAAATCCTCCCCAATGGGATGAAAGGCTATGTAGTTCGTTACCCTATTTGCACTTGTTGGGGCTGCCCCATCCCAGGATATGTTCGACCATGAAGATGTTAAACTGTTTATGACGCTCTGATTCCATCCAGCGAGAACAAATAGATCACCGCCATCGTCTTCAAGAAAACTCTGAATTGCTGGGACTTCAAACATTGAATCGTACGGTACTGAAGGCCTTAAGCACAAAAGTGCGTCGTGGCCAAAGAGTGTGCCCGAAGTAAGGGGTTGATCTGAATAATTGATCCAATAGCGGTGTAAAAGCAGATCTTCAAAGAGAGTGTCGAGATCGGAAAGGTCATTACCGTGGCCTTGGTCTACCAACAGATAGTGAGTGGGTGTGAACGCATTTACAACGCTCAATTGATAATTGTCAAACGTGAATGTTTCGCCTGCTAGAGGTGTGGTTTCGATTTTAACGAGATATTCTCCATCTGAGAGGGGCGAATAAGTAAAGCTCACATTTGCGCTTTCGTTGGGGGCGATGTTGTTGAGATAAATCTGATCCTCGAGAGCTCCATTGATGGTAAAATTCACTTCTATGTTCTCGATATGATCCCCTTTGTTAGTCACGGTAGCGTTGACATAGAAGGAAGAACCTGTCATAACGTATGCAGGGGTGGAAAGGTCGTAAACTTTTGTGTCGAACTCGTAGTCCGGAAGGTTGATCTCTATGGCCATGCCGTTTTGCATGTTCGGTTCATTGTATGAATACAATAAACCAATGCTTCCGCTTTGGCTCTCTATGCCAACAGTAGCCTCTGCACCGTTATTGCCTGAATCATTACCTGATTCGATCTGCTGGTATTGGAATTTGATGGCGCTGCCATTCTCGTATAAAATAATCTCAAAGGTTATCTCAGTGGTATCTGCTGCAAAAAAGGATACATGATACCATTCAATCACAAAATATCTTTCAGGTGCCGCGCCGCCTTCCATAACGGTAACCTTCTGATTTACGGGATCGAATATCTGAAGGTCGTCCCAAAAGGCTGCTACATAGTTGTTTGGCGCCGCAGGGTCTGGAATGTTTTTGTTTATGAACGAATCGTGGACCGTATTCGGTTCTCCAAAATCGATGGCACCGTTTAGGTTCACATAAATTGACGTGTATTCCACGCCGTAAAACTCGAAAGGAAAGGGAAGCTCCGTATAATTGTACATATTATCCCCGGGAATTGACCCATCGATCCATACGAGCTCGGTGCCCATAATTGCATCAACCCAGTCGTACGTAACTGCTGGGGAAGGAGCACTGCTGTCAGTCCATATATATCCGAACTCATCAGGACCACCCTGATCTGCCAAAGCAGGGGTTGAGAACAAATTCATGGCTCCTAGAAGGCTCCCAAAAAAACTAAAAGTTACGGCAAGCACTATCAATTTTCCCCTCAATATACCTATACCTTCCATATCATCAAGACCGATAAATAATTTTGATTGTTTTTTTGATTGTAGGTTTAACGGATAATAAATCTATAATCTATTAATAACTATATCAAATTTGGGGTTTTATAAACATGGTGATTTTACCCCAAGTATTGATATACAGGATTATTTTTTATTATAAAAATTCATTTATATTTTTATATATCTTTATCGAATAAGAATGAACCATAAAATACTTAAGATTAGTCAATTATATAGTTAATGTGTTCGATGTGTTTGTATCTTGCATTTGATGGAGTGGGCATATGATCTTAGTCTTTAGGAGCCAACTTATGCGAACCGAATCTGTAAGAAGGCTTATTTCGCTGTTTATTGTTACCTCCCTTGTTATGGGCGCGCTTTTCGTTGCTTTTTCCCCGATGATATCTCATGTTGAGGGGGCAGACAGTTTTCTGGAATTAAATGCAGGCAATATCACGCTGCCGCTTAGCGACATTGGCAGGTTCGGGGACGTCAGGGTAGATACTGGTGCTGGTACCCTTATACCGCTTCTGGATGGATCACAGTACTTCTTTCTTTACCACGACGAATATTACGATGCTGTTGATCCTGATGTGGCTGCTTTATACCCCGGTCTCCTTTTTGAGGATGGTGATTTTGATGTGATCCCCGGGGATGAAGCCATGACTTTGGAAGAAACAGGCGGAACACAAGAAATTTATGGCACTTTCACAGAATGGCGGATTACAGACCCTGATGACGTTCGTATCCACCAAACAGCATGGACACAAGAAGGAGCTTTTTGGGCGATTATAGAGTGGAAGATACATAACATCTACGGCTCGGATTTGACGGGCGCTATGGCTGGTATACGCCTATGTTCGAATTTCGAGGACGATTGGAACGTAGATGACTGGGACAACTGGGACGCAGGAAACTCCATCTATTACTACACCGACACGGACGCTACCAATCAATTCTTCGGTTTTTCGTCCGCCAACGTTTCAGATCCAATCGATCATTATTGGGGTACGGATGGAGACACTAGCAATTGGCATTCTCTGCCCGGTTTGGGAGCTGATGATGATATATACAATGCCATTAACAGTCCCAACCAAACCGATCCCACTGCTCCTGACGAAAACGTAGGTTCTGTTATCGACTGGAACATCGGCACGATACCTGATGGCGAGAAAGCGACGATTTCACTCGTCGTGGCTTTCGGTTCAAGTTTGGCAGGTCTTCAGGAGAATGTCAGCGATGCCCAGGCATTTTATGCCATTGTTTCCCAGCCACAACCAAAGTTAATTATAACCGAGATAATGGACAGCGGAGTGGATGAGTATATAGAAATTTACAACAAAGGCGAGGGCACAGCCAACGTTACTGATATCAACATATCTTTGGATGGTGGTGCCACCAATATAACAATAGGCTCTTGGAACTCAACTTCCATCCCACCTAGTGGATACGGCGTTTTCAGAACGGGAAGTGATGTAATCAACGATGAAGGTGATACCATCACCATCTTTTATGCGCCTAACAACAAGCTTGAGGACGAGATTGGTTTTGGCCAGGAAGGCTACCCGCCTGATCCTCCCCCAAATCAGTCCGTCGCAAGAGTAAATTTGGTATCGACGTATTCTAACGATTGGAACTGGGATTCGACCCCTACGTTCGGGGACGGGTTAGGCCCAGACTGGAGCGATGAGCAGAATGATGTTGCTGGCATCGTAAATGGATGGCCTCCCATAAGATTGAATGAGGTGCTGTTTAATCCCGACACAGAAGAGATGTTCATAGAGATCATGTCATATTTGGGGATAGAGAATCTTAACGGTACCCAACTCATGTGCGACTCAGTTTACACTTTCGGGGATTATCTGGTCACAGCCGGAGACAATTACTATACCCTCTATGAGAACTCCTTCCCTGCCGGGTTCGATGTGACCCCCTCGGGCGACAACATCTATCTGTTCGATGAGAATGGAAAGCTCCTTGATATGGTGGGGTGGAACTCCTCTCATGACCCTGATAAATCTGTTAAATCCGATCGCGTGCAATTCAGCGAGTTGGAGAAATACGTTGGCTGGAACGACACGACCTCTGAGAACGTAGGATGGAGTTTCAATCAAACACCTGATCCATACTTTGAATTGTTTATAACAGAAATCCAGGACTCGCCGGCAGATAGCGAGGCCATTGAGCTGTATTATCGGGGAGAAAAAAACGCGGTCTTCAACCTGAGCGGTTGGAGAATGACATATAATGGTGTAAATATAACGATACCAAATGGAACTACCGTGCCTGGTGGAGGTTATCTTGTCTTCGGAAATCATACCAATGCTACCGTGCCTTTTCCTGGAGGTTTGTCTCTGAACGACGAAGGCGGAAACATAAGCTTATATGATGAAGAGAATAACCTTTACAGTTGGGTGGGATACGGAACGAACGGCACCGCACCTGATCCGTTATTGGACGAATCGACAGCAAGGTACGCAAGAACCTATATAGATGACCTTTACATGTACGAAGAGAGTTGGAACAGGGAAACGAGCCCGACAATTGGAACAAAAAATACCGTGCTTCCCGTGTCACCGAACCCTCATCTTAAACTGAATGAGGTGCTGTACAACACCGATCAGGAAGTTGGATTCATTGAGCTCATTTACGACGGAGATTTCGTTACATACGAAATGAACGACACCAACACCTATTCATTTATCAATGCAAGCGATGGTGGTGTACCCTTGAGTTTCACTGATGAGGATGATGGTTTTAAAGGCGTTTGGATGGATTTCTCCTTCAACTTTTACGGCGAGGATTACAACCTCGTCCAGGTCGGTGTCAACGGGTATATCACCTTCGATCCGTACCCCACGAGACCCGTTAACCTGGACTTTCCCTTGTCCGACGATGATATGCAGCTCGTCCTTGCCCCCATGTGGGACGACCTCGACCTTTCCGTAAGTGCCGGTGGAGATGTGTACTACAAGACGATAGGAACTTCTCCCAATAGAATATTTACAATTACTTATTATATGATGGAGCACAAAAGCGGAGCAAATTACGATTATGACGGTAAATACATGACCTTTGAAGTGAACCTTTATGAGGAGGATGGGAAGATAGTATTCCAATACGAGGATCTCAGTCCGGGCAGTATAAACATATCCAATATCGATGATCCGAGCAACCATACGATCGGCTTGAACAGCGGAGATGGAGCCAGGTCTATTCAATACGATTTGATCAGTGATGCGGATGATGACCTTGACATCGAGTTCACGCCCATATATGATATGGACATAACAGGATACAAGCTCGTGTGCGACGATGAGTATATTATCGGCGAAGGTGGTAAGGTCGTAGTGGCACCTCTTGACCCTTACGTAACCCTGATAGAATCGTACTACCCCGCTAACTTTGACATGGATGTTGCTGCGGACAATGTATATCTGTATGATCCCCAGGGAATGCTGGTGGACATGGTGGGATGGAGCTCACCTCACTCTCAGGATAAGTCCATGAGCAGATGGCCAGAGGGGTTTGGCACACCAGATGGATACGATGACCCAAGCTCGATACTGGCAGGATGGATATTCGACAGGGATCCGACAATGCACTACAAACCCCCATATTTCACTGAGATTAGGGACTCAGGGCCTGAGCAGGTCGAGATTTACAATCCAAGTATCAGCGGTGTGAACCTCTCCTTGGGCAAGGGCTGGTATTTGGAGACTGAGTCGGTAGGCATCCCAATGAATTTATCAAGCTACGGCTTATTTCTTTCCGGCGGATATATCAATATCACGTTTGGAGACGGAAATCTCAGCGACGAGGGAGATGAAGTCGGACTTTACGATGAGGCAGATAAGCTTTGGTCAAGGGTCAGGTACGGCACCTCAGGCACAGCACCAGATCCCTTATCTGGAGAGTCTACAGCAAGATATTTCGAAGGTGTCTATTCCGGTAATTGGACGCACGACCCAACACCCACATTTGACGGGGGAAACGAACAGAATGATGTTTCCGCTCACAATGAGACCCCGATCATCGTGTTAAACGAGGTTATGTTCAACCCCGGTCTTATTGAGAACTCCTTCGTAGAATTGAAATTGAAGGCTCCCGGACCATTGGACATATCAGATTACAGAATCGTCTGTGACGACGTCTATATTATACCCCCAGGAACGATGGTGGACGATTTAGATCCATATTTCATCCTTCTTTACGAGGATGCACCCTTTTTCTTCCAGAATGTCACACCTACAGGAGATAACATCTATCTCTATACTGCTGATGATAATCTAATAGATATTGTGGGTTGGACTTCAAGTCACCAGCAGGATAAGAGCGTAGCTAGGGTCCCTGAGGCAGCAGGGCTATATAGGGCAGGATACGACGACCCCTCCACCATTGCTGCTGGTTGGCAGTTCAATCAAAATCCTACAGTTCCGCTTATTCTAGTTGGACCTGATATCACAGGCTACGGCTTTCCAGGTGAGAACATCATATACAATTTGACCCTGAAGAACAAATATAACGAAACAGAGATCATAGATATCTCATATCAATCGCTTCCCAACGGCTGGACAGTCATCATTCTTAACGAAACTGGGAGCCTACTTGGTGACTCGAACGGAAACGGCAAGCCTGATGTCACCCTCGGTCCTGGCGAATCAACGAACATCACGGTCATAATGGTTATCCCAAACATGTTCCCGATGGCGGATTCCGAGATAACCACGATCATTATCCAAGGTTATTACAACCCTACTTTCGGAGACATTGCAATTCTAGAATCAAAGCTGTATCCTCACCTTCAGCCCGTGAAGTCGGCAAGCCCAGTAGTTGTCAATCTGGACGGCACAGGATTCAATGAAATTTTCACGATAACCCTGAATGTCACTGGGAGCGGCTATGGCACGGCTGAGAAGGCGTCTCAAGATGTGGTCTTCATTGTGGATAGGTCTGGCAGTATGAGCTCGCAAGACGTTAATCTCGCAAAAGAGGCTCTTTTGGATTACACATATGATATGAGTGTCCCAGATACCGGGGCGGTGGTACATTTCGATTCCAATGTGGTGCTTATGAATAATTTAACTGCAAAATACGATGACCTCAGAGACGACATTAATAACATTCCCGGTCCTGGAGGCTCGACATATATGGGAGAAGGTATGCGTGTTGCCAGCAATGAACTTATAAAGAATGGCCAGGGAGGTCATATTCTAGTCGAGATTTTGCTGACAGACGGCGGATGGAACGGCGGAATGGATCCCATAGATGAGGCAGATTACGCAACAGCCAATGATATCGTCATCTATACGGTAGGGTTGGGATCGGGTGCTGATGAGGGATTACTAAAAGACATTGCAAGTATAACCGGGGGAGAATATTTCTACGCCGAGACCGCCTCAGATTTGGATGATATCTACGCTCTAATCAGCGGATATGTCAAAGAGATTGCTGCAAGAGACACGAACACCAGCGATTCAACACCAATGGTTACGGATGTTCTGCCACCTTGGATCAACTTGATTCCGGGCAGCTTTAATATTCCACCGGATCATATCAAAACCGATGCAGGGGGTAACACTACCCTTGAATGGAACAAAAGCATCATTTATATCGGTGAAAGCTTTATAATTACCTTTAATTGCACATCCTCCCGGTACGGTGACATGGTGCTTACCAATGTAATCGCAGAATCGAGAGCCAATTACACGAGATGGGACAATAAGACCACGGAGGTTCTATTCCCGCCGTGCTATGTGAATGTAACTGGAGGGATAGTGCCTCCCAATCTGTACATCGAAACCTCTGGACCTGGTGCAGATAACCTATTATTGCGATGGGATCCCCCTATTTCACTGGGGATTGCAAAATACTATATCTATGGTTCCCCCACAAGGATGGGATTCGACTTCTCCTCCCCATGGGTAGATACGTCGGGCCTGATTGCAAATGGAATGGATCCTGTGGATCTAAAAACCGAACCGATGCGCATAAGCTGGAACATAACTAATGCCAGCAGCTACGATGAGCTTTACTTCACAATCAGGGCTGTTGATGTAAACGGTAACATCACCTCCAATACAAGAACCGTGGGTAAGTACTCAAGGAGCTTCGATGCGGGTATGTCCACATTCGCTCTGCCCCTTGAACCTATTGATACATTTACCGCTGATGATCTGATTCAGGATATGGGACCAAATGCTGTTTATATTGAATGGATGGATCAAACCACTCATACCTGGCGTAGACATAACAATGGGGATGGACCTTTAGGTACCAATAACATCAATCTATATTTGGGTAATGGTTATGTAGTGTTATTCAACGCCCAGGAATATGTGACATTTATAGGTATGCCAGGAACAATGATCAAATATCGCGATTCGGCATATCCTGGTTTTGATCCGCCTAGCTCAGCCCAGAGCCTCATGGCAACTATCATAAGCAACAATATAAGATTGGACTGGACCAGACCAAGCGGTGTGATGGATGGCGATTATTATGTTGTCTACTTCTCCATTACGAGGGATGGTTTCTTTGGTAGCCTTAACAGCCATTATTGGGAAGTGCCTGGGAGCCCGGTTGTGATCTCAGGAGCAACAGGCACTTTGACACATATGGATGCCCTATTGAGTTATGATAGGTTGTATTATATGGTTGTAACTTCCAATACCACTGGGTTTGGAGGAAGTACCTACAGTATCGGTGTATGGACTGAGGACTTTCTTTCAGGGTACGATACCTTGGGCCTACCGTTGAAGTTGTATGGTGGCGATGAAACCGCAGACTGGTACTGTGACAGCATTCAGAACACGGTGGGTATCAATTACTTCATTTATCCTGAGCAAAGATGGGGCTGGCACAGAATAAACATGAATATAGGCGTTTATGATACATTGATTGAAATGACTGAGGGATATCAGATCTCCACATCTAATCTCACCAAATATACATTTATAGGATACTGAAAATGTTGAACTCTATTTTTAAAACATAAAGCAGTTCTTATTTCATTAATCCTCGGGTGGAGGTAGCGAATCCTCATCGATTTCTTCCAAATCCTCAGATGGCCCAGTAACTTCTCCCTCTGACATTTCCCCTTCAAACTCCTCTTCCTCTTCAGGTTTTTTGCCCTCCTCGGTATCTTTATCAGGCTCCTCCTCTTCTTTAACCTCATCCCCAATTTCCTTCCCTGCCCTCTTTTTTGCCCTTAGAACCGCCCATAGAATCAAGATAACAGCTATCAAAATCAAAGAAAGTAATAATTGTAACATAATATCGCCTTTAGCCTCCTCCGAATCTTCGCTTAGGATACCACTTACCGCTTCTGACAGATTAGACTCTTGAAAGCTGGAATCAACAGCTCCAATTTTGTAATAATAACTTTTACCTCGTTCGACATCTGAATCGAGATAATATGTTGTATCCGCGGAGATGTTCGCTATCCATACAAATGTTTCGTTATCCTTGCTTCTATAAAGGATATAATGAAGCAAATCTGGCTCGGTATTTGCATTCCAACTGATGAGCAAGGCATTCTCGTCTTCTGTTGAGGTAACATTTAGGCCTGCAGGTATCGAAGGAGGCACGATTTCGTGCGGTATTGCGCTCACGATATTGGATAGGGGCGATCTGTTAGGGACCTCATCAAAGGCTACAATCGTATAGTAATATTCAATTCCATTGATGAGCTCCAAGTCCGTGTATGTTGTGTTTCCAGCAGAGACATCCGCTATCCAGACCAAAGTCAAGTTATCCAGACCCCTGTAAATCACGTAGTGATCCAAATCATCCTCAATATTTGGATTCCACATGAGTACTACAGCACCTCCACCATCAACAGCATGAGCAATTAACCCTGTTGGGGCTGCTGGAGGCGTTCTATCCAGAGTAACCAAGTAAGCCTCTTTTGACAGCGTAGAATTGTTTGGTACCTCATCAAAGGCATCGATCACGAAATAGTACGTAACGTCATCCTCCAAATCATAGATGTAAAATGTAGTCTCAAGGCCAAGAGTGGCTACCCAGATGTACGGGCCACCTGATGATGTCGAGTGGTACACCGTGTAACCTCTCAAATCTTCCTCGATGTTTGCGTCCCAACTCAATTTCGCTGAGCCTGGAACCAGACCTGTTGTGGCTGTTAAATTCAATGGTTTGGAGGGGGGAAGAGAATCTTCGGGTGTACCGTTGACTATTTCGGACACTCCAGATTCATTGGGTACTTCGTCTATAGCTGTTACTATGTAGTAGTAAGTCATGCCATCGCTCAGATTTGTATCCAAATAATATTCGATGCCCTTTGGGATAGATGCGACATAAATGAAGGTGATGTTATCCTTACTTCTATACAAGAGATAAAATTGAACATCCTCATCTGCAACCGCGCTCCAGGAGATATTTAACGCGTTACCAGTGGGTACAATATAGACATTCAACTCACTGGGTATGGATGGGGCAGTGACATCTGGCATGGTGCCACTCGTCTCACTCGAATACGGCGATTCATTTGGCACCTCGTCAAAGGCCGTGATAACATAGTAGTAAGTGACCCCTTCTTGCAAGCTATTATCGCTGTAGCTTGTTGCTAAACCTATAGTATTTATAAATTCATATGGACCCCCCTCCGCTAGGGACCTGTAGATATTGTATCCCCTAACATCCAAACTAATAGACGCATCCCAGTACAGTTCCAATTCATAAGAAGTAGAATCAATGAAAATGATAAGACCTGTTGGGGGAGATGGGACTTCAAGGTCAGCAGGTGTGCCGTTCACCACTGTTGATAAAGGAGACTCGTTGGGCACTCCATCAGAGGCTGTTAACAAATAAAAGTAACTCACTTCGTCGATTAAACCTGTGTCAACAAAATATTCTGTTCCTGCGGAAATATCAGCGAGCCAAATAAAGCTCAAATTATCCGTGCTGCGATAAAGAGAATAGAAAGCCATGTCGGGTTCAAAATTGGCCTGCCATGAGATATTGAGAGCGTTTCCGGACGGTATCACAGTAACTGTCAAACCTACGGGGGCTGCAGGCGGGACGGTGTCAAGGGTTGTGAGATTCGCCTCATTTGAATAAGAAGAATTGTTTGGCACCTCATCAAAAGCTCTTATTACGTAATAATAAGTCACTCCGCTGTCCAACCCTATATCCACGTACTCTGTAACCAGACCAAGGGTATCTATCATAGTGTATGGTCCTCCTTCTGTTATGGAACGATAAATGTAATAACCAGCCAGATCAGTTTCACTATTTGAGTTCCACATCAAACCTAAAGAATCAGGCGTTGGTCCATAAGTAACCGTCAATCCTGTAGGTGACGCTGGCGCTATTGTATCTGAAGGTAGACCCTTGACAATCCCTGACAATAACGAATAATTCGGCACCTCATCTGCCGCCATAATCATGTAATAATATGTAATGCCGTCAATGAGGGAAGTATCCAAGTGGTATTCT
>CBDVCK010000090.1:0-11951 GCA_965372465.1 uncultured Thermoplasmata archaeon | reverse complement strand
CAAGAAATTATAGAGGCTCACAGATACCGCTTGTTCGAACATAGCAACCACAACGCCAATAGAAGATTAAAAAATTATGGGAGGGTTTTGGCAATTTTGTAACTATTCTTCCCTCTTTCTCGTGTAAAGGGTTTTGTACCTGTCCATATCCTCTTCAAGACAAACACTGCAGTCCCCGGCAATATCCTCTTTTGTTGCAGGCTCCATGCGAACTTCATAACCAAGGGATTCGTACAACTCCTTAGCCTCGCTCAACCTGGGCTCGTCATAGGTGAACTGCCTCTCCCAGCCTTCCTTTTTCAATTCTTCTTCCCTTTTCCCCATTATATCACCTCAATCAAAAGAGATCGTCCAGTTCATCTTCCCCGCCTCCGGGCATCTCGCCGTATTTTTGAAGGTGCTGCTGCAGAAGCTCGCTTTCCCTCTGGGAATACATCCGGTCCTCCTCGAACTTGAAGTACTTGGCTTTCGAGTCAAGCTCACCTGCAATCTCGCTTCGCAGGTTCATGGTGCCCTTGATCTTCAGCGTGTTTTTCTCCTCGTCAAGCAGGATATACACACCCTCGCATTCCGGAACTTTATCTACGTTTTCAGCTGTAAGTGCAAGCCATGTCTCAGGGGGAAGGGCAACCTCTGATATGAGGAGTCTTAGGTTGCAGTGCAGGCATCGGGAAGCCTCGTAAACGGCATCTTCCTCTGTCATGGTTGGTATCTTTCGGGCCCCCCCAATACTGGATCTTGCATCTTTACGTTCTAAATATGCGAATCCCTCGATTCTACCGATGCAATGCATTGGCTCTTCGGGTTCCAAGAATACAAGAATCACCTCGCCGTCTCCTCCCAGGGATTTATCAATTATCGCTGCGGCACTCCTTCCAGTAGCCACTGCATCAGGAACACTCCGCTCGGAGGATGATGTCATATCATCCGCTGCAAATATATTATCACTTTCAGATGGTTCTATAGGCGATGGGGCAGAGGAGCCAATGGCAAGCAAAACAGCTTCGTATCCTTCTGAGAGTAACGATTTTGGATTCTCAATAATAGATGAGGTCTGAATCTCGATTCCCATATCCCTCAGATCACCGATTTCCCGAGAAAGGCAAGCCTTGGTCAGTTCGGATGAGGAATCCCGGGTCCTCAGTTTTCCACCGGGTTCATTCTCTTTTTCAAAAACAGTTACATCATACCCTTTCAACCTCAGGAAGTAGGCTCCGCTCAAGCCAACCAGCCCACTGCCCACCACAGCTATTTTATTTCCATTGTTATTGCTACTAAATTCGGATTTCCATGAATCATCCCCTTGGAATGTTGAAAACACATGAAGATCGGCGATTGCAATGGCCTCGTTTACTTTGCCTCTTCGACAATCCTCTTCACAAGGATGCTCACATATGGTACCTATTGTGCCTGGTAGAGGTAAGGCCTCTCTGAGAACCTTTTGGGCATCTGTATAATTCTTCTGAGCGATAAGATGAAGAAAACGGGGAACATCCACTCCTGCAGGACAGGATGATCTGCACGGCACCAGGACCTTTTCTTTGGGCCCGGATGGAAGGTCCTTGTCCAAAAGAGCCCCAGTGGGACAGACCTCTACACAAGCTCCACAAAATCTGCATCCTGTATCTGCAAAGGAGCGGTCATAAGCGGTTCCGATCTCAACCTCGTAACTCCTTCCTAAAAATCCCAGCGTCCCGACACCCCTTCGCTCCCTGCAGGCCCTGACACATCTTCCACAGAGTATGCATAGACCGTAATCTCTTATGAAAAGTGGCTCGTCCTCCACAATCCGTTTTTCTTTGGGTACATACTTGGGTGTGTCCTCCCGAAAGCCAACATATTCCACGACTTTCTGAAGCTCACAGGATCCGAACTTGGGGCAGCATCTTTCATCTACTGGAACATTTGTTGAGCAGGGTTCCCTTGTGCAGCCCTCTTTTTGGGCGCAGGAAAGACAAGCATGGGGGTGCTCTTCAAGCAAAAGAGACAGAATCTCCTTTCTCAGCTCAGAAAGGTCGTCATCAGCCGTTGTTACCACCATATCCAGGGTCGCAGGGGTTGTGCACGCACAGGGTAAGCCTTTCATACCTTCGATCTTGGTAATGCATAGCCTGCATCCTCCAAAGGGGGCAAGATCAGGATGATTGCATAGTTTTGGAATGTAGACGCCAGCCTCACCTGCTGCCTCCATTACCGTCATGCCTGGCCTGGCAATGACATCCTGGTCATCGATTTTCAATTTAATTTCGACTTCTTCCATTACCAATACTCCTTATTTTATGGCGCGGTAATCACAAGCTGCTATACACGCCCTGCACTTGATGCATTTGTCCTTATCGATTCTGGCAGTCTGCTTCTTTTCCCAGAGCACTGCATCGGAGGGGCATGCCTTTTGACATTTTCCACATCTTTCGCAGGTTTCTTCGTCAACCTCGAATTTGATAAGATCAATGCATACGGATGCAGGACATGTTTTTTCATTGATGTGAGCCTCATATTCATCCCTGAAATATTTCAGAGTGGTAAGAATAGGATTGGGTGCGGTATTGCCGAGGCCGCAAAGAGCAGTGTCCTTTATCGCCTTTGCAAGACGCGCAAGTTTTTCCAAGTCTCCGGAAGAACCTTCCCCCCGGGCAATTCTCTCAAGGATGTCCAGCATCTTCTTTAATCCGGCCCTACACGGCACACACTTGCCGCAGGATTCTTTTACAGTGAAGTTCAGGAAGAAGCGGGCGATGTCCACCATACACGTGGACTCGTCCATCACCACCAAACCTCCCGAGCCCATGATGGCACCGGTTTCGGTTATGGATTCGTAGTCTATGCTTGTGTCAAGGAGGCTCTCGGGCAGGCAGCCACCTGATGGGCCTCCTATCTGCACTGCCTTGAAGGAAAGCCTCTTATTGGCCATACCTCCACCGGGTCCGAATATCACATCCCTTAGGGTCGTGCCCATGGGAACCTCCACAAGACCCGTGTTCCTAACCCGTCCTGCAAGGGCAAAGACCTTTGTTCCCGTGCTCTTCTCAGTTCCTATGGTCTTGTACCATTCTGCACCATTATTTATAATATGTGGGAGGTTTGCCAGTGTCTCAACGTTATTGATGATTGTAGGCTTCCCCCAGAGCCCTTTATTGGCAGGGAAAGGAGGCCTTGGTCTTGGCATACCCCGCTCACCTTCGATTGAGGCAAGAAGGGCTGTTTCCTCTCCGCATACAAAAGCCCCTGCACCTTCTTTTATACGAATATCGAATGAGAAATCACTTTCAAGTATGTTCTCACCGAGATAACCAGCCTCTTTGCACTGTTCTATTGCCCGTAAAATGCGCGCAATGGCAAGAGGATACTCTGCACGAACGTACACTATTCCCTCTGATGCACCTATTGCATAACCTGCAATGAGCATGCCCTCTATAACTGAAAAAGGATCACCTTCCAGAACGCTGCGGTCCATAAAAGCTCCCGGATCGCCTTCGTCGGCGTTGCATATCAGATATTTCTTATCACCACTTGCCTTTCGAGCAAATCCCCACTTGACCCCTGCGGGAAATCCTGCACCGCCTCTTCCTCTTATCCCTGAGTTTTTCACCTCCTCAATCACCTGCTCTGGGCTCATTTTTAATACTTTTTGCAGGGCAGTAAATCCACGTGCCTGTATGTAATCTTGAATGTCCTCTGGGTCGATTTCCCCGCAGTTCTTAAGCACGATCCGCATTTGACCTGAAAAGAAGTTGGCATAATCCTCGGACGCTGCAAGTTCCTGAACTGGATTTCCGCCGATTAAATGCTTCTCTACAATGGTTGGGATCTTATCAGAAGATACTTGCTCGTAAGTTGTCCTGCTTCCATCGGGCATTACAACATCCAAAAGTGGATCCTTGAAAAGTCCCCTATCACCCACGCGCTTTATCTTGTATTGTATCTCGGGGTGTTTCCCAAGCTCCTTTTCAAGGGTCTTTACTATCTCATCCGCACCTGCGGAAAGACCGCTTGTTCCCTGGCAAACAAGGATCATTGGCTCCTTTGGGGTCATTAGTCTTCCCCCTTTTTAGATCCATCAATCAGCGAATCAACGGATTTGATCGTTGAATTGCCATGGGTTTTATCATCTACAAGAACCACAGGGGCCATACCGCAGCAGCCTACGCAGGCCACGCGCTCAAATGAAAAACGCCTGTCCGAAGTGGTCTCTCCTGCCTCAACATCAAGCTTATCGGAAAGGTATCTCAGTATGCGCTCTCCACCCATTACATGACATGCCGTTCCCTGACACACCTTCAGCGAATGTTCTCCCGGTGGAGAAAGCCTGAACTGGGCGTAGAAAGTAAGAATCCCATAAATCCTGGTAGGAGATATCCCTAACTCCGCAGCCACGATATCCACGGTTTCTTCGGGAACGAATCCGAGCTCTTTCTGGATATCCTGAAGTATGATAATCAACGATCCTTCATCGAGTCCTCTTTTTTCGATCAATGCTTTGATCTGCTGTGAAGATACGGAACTTCCGGCTTCCATAAATTGCCTCACCACGAATGACTTATAGCTCCAGGTTCACAAGCCAATATACACGGTGGTGTCGTGGCACCTGATGCCGGTTTGCACTGGGCGCAGGAGTACTTGATCTTCTTCCTGTGCTCCTCGGAAACCCTGACCACTGGCTCCTCGCGGAGGGGATCATTTTCATCGTCTCCCACTGCCATGACACCCCACGTGCAGACCTCCACGCACTTTCCGCAGCCGTCACAGGAATCTGTATCTATGCTTATGAAGAACTCACCTGAACCGTCTTTGTAGCCGTAATTTGCGATCATATCCTGCCTCCTTGGGATTATTAATAAGGGATTTTAAATTATTTCTTTCTGCTTTTCTCAACCAAGGCCTTTCCGAAAAGGGCTCCACCTATTGCACCAGCAATCTGCGTGTCGTATTTCGGTGTAAGAGCTTTCATACCCAGCTCTTTCTCAAGCCTGCTAACAACGCCTACATTCTTTGCAATACCACCGGTAATTGCAAATTCCTTTTCCATGCTTATACGCTCAAGGAGAGTAACAACCCTGTGAGCCATGGCAGAGCAGTAGGCAGCAAGCACCTTTTCCTTGGGCCATCCTTCTCTTAACAATCCGGCTGCCTCGGATTTGGCGAACACCACACAGGTACTGCTCACAGGCTCGGGCTCCTCTTCTACATTCAATGAAAGCTCGCCAACCTCGTTTATGGATACAGATAACAAATCAGCGAAGACCTCCATACCCCTTCCTGTTCCTGCTGCACATTTGTCGTTCATTAGAAATGCTGTGACCTTGCCTTTTTCATCGCAGTGAATCGCCTTGCAGTCCTGCCCTCCCATGTCCAGCACGGTTCTTATGGTAGGACCGTACATGAAGTTAGCCCCCCTTGCATGACAGGCTATCTCGGTTATCGCCCTGTTGGCAAAAGGAACATTAACCCTACCATAGCCTGTTCCCACAGTAAATTGAAGGTCATCCAATTTCATTCCCGTTCCCTCCAGAGCCCAGTTCATGGCCTTATCAGCACTGTCGGGACTGCTTGATCCAGTGCGCATGTTGCTGTATACGTACAGCTTTCCATCCGCCATTACAACGGCCTGTGAAGACACCGAGCCCACATCAACTCCTGCTGAGATAATATCCGCGTTCTTCCAATCCAAGTCAGGTGCTGTCCACCTTGATTCGGTCCATCTCCAATATTCCTCTGTCATCTTATGCACCTCCTGCTCGATGTTGCGCAACAATCGCCGCCCCAAAGGCTGTGACATATTCCGGATCCTCGGGAAGCTTCAATTCCATACCCAAATCGTCTGTAAGTGATTTGACAAAACCCTTGTTCTTGGCTACGCCTCCAATGATTGCCACATCATTTTCGATGCCGATCTTCCTTGCCATGGATGTGATCCTGCTTGCTATTGCATCGTGTACAGCCTTTGCCATGTCCTCCTTTGGAGTTTTGGCATGAACCAGCGTCACCACCTCAGACTCCGCAAACACAGCGCATTGGGCGTTCATCTGGATGTTTCTGGTAGATTTGAGGGACAGATCTCCTAACTCCTCCACCTGAACTTCCAAGGCCCTTGCCATGGATTCAGTGAAGGAGCCTGCACCTGCCGCGCATTTCTCGTTTATTGCAAAGTCAATGACCTTGCCGTTTCCATCGCATTTAATTGCCCGACCCTCCTCTGCTCCCACATCTATTATGGTCTTCACAGACGGAAATAGTGTGTTTGTACCCTTTGCATCCGCTCCCACCTCAGTTACGGTGTCGTTGGCAAAATCCACCTCTTTCTTTCCTGCACCTGTTGCCGTGATGTGGTTGACATCCTCCTTTTTCAAGTTCGCCTGCGAAAGTGCCTCTTCAAAGGCCTGGTGTGCTGCGCCCTTTTGATCAAAACCGCTTAGAACTGTGCTTTTACTCACGACATTTCCGTCCTTTAATATCACTACCTTTGTGTTCTTTGCACCACAATCGACACCTGCTGTTATCATGTTTGTACCTCCTTGTGTAATCTTACTTCTTAATGCCTAATGTCTCCATGAAAGCATCCATTCGGGCCGTGGTTCTCGCCTCGTCAAATTCCCTTTCGTCTCCCATGTTTCCCTCAAACGTCATCACTGGAAAACCTGCCTTAAGCAGCGCCAGTCGATTTTCTGCGATGCCTAAAGAAAGGCCTTCACAACCTCTATTGTAATGCAGCATCACTCCGTCTAACTTCCACTCCTTTGCAATCCTGATCATCATATCGCTTTTCAATTGCGGCGAATAGAAGTGCTGCCACTCCGGTTTGTTCAACTCCCATCTGACATAGTAATCCAGTGCATCGTCCCTGTTTGTCAGCTCTATGCCCTGCTCCTGGGGAGTTGATTTCGGACCCCAAGTTCCGTCTTCTTTAACCTCCCAAATACCTACGAGTCCGAAAGTATAAAGTGAGCCCACGGACACACAGCCGTACTCCTCAAGGTAACGAAAGACCTTGAGAAAGCCCCAGGGAGGTTGAGTATCTGACATGACCCTGCACTGCTCGTTGGGAACCGCTGCTATTCCTCTTTTTACCCTGTCTTTTACCTCGGGCAGTAATGTCTTTTCATAGAAATCAGCCACTCTCTGGTTAGCTTTTTGCAATGTCCCGAGGACATACAGTGAATACATGGTCTTTTCATCCAGGGGTGCAGGTATGGTCTTGTTAAGAGCGCATATTTCGGCCCAGCTCGATGTGGCCCTGCAGTGATTGTACACTCCTTTTATCAGAAGCTCGTCATCGTAATTTCTGCCTGTGGTCTTTTCCATCCACTCGATGCCGTCCTTCAATTGGTCCACAACGTACTTCACCCTGTTGTCTGTAATCTCAGTTGACGGGCCAACACCCACATCCACGCAGAACATTGGTATACCGCCCTCAAGCTCTGATACTATCTGATACCATTTTGCATGGGAGCAGCAGATATGATCCTGCCATAAAAAGTCAGGTTTGGGAAAGCCTATGGCCTCTCCACCTCTTAATCTGGGTCCGAATTCCCCGTCCTTGTAATTGAATGCGAATTTATCCAGGATTATGGAGCCCCAGTAATTGCGCATGTAGGCGCAAAGATCTCTTGCCCATCCTGCCTTCTCCGAAGCTTCCAGGCATTCCAGGGAAAGCTGCTTGTCGAAGGCTATGGATGCACCATAAGGTTCACTTGTGATGGGATGAACGTCATCGCCCAAGCCTGCGGGAACCGCATCAAGTGTCCAGGCTCCACCGGCCCATCTCAGTCCGCCCTTATCATGAGCTTCGGTATAGTCCTTATAATAATCCATTCTGATGTTCTTTACCTCGTCCCAGCATTTCAATTTTTCAGTTTTGTATTTTACCTCAGCCATGCATCTCACCTCCTAGAACAGGTCCTCCCCACTGAGCATTTCCAGAAATGCTTCGGTTCTGATCCTGAACTGCCCCATGGGCACAGTAACATCGAACTCCAAAAAGAGACTGGGTATGCCGTTTTCCTTCAGGTATTTGTTTATGGCCGGAATATCCAGCTCATGCGGGTCGCAGAACTTCTGCTGAATCAGTATTGCACCGCTTACATTATAGTCCTTTGCAAGACTCAGGATATGCGGCAGTCTCGTGCGCTTGGGCCAGTCCTTTGAGGGGCAAGCAGGCCTATTCACGTATCTCTCTGCAATTGCTTCCAGCCTGTCCTCCTTCGGCTCAACTTCGTTCCAGAAGTAACGCGTTCCAGTGCAGTGATCGTCCACAACGAATGTTGCTCCAAGGGATTCTACCATATTAATGAACTCTGAGTCATCGTCCTCGCTTCCTATTATCATGAGCCTTTCTCCCACGGCTCTTTCCAGCTTCCGATTTTCAAGTTCTTTTAGGGTGTCCTCGAGAATCCTGCTGTGCTCCTCCTTGTCAACCATTTGGCTTGATACTACCATGTACATGGCTTCAAGACCGGTCAGAGGTGGTTTTTCCTTTTTTCTTAGCTCGTATATCTGTTTCATAAGTCTTCGGTTCTTGTTCATGATCTCTATGCCGCGGTCCAGGTCCTCGTCAGTAATTGTCTTTCCTGTCCAGTCCTCGATAGATTTTTTGAATCTTTCAAGCTCCCCTTTCAAATACGGCGTGGCCCTGGGGCTTTGAACATGATTTGGCATTGGCAGGTAATAACTGTAAGAAGTTGGCACATGCATCTCCCAGCTTGTGTAGGCCTGTCGTATATGCAAACATGACTGTGCAATCATTATGCCGTCCAGATAATCGAACCTTCCTTTAAGGCCCTGGGCCAGGCAATCCCTGCAGAACGGGCAGTACATGCCAAATATATGCGGCTCAGTAACATCCTGGGGTTCGTGGCTTCCCAGGATCCTCACAGGCAGTATATCTGCTGCAATGAGAATCTCCTCGGGAACATAGGTGCAGAAATATCCCATTACCTTGCCTTCATTTTTCTCTTTCCAGTGCTTTGCATATTCGTGTCTGTTATCATACCACTCCTTGAACATCTCAATCATATTTACCCTCCGAATCTTTAATTCAATCTATCAATTTCTTTTCCAGATTTATAAAATCGCTTCTGTCAAAACCAATGGACTTGAAAAATGCAAGCAGATCGCCAGAGTCCCATCTTGCCACAGTATAAATATGCTTAATGTTTGCGTTTTTGAAGTGCTCAAGCAGTTTTTTACCCAGCATCCTTCCTATTCCCTGGCCCATGTGCTTTGGATGGATACCGATAATCTCGAGCCAACCGCTTTTCTCAACTCCGAACTCCCAGTCCTTTATTCCTCCTATCACAAAGCCCACGACTTTTCCCTCAGTCTCGGCAACCAGGTTGGCCTCCGGATCTTTATTAATATAATCGTGCATCCTCCTTTTAAGTCCCTCTCCCGGCTTTCTTTTGGTAATGGCCTCTTGAATTTGCGCAACGGTTTCAAAGTCATTTTCGGTAAGGGGCCTGATATTCACATCCATTGTAATTCACCTCAATCGATTCTTATGATCTTCACATGTTTGCCCACCCAGTCAGGAGGGAGGTAAACCCTACCGCTGTTTCCCGAGGGTTTGACCTCCTTTTCGATCATCTCTTCCCCGTAAACCTCGAATTTCGATTTTGTATTCGTGTTGGCAGGCATGATCATCACGATTATAATGCAATTACTATGTAATTACTATGTAGTTATATATTAGCTACAATATAAATGTTGCGGAGATGAGGGCAAAGTTAATCAAAACTAGAATAAAATAGTATATCTAATGGCTATAATCAGCCAAGACTTATATATCCAAGGTCCGATACAATATTAAAAAAAAAGAAGGGTTACCGTGGCAGGGACATTGGCGTTTTCGAGGTTCGTATTAAAGGATATTTTTCGAAACAAAGGTAGGACATTGTCCTCCATAATCGGGGTCGTCCTAGCTGTAAGCCTGATTGCCGGGGAGAATATCGCACTGGATACTACGGCAAAGGACGTACTCGCAAAGGAATTAGAGGATTATAAATATGATTTATATGGCTCGTCAGAGGAATTATTAACTCCCGACGAAATGGCAGAACTACAGAAGGATCTGGAATCCGTGTATGGTGTAAAGGACGTCCTGCCAATGAGTCATATATCAAGATATTTTGAAATCCACAATAGCACGACCATCATACCTCCCAAATACGGTTTCTATGAAACTAAAATGGATATAAGCATACCACCTAATGAAACCCTTGAGCTGAATGTCACCTTGGAACCGATTCCATTTGAGACATACAAGATGGCGGGATATGTCTACTCATCTCATGATGGGAGGACAATACAAAACTTTACAGTAGAAGCCTATGAAATGCAGGAAAATACATGGTATTATGGATATTGGAACAGCACAAATACTGATGATATGGGGTATTATGAATTGTTTCTTCCCGAATCTATGCACGAAATCAGAATCAAAAAGGGAATATCAATATATCACATCCAGAGGATAAACATAATATCCTCTGAACCCGAAAAACAGCTTGATTTTTACATCCAAGATGTTGAGAGCTCTTCGATACAGGGTTATATCCTCGACCCTTCTACCAGTGCTCCATATAATGGAACACTGTGGGTGGACATCTGGAATGACTCTATTCCACATTCAAATTCTACCTGGATATATAACGGGTATTATCATATGAACACTATTCCCGGAAATTTTACCATTTTTGCACTTGATTATTGGTGGGACATTTCAACTAATCTTACACAAGTGGAAGTACCGAGTAATTCCTCGATCTGGTACAATCTAACACTGCAACAGTTTCGAGAAGCTGATGTGCAATTCGAAGGATATGTATATGATAATTTAACAGGTCTTCCTATCCGATATGTTGATGTTGACGCTATAAACTTGGATATTATCTATAGGTATGATACCGAAACTGACAATTTAGGTTATTTCCGGATGAATATTTCCTCAGGCAACTCCTCCATCAGCCTTGATAGATTTGACTATTTATCATATGAATCAATGATATACAATTCTTCGGGTGATAATAGAAGTGAAGTGTTTTATCTTGAGCCCATTAACTCGACAATAGAGGGGTATGTTATTGCCCCCTCCGGGGAACGTATTGTTGATGCTTTAGTAAAAGTAAACGGTATTGATTTTGAAACCGAGACTAATTCAAATGGTTATTATTCCTTGAAAATACCTGCTGGCGATCATACCATCATATTTGATGGTGAATCCCGGGACTATCCATATAAGCATGAGACAACATATCTCGACATATACAGTTACTTGGATCCCGCTTCCAACATTGGAATTCTGGAAAAGGTAGCACCATTCGAACTGAAATCTGGGACAATGGAAATCGGGGATGGAAAAATCGTTTTAACAGATTATTTGGCAAAGCAGTACGGTCTCAACGTAGGGGAGCAGATTGCACTTGTAATAAGAGGAGATGAAGTTATAATTTTAACCTACAATATATCGGGTATAATTACCTGGGAGGACTCCGGACAAGGTCATTCGGAACCCTACCCCGATTTCCTATTAGGGCCATCGGATTTGAATTCTCTAATTGTATTAATGCTAGAGAAGGATTATAGATTACAAACCTACACAGAACTCTTCATCAAGATGGACAGGGATAAAATCATAGACCCTTTCAGCAGGGAATCAAAGGATATTGCCATGAACAAATTGACCACAAGGATAAACTCTATTGCCGTGGTCAACTACGATATCATAGTCCAGAACGTAATTGAAGAACCTCTTGAAAGTTACTATGACTGGTTCGAAAGATACAGACTTGAAATGCTTGCATACTCCCTACCTGTTGTGGCGGTGGGCTTTTATCTCGCGATAGTTGGACTCGACCTCTCTCTAGGACAAAAACGTAGGGTGTTTGGCATCATCAAAAGTAGAGGGGCAAATGAGAAACAGATATTTCTATCGTTGCTTTTGGAGGCCTTAGTATTGG
>CBDVCK010000089.1:0-11953 GCA_965372465.1 uncultured Thermoplasmata archaeon | reverse complement strand
AGTTCCTCGGGAACGAAGTTGCAGAAGCTGCCTATTACTTTCTTACCTTTTGTTTTTTCCTCTGCGATTTCATCCGCACGCGAGGTGTACATCATCTTCGTGAAATCGTAGAAGTAATCCATGCTCTTCACTGTCTTGTTGGCCTGGGCAAGCTCGTTTACCTTTTCCTCCATTTGACTGACAAGATTTAAATCCATTTTTTTCAATGTATCTGCTTGTGCCATTTTTTCACCTCTGTTATCGTAATATTTGAATCTTGATTTTCACATTTTTACAACCTTTTTTTGAACTTCCACCAGTCTTTTCCGCCCTGATAAACCTTCACACCACCCATTGTGGCATAAACAGCCTTTTCAGGGCATGCATCCACGCATTCCAGACAGAAGGTACAATTCGTATCAACAACCCGATCGTTCACATTTTCGGTCCTGACCTTTTCTACCCTCATATCGCAACAGGTAACGCAATAATTGCATTTGGTACATTTATCATGTTCTTTTTTCAATGTGAGGATACTGGATTTGTTGAATATGGAACTTAAAGCACCCATTGGACATAGATATCTGCACCAGAAGCGAGGTGTTACAACAGCAGCACCAATTATAAAAACCACTGCAAACAGTGCAAGATACCGTGTGGGGTCATTGAATTGATAATCACCGGTGTTGATTACGGTACCCACATAATAAATATCGGGTGAGGGACAAACCGTACAAAAGGGCGCTATTTGGGCTGTCCCCGAGGGATACGCTTCTTTATACGTATTTCCTGCCACCTGGTTGGTGAGCAAGGTCAAACCTATACTGGCCGACAGGAGAATCGTCAGCAATAAAACCGCATATTTGGCCAATGCAAGACGTTCGTGACTCTTTTGAGAAATTTCTCTGGATCGAAACCCGAGTTTTGTCCGTACTTTTGTAATCAGGTCATGAATAAGACCTATGGGACAACCCCAACTGCAAAGGGCTCTTCCTATGATAATGCATACAAGTAAAAGAATGGCTATTGAAATTATAAGGAATGCCATGGGCCAAAAGGAAGTCAATGCCCGAAATGTGATACCGATATTGCATACCCGCTGCTCGCCTACCGTCTCACCAGGTATACCTGGATAATCGAGGCGGAGCATGGGTAAGAAGGGAGCGATATAGTGGCCGCCGATGGTTGTCATATTTAAGAATACAAGACCCACCAGTACCTGGACTGCCAATCTCTTGTGGCGGATTCTAAATTGGAATCTTTTGGTTTTATTTTCGCTTTTATCCTTCATAAGCCCCCCTCGACCACATAGAGCACCTCATCATACATATTGGAAATGAGAGCCCAAACAACAAATACTACGGTGAGAATAATTAACAAGATAAATGTCATAGTGCGAAATCTCTTAATCCTCTTCTGCATCAAATCCTGCTTATCAAGGTCTGAACCGTATCGCGAAATTTCTTCGCTGCCGATAACTTGAAGCTTATCCGTACTTTTCCTGATCGCCCTTCGCTTTGAGAATCTTATAAATACCGCAACAAGTTCCATACCAGTGATCGTCAACAAAATTGACATCCAGAACGCCAGATTTATGAGCAGGTTCGCCTCCTGCAAATCCTCGATTTTCAATGTATAGGCGGGAGACGTTGTTGTGTTCCCGTCGCTGTCCGTTGCCATGATCCAATAATATAGATAGGTAGTTGTGGATTGGCTAGGGATGGTCCCTTTCCATCCATGCTCTGTGGTTTCATCCCGCTCCAGTTGAAGATGCGTTCCGGATTCGCTGCTGCCATCTTTATAGTAGAGAAGATCATTCTTTGCTTTGGCTATGTTCAACTCCTTATCACTGATCATATAGAATAGGACTACATCATCGATTGTAATGCCCTCGATGGGCGACGAAGCATCCACATTCAAATTGATTTCCCGGTTTGTAGGGGCCAATTCCGGGTAGATCTCTGGGATGGACATAATACATCCTTCTGATACGGTAAAGCCGACCCTCCCCTCACCAGTGCCACAGTTCTCACTGGTCACTATAACCGAGACGTTGTAATTTCCAGGGATCATACTTTTTATGTTCCATTGAAAGTAATAGTAATCAGCTTCACCTCCTGCTTTTGCTTCGATCACATCGTAATTTGAGGGGGTAGGGCCATCCACGATATTAACCCCTTCAGGCATATTCAGGCTTGCCTGAACATCATTTGCCCACAGGGGGTAGCAGCACCCGCCGTAAAATGCGATTTCCGCAATGATGGTGATGGAGCCACCTGCACCCTGGCTATCCGGAACAGCGGTAACCACAATATCACCCATATTAGCAGCATCTCCCTGTGCCACTGCATTTTGACTGGGAATCATTGTAAAAGTTAGAACTGATGCGCATATTATGATCCAAGAGGCTATTACGGAATGGCTTTTACTTCTCATTTTTACATCCTCCTATTTCTTATGGAGTTTATGTTTTCGTATTCTTCATTTTGATATACCGTTTTATTTTCCTTGACTTGTATATTTTAATTACGACAGTTAATATGACGAGTACAATAAACAGGAGAATTAACGACCAAATCAGGATGAGGTTACCAACCCCTTCCTGAAAAGTAACAATAGAAGTGGAAGCACTGTTATGGGCAACATCGTTTGCCACAACAGAGAATCGAACAGTGGTCCCTGCACCCTTCTCGGGTATTATGCCTTCGTACACACCATCGCCGAGACTTGTCATGAGAACGTCGCGCCAGGTCTTGCCCTCATTTGTACTATATCTTATCGTTACGTTGGACACCTCTTTTATATCCCCATCTACGACCCGGACCTCCACCCTCATACTATTTGTGACTTTGTTCTCCAGGTTCCACAATTTCTTCTCATATTTGAAATCAGATATTTCCGGGGGTGTGTAATCTTCAAAATCCATAAAAAGCACTTTTGATTTGTCCAATATAATGCTCTTTGTGAGACCCAAACCATAATATGATGAAGTAACTTGATAACTATCAATCGTGTGAATGCCGGAGTCATCCAATTTCTGATACAAAAGAACAAATGTAATATTTCCTTCTATGGATTGTCCTGTGAAAGTATCGCCCTCATTATCAGATACATCAACGGTAGTTGAAATGTCGTTTGCGTTCAACGTGGTCCTTACATACAACCTGTGCATGATATCTATTACAACATCGCTGCCTGTGATTTCCGGCGTGGGTGCGTCGATGGTTGTGATTAGATAGGCATCCTCACCTCTTGTTATGTTTTCGATAACCGAGTCATCGATTAATGTCACATTTACAGAGCAATTCGTATTGGATATTAACTCATTTATTCTGGAGCCGTTGTTCAATGTCAGATTGAATATATTGTCTTCTCCAAGGCTCACGTTCATGATGGTTGAGTGATCAATAGAACCGTAAATTCCTGCATAAGCATTTGTTGATATTGTATCGATTTGTGAATTCTCTGCAAAAAGAAATACATTATCAAGCTCGTTTACCTTCAGATATGCAATTGAGCTTTCGGTAATTGAAACCGTGCAGTTGGAATAAACTCCGATATATGGAAAATCCAGTATATTTATCTTAATATCATGTGTTCCGTAAACGGAAAGGGTACCGTTCTGATATAGATCACACTTGGGTGCAACTTCGCAGTCTGTAATGGACAATGAGGCATTCTTTGGTACCCTTACCCCTCTATTTTCATCAAAGACAGAATTATATACATCCACAGTTGCTTTATTATTCAACCCAACCAGGCCCTTGAATGTGGAATTAACTATTGTGACTGTAGTGGAATCTATAATGCCCAGCGAGGTGAAGCCACCGGGCTCCGGCTCTAATGTGGAATTGATAATCTCCCCTGTTGCGGTTCCCTCCCACATGGTTCTACCAGTGATGTGCGAATCAATGATTCTCATGTGGCCGAAACTGTGGGCGAAGAGGTCCACCATATGGGACTCACAGTAAAATGTTGACCCTATGATATCCATAGAACCGCCCACAAGAGCGTGCCAAAACCATCCTCCCGAATTGTTTACAATTGCATTGACATACGTATTTTTCACTATCCATGTTGACCCTCCCGAGGTTATGAGACTGCCCTCGATTTTGGATCGCATTTCAGTAATTGCAGGCAATATTGTTGTAAAGATGGAATCCGTAATGAAAAAACTGGATTGATCATTGGTAATGATGAAAGGCACACTTGTGGGATTGGGACAGGGATTTACAGTTATATTGGAATTGGAAATTCTAATTGAAGACAGATCATTCAGATTTATGACCGATGTGTTCTCATGGATTTCCGGGGGATTTATCACCACAGTGGAGTCGATAATAAATATCGTACTATATTCCTCCATGAAAATAACACCATTTACAGTTACATCTGCATCCTTGATTATCATCCTGGAAAAGCTCGTTAAAATGATGTTATCGATTACATGGGTTCCTGTAAGCTCGTAGTCAACGCTATCACCTCTCGAGCTTCTTGAAGGTGGTTGGGATGGGGAAGAAACCGTTTCAAACAATTCACATGAAGTTGATGATGGATTGGAGACTGGAGAGTATACCTGTGATATAGACAATAAAGATATCAACATGGATATTACAATAATATTTGCAATGACCGTCTTACTCTTCATGCCCCTCTCCTTCCATATTCTCCCCTGATTCGTTTTGGGATTGGTCTTCCCCTTTAGGTATCGATTTTGATTTTTGCTTTCTTCGTGTGATCACGACAACAGAAACGATAACAATCGCAATGACAACCACTACAATCGGAATCAATAGATCGCCTTTACTTTCCGGTACATTTACCCAGTATTTCGCTGTGGTTTCTTCATATCCTTCCTTATTCATGGTAACAATTATTTGATAGCTGCCTTTATCTTTGGGGGCTGTAAATGTCGCCTTGTTTCCGGTTGCTGTTTTCCCCTCGAATGAAATAGCAATTGCAACATTGTCCAAGGAATTACCTGATTCAAAATCAGAGATAGAAATAGTCACTTCGAATGATTCTCCTGCGCCAATTTCTCCTTTGTAGTCCGCAATGGGATCGAAATGTTTCTTATCCGAAAATGCAACATTCGGTTTGTAGGGCTCAAATGCAGGGTCGCCGAACAACATGAAGATGATCCCATCGATGTCATCGTCTGCCCTGCTGTGGTTTAACCACCCCATATACGATTCCCACTTCGCTTCCCGCAATGCGGTTCCCAAAGGTATGTTCTGATTAAGCAGTTTTTCAAAGAAGTAGATGGATTTCTCTACACCAGGTCCATACGGGGCATATTCCCAATAGCACAAGGGCTGAAAGGCATCTGGAGCGATATAGGCCAATGCACCTGCATGAAGATATCCGGTTGCCAGGTATTCCTCCTTTCCAAAATCACGATTTACTGTCCCTGAATCACAGGCAATATTGTATACAATGGACGGAGCGAAGTTACGCTTCATCACCTCTTGGGCGTCAATAAAGAAGTTGTAATTCATGCCGGTTGTGATTTCGATTCCGATCTCTATTTTGTTTGCGGTGGAGCCGCCGTGCTGGTTCAAAAGAAACATGGAGCAATTAGCTGCATAATCAAGAAGATGGTCCATGGTCATATTTGTATCCTCAATAAAGGTCACATTGCGCGGAGTTTTGTAGCAATCATCCCCATATCCCGAATTTGAAAAAACCTCAGCTATCTCCCCTGCAGGAACGTATGGTTCATATGCCGAGAGATTAGTTGGGCCGCCGGGTTCGGGTTGGTTGAGCCTGTGGCCATCCAATACGATTCCTTTTTCTTCCCAACCTTCCGGTGCCAGTGATTCATATTCACCCCCTGGTAAATACTCTCGGTACATGAAAGTCCGCATGAGCAGTTGCGTTGCATCAAGCACAGAATGTGAAAATATCCTTCCAATGCCTAAATCCTCGTAATTGTAACCAGTTTCATTTATCTCCTTTGAAAAATTTGCATAGGGGCTCAAGGATGCCGGGTATTGGTCCTTGGCACCCCAATAAAGGTACTGCATCTGAAGGTCATAAAAATAATCCGGGATCTCAAAACTTCCCCCCACAAGAGCCATGAACTCAGGTGTATGTCCATGGTCCAAAAGGAATTTTTCAATATAGTATGTGTCGTTTTTTACCTTACCAAAATAAGTTCTAACCTGACTGTATAACTCATCATCCTGTTTCACAGCAGCTCCGAGAGATCCTATCAGGGTCCTGTTTCCAGTGTAATCCCCAGTAAGTACTATTGCCTGCCTGAATGCCAACAGGGGCGCCGAGGCAAGGGACATGTATTCCCATTTGATATTCGGGTCATCGGTAATGTCATACGGATTTGTTACTACAATGTAATTGCATCTAACTCCTTTCATGTCGAACAGGTCCATTTGAAACTTCCAAACGTCTTCTCTATTTTCGAGGTCGACTCTTTGTTCAACATTTAAAATTACTTCTTTCATCATCTCTCCGATTGTGATGGCGCATTTTGAACCAAGGGTTTGCAGAATACCGCTTGTGGGATTCACCAAGATCGGGGCTGATAGGAAACTAGCTATTGGAACCGCCCACAGGATATGCTCATAGGTATCGGTTACAACCACGATTTCAGCCTTTGACCAATAAGTGGTTGCTATTTCAGCAGTGGCCGAGGCAGCATCTTCTCCAAAGTCCCTAACCGAACCGGTTTCATGTGGAATCTCAATATCCTTTTCCTCGGTTCCATCATCAAATAAAATCGGTGTGATATGTCTTCTATCGATAAATGCGGGGACGATGGATGCTGCAGATTTCGCCTGCCATTCCTCCTGGTCAAGGTCAAGCACCAAGGCTGTCTCAGGTTGATTTTTAGTGTTTTCATAACTCCATATTACGGGTTGAACGTGATCACCGATCATAATGGAATTTGTGGCTGCAAAACACGTGGGGAATACACACATTATAGGTAATGTTCCAATGATTATAACTGCAATTACTACCCATAACTTTTTTATAAACGTTGGATTGCCTCCTATATTGACGGTTAACACCGTAATATAACGGTGTGATATAACAATGTTAATATTACAATGAATATTTATGTCTTTTCCTTTTTCGAGCTATCCAGATTATTTTTCTCCCCAATGTAATAAGATAATAAAAAAAAATCTATTTCCTGCTTCTCGCCGCAATCATCTCCAGGAAGGCCTCCACCCTGGTCCTTATCTGCTCCACATCCTCCTGGCTGTAGTCGGTTTCGATTGTTAGCATTGGGATGCCATCGGTCTTCAATGAGGTTTCGATCCTCCTTGCTTCAACACCGTAAATATGGCAAGCTTGAAGGATATGATAGAACACACCCTGGACGTTGAAGTCCTCTACAAATCCCTGCAACCTGATCAACCGGGCCGTGTTCGGAGTGAAGCACGCGCATGTGTTCATGAGATACCTGTCTGCAATTGACAATAGCATGTCCTCCATGGTCCAGTGGGGCACCTCGATTGGGTCCCAGAAGCTCTTGGAGCCAGTGCAGATATCATCACTCACGATGATGCCTCCCGATTCCTCGATTATCATGGGTATCTTCCAGGTGGGCATGAATACAGGGCTTCCCGTGAGCAGAATTCTGGGTGTGGACTCAGGGCATACCCCTTCTTCTTTTCCCTCGATCTCTTGGCACAATTCCTCTGCCTTGGTGTTCCACCTCGTCAAGTTATCGAAATGAGAAACGCTTGTCACAAGCAGCGCATCCCTTCCCCAGATCGGGGGTGATTTTCTTTTTCTGACCTCGTAAAGCCTTCTTACGAGGCTGCGCTTTTTGTTCGTAATCTCGATTGCCTTTTTCAGGGATGACCTTGTGATCTTTTTTCCAGTTAAATTCTCCAGATTCTTCTTAAAAAGTTTGATTTCGGTGAGCCAGAGCTCCCTTCCCTGGGGTGTTTCATTTGTGTGGGGAACTTCCATCAACCATGTCGTTTTTTCCTCTGCTATGATCTCGCAGAACTTTTTCTTGCCGTCGCAGGTTGTTGGGACCACCACAACATCGGACTGTTCGTACAACGGGTCTCCCATGATAAAAAATCCCAAAGCGGATTTGATAAGGGGACAGAAATTTCTTGGGAGTATCTCCTCAGCAGGTAATATGGTGTCCTGAAATCCTGCACAGTGTCTTATGGGAATGGCTCCAGCAGCGAGGATCAGTTCCTCGGGAACGAAGTTGCAGAAGCTGCCAATTACCTTTTTTCCCTGTGCTTTTTCCTCTGCAACCTCCTCAACACGGGATGTGTACATCATCTTCGTGAAATCGTAGAAATATTCCATGTTCTTCACTGTCTTGTTGGCCTGGGCAAGTTCGTTTACCTTTTCAGTCAATTGGCTTATAAGATTCGAATCCAATCTTTTTCTTGTATCTGCTTGTGCCATATCAATCCACCCTGTTTTCTGAAATCTATGGTATTTTATTGTCTCCTTTGAGGTATCCCTTTACCCTGGTTCTATCAATTTTCCATTTAACAATCAATAAAACGGCTCCCCCGATTAATATGATAAACGTTGTGATTACGATCAAGTTGTTGATAATAACTACATTCTCACCAACAGTATATGAATGATACCGGCTTTCCATCTTATTTCCGCATTTATCTTCAGCAACGATATAGAACCTCACCTTTGTTCCGTCGCTTTGTCCAGGTATGGAGTTTTCGTATACGTTTTCACCGATATTGTATAATGTAATATTCTTCCAGGTAATATCGTCACCGGTACTGTATCTCAATATAATGTTTGCAAGATTCGTTTCTTCATCTTCCACATTTACCGAGACAAGCACCTTATTATTAGAACTAAGATACGGATCGATTTTGAAACTTATATCATCGATTATCGGGGGGTTGTAATCTTCGAATTTCAAATCCACCTTGACGTGGTCGGAATTGACCTGAACACTTTCGATACTTTGGAGATTTTCATACTCGGCTTCACAGGCAATTTGTGTGATAAGAGGAGAATATGTCATCTCCATTGAAGTCTGGTTTTGAGATATCATGTCTCTAACAAGCGCAAACTCGGCTTTCCCCGCAAAATCTGTTTCCGATGATGCCAATACAGTTCCCGCACTGTCTTTTAACTCCACAAAAGTCTGTAGTGGTTGGAGGTTCAATTTTGTATTCACTACAAGGGAAGTAACGTTGCATATCTTTGCATTATCATTTAAGGTGTAATTCTTTATCTCTGAACCCTGAAGCCAAACCGTGGCATTTTTCTCTGCAGAGAGATTATCGATAGATGAGCCTGTTAGCGTAGCCATGGCATTGTCTGTTAATATTGTATCGTTCATTGAAGAATTGTCCATGGTTAACGAAACACCGTCGTGAAAATTTAATTTCTTAATAAATGAGGAATTAAGAAGTGTCAAACTGGCGTTACCCCAAACATGGTTCCAATCCTGATGAACCGATTCTTCAGGAAGTTGTGAATTGTCCATAATAACCGATCCTGTTCCCTGTAGCTTCATGCCACGAACTTTCGTATTATACATAACAACTTTTCCTTTAATCCTTACAATGAGGCATGATTGCAGATCGCAATTATTGAAAATCACATTGGAAAAGACATCGATTGACACGGAATGGGTAATTGTGGAACTGCAAATGAATGCAGTGGTCTCATTGGTATTTTTCTGTGCGGATAGACTTTTAAAGTTCGTGTTCCTGATGGTGCCGTGGGCGTTCACATAGAGGACGATACCATGGGTTAGTGTGGAATTTATGAAATTGAATTCGCAGTTCATATGCATAACCATGCCTCTATGGACCGTCTGATTAAAAGAACCAAAGTTTATGGTGCTAGATGTGTTAATATAGGACCCCTTTACCGTGAAATCGCCGAAGTTGACGATCACCTCTCCGGGTATCATCATCCCGTCTTCGGTTTCTTGAAATACCTCATATCTATGGACATAAAGGGAGGATTCATCCAGCATGAACGATACCTCATCCTCGAATAATAAGAACCCATGTGGACCTTCATATTGTTTCTCAATTAGAACCGGTTCCGGACAACCGAGGCTGAACCTTAGAATCGAGTTTTTAATCGAAATGGATGTTTGCCCCTTGGCCCAAATGGTTCCATTCACATGAATGTCTGCATTGGTTATGATCAATTTCGATTGTTCGGACATGGTGATGTTCCCTTCTAAATTGCCAAATCCTGTTATATCCCACCGGTCATCCTCGTCCAAGGTATAATTTCCATTTATGTCCTGAGGCGGCAGGTCGATCATATCAAAAGTCTCGAATGCCCTGGTTCCCGACTCGGAATTTGCATTTGAAAATGTATTGGACCGAATCGTTAATAGAACGCAAAGTGTTACCATAAAAATTATTTTACCTTTTCCCACCATTCCTTTCCTCCCTTGTAGATCTTTTTATTTTGGATTTGCAGCTCCAAAGCCTTCTCGGGGCAGGCATCGATACACTCCAGACAGTAGATACACTCCCTATCCCTGATCTCATAGTCGATATCCTCATCCTTGAGTGCTTTTATTCTCATTGGGCAAGCTGTTACGCAGTAGTTACATTTTGTGCATTTTCCCTGATCCTTGTAAAGGGCAAGCATGCTTCCCTTGTTGAAAAAGGATATCATTGCTCCCGAGGGGCAGAAATACCTGCAGAAGAACCTCCCCATAACGATGGCCCCTGCAAAAAAGCCAAAGAAAACGAACAAACGCAGGGCTGCTTCTGATGTCATCACAAAAGAGCCGTCCAGGGTATGGGCAATAAAATCGTCGGGCATGAAATAGCCTATTATAGGAGCGGGACAGGCCTCACACGGAGTCGCGCCGGACTCGACCAATGGCAACTCCGAGTACTGTGACCTGTATAGTTGTCCTGCCTCGGTATGGCCGATTGCAGAGATTCCAATGCTCAAAGCAATCAACAGTAAAAGAAAAAGAATGGCGTATTTGGCCAAGGTCAGTTTTTCATGGTTCTTCTGAGACATCTCCTTTGGATTCAGATTCAGTTTTGTCCTGGCTTTTGTCACCAAATCCTGAAGAAGCCCTATGGGACATACCCAACCGCACATGGCTCGCCCCACGAAGACTCCTGTAAGTATTAACGCCCCTATTACAGCGATGGGAAAGAACAGTCCCCACCAGTTACCGCTCAAACACCGTGCCAAGGAACCGATGGAACATAGCGGAACACCGTATCTGCCCCCAGCCATATGTCTGAAACGCAGGATTGGTAGAAGCGGAGCCACAATCAAGGAGCCCACAATGGTTGCGTTTATCATGAACAGAAAACTGAACTGGGACGCGGTTCTGAAATGTTTGACACTGATTGTGGAAAAACTTCTTCTCACAACAGGTGCCAGGAGCAAATAGAAAAGTAAAACAGTGTAACACACGCAACCTATTAAACCAATGATGAACACAGCTTCGAGAGTTATGGCCACGATGCTGATTCCTATCCCCATTACCGCAGCGCCCAGTGAAAGGGAAAGCCCGGAATTTTTCATTTTAAATAGAGATAAGCCAGCACTCATGCTGACGGCACCCAAGGCAAGGAAGGCCAAAAATCCATAGAGGAAAACCATATACACATCATCTTTAAATGCTTCGTATACAATGTCGAATTTGGATATCAAGCCAAAAAGGACAAAGCCTGAACCTATCACCCAAACAAAACCAGTTCCAAGCAGTAACAATCCCGAGATTTTTATGGACACAGGAATTGCAGATTTTTCAGTTTCAAGTTCACCCCTTTGCTCTTGCTCTTTTCTTGCCTCGACACCGTCTTCCATGCCCATGCTCTCCGAAATCTCAGGCTCCCTCGGGATCGGTTGTGTGTGATATTACATCCTGAAGTTGGCCTGTGATAATTGCAACTGCCAGCAGGATAATCATAAGTGTCAATAGAAAAAGAGCGATCCACATTCTAGTTTTTCTCAATCTCTCCTGGTCATCCTCGATTTCATCCAAACCCCTGAGGGC
>CBDVCK010000088.1:0-12114 GCA_965372465.1 uncultured Thermoplasmata archaeon | reverse complement strand
TGCCGTTTCTTTCGATGCTGTAGATTGTCATTTTCATGCCTGCGTAAGCATTGAATTGTATTGTTTTATTATTCCCTAAAGTAAACACAAATATCGTTGTCGTATCGTCTATTAAATCGTAACGGCCGAATGTGTTCCCTTCCTCCACCGTCACATTCTCAAAGGTCACAACGATGATCATAGGTTCAATAACATTTTCAAGGTGCAAAATAACAGATTCCGAAACATCCCATTGTTTGGTGAACGGAAGCTCTGTGTTCACATCCACATGGATTTCTTCTGGTTGAACCATGTGCGATAGATTCATCAAGAGCATTATTGCCACGCTGAAGATGGCAAATGCTCTGATTGTCAATCTCGTTACAGAAAGGTTATTTTTTAGGTTCATTCTACCTCCCCCTCCTAGTCTTGATCTGAAAGTCAAGATGGGTTCTTATATGATTCAATTATCGCAGAATCCCGACATTTCTCCCATTTTTCCCACATTTTGAAATGCAAGGAACCCCAATAATAATGTGTATTTGTGGTATTTATACCCTTTTATGAAGATTCGTATTTTTATGTTAATATATTAACATAATTAACCGCTATTTTGGCGTCTTTTCGGCTATTTAAGCACCCTGAGAAAAATCTATTTATACACCAACTTCTTACAACCAAAAACCCCCGCGAACAAAGAGGACATTCTTATGCCTAAAACAAAGGAAAAAACGGTTTTGGATGCCCAGAAGAGTGTGGAGCAAACGGCCTCAGTGATGGAGCTCCTCTTTCGGGCACCCAAACCCATCAAACTGGTACTACCCATTCTCCTTGTCTCCCTTCTCTTCGGAATGCTCATAGGTTTTGATATGGACAATATATACGAAACCTTCATTGTAAACGGGATTTTGATCCTGGCAGTGCCCACATTTCTTTCGGGAATAATCTCGGTTTTTTTGGCCGAATCCCTTGGCGGGAAATTCTATCCCAGAAGGTCGATGCTCCTGTCATTTTTCTGTCTTCTGATAATCGGTGGGATTTTAGCTGCCTTCAAGGGGATTATGTGGTATAATTCCGAAATAGAAATACAGATAGTGCTAATTTTCGGGTACTCATCAACCATATGGCTTCGACATCTTATCTTGATCTCCACATCAAATTCCAGACATCTTTCCTCCCTGCCTGCATCACTCTCACAGCCTCTTTTTGGATTCATTATGATAGCAGTCTTCCTTCCTCCCTTTGGTTTAAAAGAGATATTTCTGACCATGGTGTTTTTGGGGATATTCATGTTCTCGGTATTCCTTCTCACACAACTTGCCACTTCACCCATGAGAAAGGCCTTCGGGGTCAACAGTCTTGCAATGATCAGATATTCCTTGGATCATATCACAGAAGGCGGCGGGGAAGGAGCGGCCGAGGTTGAGAATTTTTTTAAAAGTTTTGCCCAGAAGATGGATGTCCATATTGGGTTGATGGCCGCAAAAAAGGGGAAAGAACTCAAAGCCGTAATGATAGTACCTTCTGTGCATCCAGGTCCTTTTGGCCTTCTGGGCGGAAGCAATCTGCCTTTGGATCTGAAGAAAAGACTGAAAGATAGATGCAAAAACGTTATGGTGGCCCACGGCTCTGCAACCCACGACCTCAACCTGTCTTCCTCAAAAGAAAAGGAGAAAATCGCAGGTTTGGTGTCTGAGCTCCTTGACAACGTGGATTACTCCAAAACCTCCAGTAATTTCATAAGGACAAAGGATTCCATGGATATCTGCACCCAGGTTTTCGGAAGCGGTATCCTTCTTACACATACATCCTCACCCAATCCAACAGATGATGTGGACCACAGCACAGGCAGCGCAGTCCGGGAGAAGGCCGGCTTGAAGGCTCAAAAGGATGCTCTTTTTATCGATGCCCATAACTGCGCAAAAAGAGGCTCGGGTTGCATCTACTTCGGCTCAAAGGAATCCTACAAACTAATCGAACTTGCAGAGGAGGGTGCGGGAGAGGCAAAAGAAAACACAATTGAGGGCATAAAAGTTGGCTATGCGCAAAAGACCGGCTATGAAACCGAAAAAGGCATAGGTGAATGCGGGATTCAGGTTCTGGCAACAGAGGTCAACCAGAAGAGAGCAGCGTATATCCTATTTGACGGTAACAACATGATGATGGGTCTAAGGGAAAGCATGATCAAAGCAATCGGTGATCTTGTTGACGAGGCTGAGGTTCTCACCACTGACAACCATGTCGTAAACGCTACCATTGGAGGGTACAATCCCGTGGGTTTGAGGATGGATAAAAAAGGTCTGGTTGAGGATGTGAAGGTTCTCGTGAAATCTGCTTTGAATGATTTGGAAGATGTTGAGGTGGGCATGTCAACAGGTTATGCAAAGAACATAAGCGTATTTGGCCACGAGAATGTAACCCGCCTAAGCTCGGTTATCAATTCCACAATGTCAATTATGAAAATTACAACATTCATCTCACTGCTCTTTGCAGTTACTGCTTCAGCCGTGCTGTTTTTATTGGTCTAAACCCAGGAATAATTGTTTATGATTAAGGTGGCGGAGGTTGATCTTCGTCTGCTTCGGAAAGTCGGTGATTTACCTTACCACTATGGATTTGGACGAGTTCATCGGATTGGATTTCCTCTTTCTCCAGTTCCTTTTCTATGCTCTCAAGTTGCTTTCTAATTTCACCGGGTTTTGGAATCTCACCCAGTACATCTTCTGCCTTTCCCACCATATTTTCAAGGTCTTTGTAATTGGTGGGTGTAATCTCAGGGGTTTTGCGGGAAACACCGATATAGTCCGATGCACCTTCTATCAGCCTTGTGAGCTCGAATGGGAATATTATCTTGGTGGCCTTACCATCCCCGAGACTCTTTACAGCGTCTATGGAAAGTACAGTGAGAGCCTTCTGGTCCAGAGGTGCCGCTCCCATTGCCAAAATCCGCAGTTTCTGTGCCTCTCCTTGCCCTTCAAGGATGGTTGCAAGTCTCTGACCTTCGGCCTCCAGAACCTTGGACTGCCTGACACCCTCTGCCTGAAGAATTCTGGAGCGCTTGTCTCCCTCGGCTACAAGGATCGCTGACCTTTTTTGTCCCGCAGCCCTGAGAATTGCCGCTCTTCGCTCCCTCTCGGCCGACGTCTGCTCCTCCATGGCAGCCTTTACCGGGCCTACAGGGTCCACTTCACGAATCTCAACTGCATCTACCTTCACGCCCCAGGCGTCGGTTGCAATATCCAGTATGTCCCGAAGCTTCGTGTTTATCATCTCCCTGTTGTACAAGATTTCGTCAAGCTCCATCTCACCGATAGCTGATCTTAATGTTGTCTGGGCCAGAAATATGGTGGCCTGCTTGTAATTCTGCACCTCGTAGAAGGCCTTGTAGGGATCCATTATCTTGATGTAGATTATTGCATCCACATTGGTTGGGGAGTTGTCCTTTGTGATGACCTCCTGCCTTGCGACATCAAGGGTTTGAAGACGTAAATCCATAAGCGTTACAGTGGTTATCATGGGAACAACAAGATGAAAACCGGGATCCAACATTCCCTTAAAAGAACCCAATCTTTCCACAAGACCTTTTTGATACGGTCTCACTATTCTGATTCCACTGGCTATGACGATCACAACCGCTATCCCCACTAACAGGGCCAATCCCAGATATAATCCACTTTCAGGCATTTTACCATCTCCTCATCACGATTTCTCAATTCAGTTGATTCTAAACTATACTTTCTCTCCCTTTTATTTCCTGTACATCCACAGGGGTGCACTTCTTCATAGGACCAAGTGCCTCTACCAGACCTTTTTGATACGGCCGGATGATCCTTATCCCGCTGGCTATTACGATAACAATTGAAATTAGAATTAAAAAAGTTAATCCAATCCATACACCCCGAACATTAGCCATATTTCCATAACCTCAAACCTTTGCTTTTTCGCTTTCCCTAATTACCATGGTTTCTTCCTCTTTTATCTCCTCCACTATCACATGCACACCTTCCCAATCCACGACCTTTACCATCCTCCCCTTTGGGATAAATTCATCAGCAGTGGCACTCCAGATTTGATAATTGATTTTTACCTTTCCATGAAGAGAGTGGGGCTCGATATTCTCGGTTACAAGGCCTTCCTTCCCAACATTGGATTCAGTTATAGTGGTAGCAGTTGGTTGCGTGCTACCAAGCCTTCGATAAAATGAAATTGCTCCCATCATGGAACCTGCTGTGACTACCAGTACAATAATCGGCGACCAGGGTGAATCGAAATAATATGGAAAGAAGATTCCTAATAAACCCATGGCTATGAATGCTGTTCCTATTACACCTATGAAGAAACCTGGCGTTGCTGCCTCAGCTATTACCAACAGAATACCTATTACCAGCAAAGCCAGTCCAATACTCGAAGGGTCAATTGGCATGTAATTCCTCTTAACGTACCTATCTATGCATATTTGTAGTTTTCTTTTATATTTTGCTACTCTCGCAACTCGATTTCGCGGATATAAAGGTTGTGCGAGAATTCACAGGGAATGCCCCAATAAAAAACGGTTAGTATAGAAAGCAATCAAACTTTTATATATGTAAGGCCTTTACCACCTAAAATCCGGTGAGTTTATGTTTTGCCCAGAATGCAAATCACTAATGTTTCCCACCGAGGGCTATTTCGAGTGCAGAAAATGTGGTTTCAAGAGCAAGATTGCGGATTACAAGGCAAGCACGATTCAAAAAGCCACAGAAGAAAGGGAAATGATGGTTATCGAGGGTGATCTGGACACACTTCCAAAAACCAGAATCGAGTGCGAGAAGTGCAAGAATAAAGAGGCATACTGGGTGCTTCGGCAGACAAGGGCCGCAGACGAGCCTGAGACCAGGATATACAGATGCACAAAATGCGGGCACACATGGCGGGAGTATTAATAGGTATTTATTACACCAAGGAGATTACTTTTCTCTTTAACAATTTCTATCGATACCTTTACATCCCATAATTTCGATTACATATCATGAACTTCAGTTGGATTTATGTCACTGCCAAAGATGAGGATGAGGCAAGGAAAATCGCCCAGGCCCTTTTGGAAAAACATCTAATTGCATGTGCCAACATGTTTTCTGTCAAATCCCTATACTGGTGGAAAGGGGCAATCGAGGATGAATCTGAGGTCGCAATGATAATGAAGACCCGGAATGAGCACAAAGATAAAATAATCTCGGAGATCAAAGCGATTCATTCCTACGAGATTCCCTGCATAGAATTTCTATCTATTGAGGACGGCAATCCGGATTTTTTAAGATGGATAGGCGAGGAGACCAAAGGAGCCTAGATATGAACCCTGATCCTTGAACCGGTATCAGCACCAAAGCAGTCCCTTGCACTGCCCGAATTGATTGCAATTTCAAAAAAACCGCTACTTGAAATAGTTGCAAGCAGCTCATCCTTCTTCCCAAAGCCGTAGCTTTGAAGATAAGGAATTTTTTTATCGAGCCAGTCATTTTTCCTTTCAATTACAATTTTGAGAATCGAGCCAAATTCGAAATGTTCTTCAATGACCTCTTTTTTAAGACTTGTAATCAAATTTCCGAAGTTATCCACATGTATGATCTTGCCTTCCAAAGTATCTTCACGAATTACATGATATTCAAGTTTTAAATCCACAAAATCCTCTATTGGCTCACCGATCTCTTCAGGTAAAACATCCAGGGAAAGATGAGCTGCCACGGGGGCAAAAACATCCCGCCCGTGGAATGTATCTGATACATTATTTAACATATAGTATTGGTTCGAAATCACATAGATTTTTTTCATAGCCAGTCTTCTAGCAGCAGGTATCAGTAGCCCATTGTCAGGTCCAACTAAAAATGTGTTTTCGCACTCAATTATCAACCCTTTTCTTTGGGTTCCCACACCCGGGTCCACGACTCCCACATGTACAGCATTTTTAAAATATGGGAGAGTCGAATACAGAACGTAAGCTCCATGAAGTATATTCTGCGGCATAATCGCATGGGTTACGTCAAGAAGCCTGGCATCATGATTTATGGAGAGTATCACACCCTTCATTACAGCCACATATTCCCCCTGGCCAAAATCCGTTGTTAGAGTGATCACTTTTGACATACCATGGGGATACACTTATCCTAAAATATGCTTTTTGACACTTTATCTTTCCCACAGTTTTTTATAGCATAATAGGAATAATCCATTAGCATGCAAATGAACCGTTTTAATGATGATGGCACACACCCTTCCGAAGTCAAGAGGAGAAAAAAAAGAACGATTCTCAAGGGACTTGCCCTCATTATGATTATCGTGGGCATTCTTCTTTTAATATTTGGTCTCTTACCCCAGGAAAGGGTGGTTGTCTCCAATAAACAGCTACAGGGCGGATATATAAACTGTTTTTCGGCAATCGATGCCAATGAAGGGGATATTTTAGTGATAGATTACAGTATAGAGGGTCCAGATGTCACATTTTACCTTTCATATGAAGAACCCTGCTCTGAGGACAATAGGGATTACATAGAAAAAAGGGATCATGCCAGAAACGACCACCTCGAAATAGATATCGAGACCACGGGAACCTATTATTTTACGTTTGAAAGAAATGACCCTGCAAGCTCTGAATCCTTTTACGTTGATTTAAGTTACAAGATCATGGACAGGTATTCCCCAGTGTACATTATTTTAGGTATAATGTTCATTATACTGGGGATAGTACTCTTAATCGCCAATTTAATTCTGAAAAGAAGAGGACAGGATATGGAGAGGGATTATATCAGAATTTAATTTTATCGAGAATTATTTTTCATGGATGTTTCCCAAATACCGCATCAGGATATCCAATTCATCGTACTCCCCGACCCTCAGGGCGAGAATGCTGTGCATAAGCTGCTTTGGTTCTGTTTTACTTTTCAAATCCAGTCCTTCCCTTTTTACCAGGCTTCTGTTGATAAAGAAACTGTGGCCTGATTTTATGAGGTACTTATAATCCCTTGTCTCGCCAATTATTTCATAATCTTGATTCTCGACATCCAGACTGCTGAACCCGATTCTCTGGGCTCCATAGGTGTACTGGATATATTTTTTCCCTTTATGCACATGAATGAGGGTATCTTTCACAATCTCCATAATCTCATGCTTTTCATAGGATTCCTTCTCCCTGTAAATATAAATTGGATCATCGAAAACAACAACATCCACAAGCCCCATTTCCAAAAAGTGATTGGAAAGCTCGTCATCTCCCACGAGCAAATCGATTTTATAGCCTTGCCTTTCCACTTTCGAGACTGCCTCAAGCACGATGTGGCTGAAAAGAGGGGAGCATGCCACAAGTGGTTGCTTACGGGCTCTCAACCTCTTCTCCATTTTTTTGTGGGTTTCGATTATCTCTTTTCCCTGCTCGGTGAGAATCGTTCCTCGTGGAGTGCTTGAAATCAAAGCAGTTTTCAATTTTCCTTCCAACTCTTTTATGTACCTGTGAAGAACTGGCACTGAAATCCCCAGGCTCCCGGCAGCTTTGTTCTGGGAATGAGTTGCATCTATTGCAATGAGTGCCTCGATCTGCCTGAAGGAGACCTGAACATCATCCACGATCAACCGCACTTCGGGTAGGATTTTCATGAAACCGCAGTATAATTCTTTGGATGGTAATTATAGTTGTGGTTGGTGTATTCTTTGTCTATGCTTCATCAGTGCCTTCTGGTTCTTCCTTGATTCCTTCATCAATTTCGGTTTCTTCTTTTTCGCTTATTTCATCTTCACCCTGCGATTTTGGTTCCTCGCCTTTATCCTCATCCATTTCGGTTTCAGTGTCACCGATTCCCTCTTTACTCTCTTCGGGTTCTGTGTCAGCTAATTCATCCTCGCTTTTTTCATCAATGATTTCATCCTCTTCTTGGGATTTCTCCACACTTTCCGCATCCTCACCTGGCTCCTCAGGTGATGGCTTCTCATCAGTTTTTTTCCTCCTTGAAAGCAAGAGAAGCAGCACCAAAATTACTACGATTATCAGAATCAGCAAAAGGAGAAATAGACCGGAACTTGAAGGCTCGGTATCCTTTTCTTTGGGAATAAAGGTCGTTGTCTGGGGTTCCTCAAGAGGATTTCCGGCTGCATCCCGGGCCCCTGATCCAATAGTCACAGTGTACTCGGTTCCAGGTTCGAAATCATCAGCAAAGGTAATGGTCAGGGTATTTCCATTCCAGCTGAAATTACTTATTCCCACTAGGGGAGACACGCTGATTGCACTTTCCACGGATGATTGATCCATGGGTTCACTGAAAGTGATTGATAATGTATCTGTTACATCAACTTCCCCACTAAGGGAGAAAGAAGTTACAGAAGGTGATATCGTATCAGGCGCCTCTTCCGTGGTAAATGACCAAGTGTAAGCTGCAAGACCATTTCCCGCAACATCCTGAGCACCTGAACCGATAGTAACCGTGTATGGTCTTTCATTATCAAGTTCAAATGTCGGATTAAAGGTCATGGTGTTGCCGCTCCAACTTATCGAACCATTTGCTAAAGTCCATGTTTCAGTTCCATCTGTAAAACTAAAAGCATTCTCAACTGCTGTTTGGTTCATTGCCTCATCAAATGTGATTACAATGTTTGAAGTGACAGATACTCCAGTTGTTCCATTCGCAGGATTTGTACTTGTAACCTCAGGGGATGTTGTATCATAGATGTACCAGAAAGCCTCGGGAGCATCAGTTGACGTAGGTTGTGCTTCATCAGGGGATTGAGCGTACCAACCATAGGAACCCTCGGTATCAAGGACCAACCAATAACTACCATCAACAGGACTATCGGTTCCTATTTCGGTCCAGGTATACGGGGATGTGGTGTCCGTAGTGTACCATAACACAACAGATGCCGGATTTTCGGTTGTGGAATATATTAAAGTTACATTACCCACATTTGTTGCACTCGAGATGGGTCCTGTGACTGTTGCAGTAGATTGGCTTGCCACAATATCGAAATAGAACGAATACGGAAGTGGATTAAGGTCGTTTCCCGCCTCGTCTGATGCAGCGGTTACATTGACCCAATATCTTGTACCTGTGGTAAAATCGGCATGTGAAATTGTAACTATTGTGTCCCCGCCACTCCAGACAACAGATAAACTTCCCAGGGTCGGGGCAATCGTGTATGTAAATGAGCCGGTATTCATTATTTCGCTGAAAGTAATGATTATGCTTTGATCAACAAGAATATCTATTGCCGCATTCACAGGATTTGTACTGTCCACATTCGGGGATGTCGTGTCGTAGATATAATATGAGGCTTCGGGAGCATCTGAGGTTGTAGGGGCGGTCTCATCCGGGGATACCGCAAACCATCCATAGGAACCCTCATCCGGAATAGTCCAGATATAACTTCCATCCGCAGGGCTGTCCATACCGATTGGGCTCCAGGTATAGGGTGCACCTGTATCTGTTGTATAATAAAGATCCACAGAGGCAGGGCTTCCTGATATCAGGTAGGTAATTGTAATACCTGCTACATTTGAAGGACCACCTGTGGGACCTGCGGCAGTTGCAGCAGTTGCCACGGTATCAAAATAGAAGGAATAGGGTAATGGGTCAAGGTGGTTTCCAGCAGTGTCTTTTAACGCGGTAATATTTATCCAAACCCTTGAGCCTGTGGCAAAGGCGCTGTGAGATATCGTAACCTGGGTGTTTCCCAAACCCCAAACCAGGGATAATCCCCCGGGATTCGGTTCCACTGTATATACAAAGGAGCTTGTATTCACCATCTCATCAAATGTAATCACTACATTTTGGCCAATTGCAACTCCGGTTGCCGCATTTAAAGGGTCAGTATTTAAGACTCCAGGTTGTGTTCCGTCATAAAGATATGACAAAGCTTCCGGTGCATCCGAGGTTGTGGGTGCAGCCTCATTGGGTGAAACTGCAATCCAACCATATGTGCCGTCTGCAGGTATTGTCCATGAATAATTGCCATCTGCTGGATTGTCATTGCCAATAAATGTCCAGGTATATGGTGCTGCGGTATTAGTAGTATAATAAAGATCCACATTTGAAGGATTACCTGTTGTGGTATAGGTAATCACAACACCGGAAACATTGGTTAGAGCACTTATTGGTCCTGTTGCAGTGGCACTTGTTAAAAGGGTGTCAAAATAGAACGAATACGGAAGAATGTTAAGTGGATTTGATGCCAAGTCAGAAACTGTGGTTATATTTACCCAGTACCTTGTTCCGCTGACAAAATTATTGTGAGATATCGTCACATTGGTATCACCATCACTCCATAATAGGGAAAGTCCCCCTGGATTGGGGTAGATTGTGTAGGAAAAGGTTCCTGTGGACATAGCCTCGTCAAAAGTAATTCGAATGTCTTGACTCACAGGTACATCAATGTCAGTATCTATGGGGCTTGTGCTTACAACTTGAGGTGGTGTTCCGTCATATATATAATATGAAGCTTCAGGAGCATCCGAGGTTGTGGGTACTGCCTCGTCAGGTGATTTTGCAAACCAGCCGTAAGAACCATCAGCTGGAACGGTCCAGCCATAAGTACCATCTGCAGGATTGTCAGAGTCAATGAATGTCCAGGTATACGGAGCAGTGGAATCTGTTGTATAGTAAAGATCGGTGGTTGCGGGGCTGCCAGATGTGGAGTAAATAATATTGATTGCCGCAACATTTGTTGGACCTGTGACGGGACCTGTTGCAATAGCAGCTGTTGCTGCGCAATCAAAGTAGAATGAATAGGGTAATGGATTTAGATTGTTCGTGGCCTCATCGGTTGCCGCAGTGATATTGACCCAGTATCTGGTTCCTACAGCAAAGTTATTATGTTGGATGGTCAAAATAGTGTTCATATTACTCCAAGCAGCTGATAGACCACCGATTGCAGGTTCGATTGTATAGGTGAATGTTCCAGTAACCATGGTCTCGTTGAATGTTATTTGAATATCCTGATTGATGGAAACATCGATTTGGGCATTTAATGGAATCGTGCTTTGCACCTCTGGTTGAGTGCCATCATATTCATAATACGAGGCTTCAGGTACATCCGAAGGTGTTGGAGCGGACTCGTCAGTTGCAACAATATACCATCCATAAGAACCGTCGGAGGGAACAGTCCATCCGAAACTACCATCAGCAGGATTGTCATTACCGAAAAATGTCCAAGTGTAAGGTGCACTGGAATCGGTTGTGTAGTATAGGTCCACATCGGTAGTTGTCCCTATAACATCATATAATATGGTTATAAGTGCAATGTTTGTAGGCCCGCCAGTAGGTCCTGTGGCAGTTGCGGAATTGATTGTTTCAAAATAGAATGAATACGTTAACGGATTGAGATCATTACCTGCTTCATCGGTTAGAGATGTAATGTTAAACCAATATCTTGTTCCCATAGTGAAATCGGAGTGAGAAATCGTAACGATTGTATCCACAACCGTCCATCCCAGTGAAAGACCGCCTGGATTGGGTTCGATTGTGTATGTAAAGGTTCCCGTGGCCATGGTTTCATCAAATGTAATTATAACATCCTGGCTAATGGAGATACCTGTTGCAGTATTGATTGGGTCCGTGCTTGATACCTGGGGCTGCGTGCCGTCATAAATGTAAGATGATGCTTCTGGTGCATCAGTGGTTAATGGCGCTGACTCATCTGGTGAAACAGCAAACCAACTGTATGTTCCGTCTCCAGGAACTGTCCATGGGAAGCTTCCGTTCACTGAGCTGTCGGTTCCGGCAAATATCCAGGTATAAGGTGAACTAGTGTCGGTGGTATAATAGAGGTCCACTGTGGCAGGAGTTCCCACCATGGAATAGGTAACCATTATTCCCGCTACGTTTGTGGGACCACCAACCGGACCTGTCGCATTTGCATAGGTGAAACTCGGAATTATTGTATCAAAATAAAAGGAGTAGGGTAATGTCCCAAGGTTGTTTCCTGCCAAATCCATTACGCCTGTGATGTTCACATATATTCTTGTTCCCTGAGTAAAGTCATTGTGGAAAATAGTGACATTCGTATCCCCAGCACCCCAGAGCCAGGATACTCCACCTGGGTTGGGTTCAACTGTAAACACAAGTGATGTGGTGTTCATGGTTTCGTTGAATGGGGCCTTGGTTGAGGCGGCACGCCTGGACT
>CBDVCK010000087.1:0-12420 GCA_965372465.1 uncultured Thermoplasmata archaeon | reverse complement strand
TCGCCTTCAACACCATTTCTTTTTCCCATCGCTGCATAGCTTCTTGTCCCAGCTTCGCCATCTTTTCTTCCTCTTTCTTTTTCTTCTCCATCAGTTTCCTTTGCTCTTCTTCCCGCTTCTGGGCCTCCAATTCGAGCTTTCTTCTTTCCTCCTCCCGCTTTTTAACCTCAAGCTCCAGCTTCTTACTTTCCTCTTCCTTTCTCTTTGTCTCTAACTCGAGTCTATTCAACTGTTTGACTATGTGGTGAACCTGAAGCTCCACTTTCCTCCTTTCCTCAGCAAACTTCTTGGCCTCCATTTCTGCAATTCTCCGCTTCTCAGCAGTTTGTTTCATCATATAATCGAGCTGCCTTTGCTCTTCTTCCTTCTTATGCTGAAGCTCCAGCTCAAGTTTCTTTCTCTCCTCTTCCTTTTTCTTCGCTTCCAGTTTCATTTTCTTTCGATCCTGCTCAGCCTTCTTGGCTTCGATTTTGGCTTTCTTCTGCTCTTCTTTCAACTTCTTTGCTTCAGCTATTAGTCTCTTCTTTTCTCCCTCTTTTTTCTGCTTTTCCAGCTCCAGAGCTTTAACTTGGTCCGCTTTGTGTTTTGCCTCCAGCTCCAATTTCCGCCTTTCCTCTGCGAATTTTTTAGCCTCGATCTCAGCCAGTTTCATTCGTTTCTTTCCTTCCTCTATTCTTTTTAAGTCGATTTTCTCTTTCAATTTTTTGATATCTTTCTCCAATCCTGTTATGGTTCGAGGGTCTTTGAGTTTGGTTAGTATGGATTGTGACTCATATTTAAACTCCTTAACATCTAAAGCTTTGAACTGCCTGTTCAGCTCATCCAGTTTTTTTAAGGCTCCTTCATAGAGTTCGAATTCTTTCTCGGCTGCGTCAATACCGTTCTTTATAATCTTCATAAGCGGAGTTATTGTAAATCCTTGTTTTTTCCAAAGCTCCATTTTCTCTTCTAAGGCATTTCTTCTCTCATCTTCTTTCAGCCTTACTTCTCTTTCCTCTGCAACCTGCTCAATCAAAGATTTTTTTGGCATAGTATTCCTCCTAAATGTAACCCGTATTTTATTTAATGTCTATTTCGCATCTATTAACCACAGAATCGAAGATGTTTATGGTCTTCTTGACCTCCATCTTCACGATCTCCCTTACACCTTTTAGAGTGTGGAGTGTATACCTAATACTATCCGCTTGTTCTCCTACAAAACCAACTAGGCCCTCTTTTCTTGTTGTATAGCCTTTAACAGCTATGTCTGTTATTCTATCTTTTTCTCTTAGCGCTATCGTTAATAGATAAATTAGATCTTCTACCTTTGATTTACTAGAGAAGAAATATAACCTTTCCATATCGCAATCATAGCTATTCACTATATACATTCCTCTGCATTTTTCCATAATGATTCTCGATACCTCCTCGAGGGTTGTATCAGTTACAGAGAAACCAGTCTCACTGCTTTCCATTATCGCGCTCTCTTCGATAAACTCCTTTTCTGTCATCTCATAAGGTTCAATAAACGGACAAATCGACTCAATTTGTTTTGGTCTGATTGATAACGAAATTAATTTATCGGTTATGGGGTCTTCATATTCGACAGTGCCTTTGATAGAACCTGTTACACATCTTATCGGTTTCAGCATAAATATCGCTGTTTCACTTGCCTTGGGGCTTAAACTTCGAATTGATACGATATTACTTTTTGGATCCACAAAGCTTAACGCTTCTGGACTTCTGAGTTTAACATCGATATCATAAATCTTGTAGTTCATATTATTCGTTATTTTAACACCAAATTTGAACATTTCGCCATAAATTGAGAAACCACGTTTCACATCAATTGATTTTCTTTCAGTAGATGTTATTGATTTAGGTTTGGTTGATGGTATCTCAGGAAGAATTTCAGGGATTAACTCTTTTATAACTCTGTTGTTTCCAATTATAGGCGTAATAATTAATTTCGCCCAAGTGGAATCTCCACTTCTCATGATTTTTCCATCTTTAGTTAGAAAGGGTTCTCCTCCATTGTGTCCGTTGACAGCTTTCTCAGGAATCTCGTCTTCTCCAATGCAATTCTGTTGATACCATAAATGATCCTTTGTTTTTGGTCGGAACAGATCCTCAATTTCTTTTGAAGCCAGTGGAGAGTTATATCCAATATTTTCCTTGAATTGAATTTCCTGATATTGATTGTCATACCATTTAAGCAAATACAAATATTCCTCAGGGATATCTTTGGGAAGTGGCTTGATTTTGCTACCTTTACGGTGGGGGTGGAAATTATCTCCTTCTTTAAACAGTCTCCTTTTTCCTTTCGCTGGCTCAAATAGCATCCTATATTTACCGGGATTAGGTGCCTTATTAGCAACACAATGTAAATTGGCATGTACCTGAATCCCAGGTCTTAACCTGCCAAATATGTTTTCTTTTGCAACCCTATCAATTATTTCACGAACGGTAAATGACTTTTGCTCAGGATTCTCGTAATGTAATAAGGCAGTTCCTATCCAAGTTTCGTCAGCGACTTTGATGTAAGTTTTAGGTTCTTTAGTTACTGATTCCCTCTCTCGAAGAGGTATTGTTACTTTTTCTGGATAATCAAGGATTTTCTTCCATTCGTTGATTATTTTCTCTTTAGAAATGTTAATTTTCTTTTGAAGTTTTTTCCAGTTATCAAATTCCCATGGATTTCGCCCCAAATTCGTTACAACTCTTTTGATTAAAGATGAAGCTAAATTTTGATCGCCGTCAAGATGAATAAACACATAGTGTGCTTTAATAAAAGCTCCTCTCCACATAAAATTGTAGTCATCACATTTTAATCTAATTATCAAATTCGGTATCATTATCCTTATTTCCCACCATAACCCCCGAATCTTTTTGGTTTTAATGCAACTAATTTTAGCATCTGGATCTGACTTTAAAGCAGCCTCCCACATTTCCTGGCCGATATCTGTAAACTGAATGTTATTAGCAGGTATGGGTACCTGCGTAAAAATACCCTTACACAGTTCCTCATATGATAAAAAGGGACGAATGTTATTTGGTTGAGCATAAAGAGTTATCATTTCTACCATCTACCTATTTGTGTTTTGAGTTATAAATAGATTATCTGAAATCCGTGCTTTAGGCCATTGACAGCCTCTCACAACCTACCCCCACAATGAGGACAAACCTTCCATTCTCGCTCAACCACCTCACCACAACCCAGACACCTCTTCACAATCGCCTCCCCGCAACTCGGACATACCTTCCATCCCTCCTGCAATTCTCCTCTACAATTCAAGCATTGTAACCTCACCACTTCATCGGTCAAAACATCCTCACCAATACTGCTTCTTCGCACAATACTGTCTTTGATATTTATATCGCCCCCGCCCTTTCCACCAAAATCTGTATGCGTGATAACGCTATCCTTAATATCAAAATCAATTTTATCTCCCTCATAAAGATCCCCGGCAGCGACATATGTTGGCGGAATAAACTTACTCTCTTCCTCAATTTCAGATTTATGTTCACAGTGCTTGCATTGTCCTCTCAACTTGTCCCAGCAATCCAAGCAGACCCATCTTTTGCATTGCGGGCATCTGGCAAGAAATCTCTTGGTATAGTCCATTTCTTTGATAGATTTGCGTTTAATAGCCGCTATTGATACTGTTGAATCGCCTTTTCCCGCTGCTGTGGTGCCTAATAGGCCAGTGGCAACCAACGCGGGATTCCCTGTAACAGAACCGACAACACCCACAGCTCTAAAGCCTGTTTTAGCCATCTCCTTCCAATCTTTCTGGGTTATTGGCTCGTGCTCTTTTCTACAAGTTGCACAAATGAAATAAACATATTCATTCAATCCTTCCTTCTCGGTCCTAGTCTCAGGTGCAGAAAATGGTTTACATACCCTGCACTGTCTTTCCTCCTCGTTCCAGCAATCTCCACATATCCATTTCCCACAACTTGAGCATTGAACAAGGTACTTTTTCTCGTCCCCTGCCTTCCATTTCTTTCTTGAAATTAAGCCTACCTCCTGCCTGCACTGGCTACATATAAATATCGCCTTCTCCATGAATCTCGTGGCAAGAGATTTCTCAAACCTCACTTCAGGTTCAAACGATGGCCCACAATTCAGGCATTTACCTTTCTCGCTGTTCCAACAGTAATTGCATGACCATATGCTGCAATCAGGGCATTTATGTAAAAATCTAACATGATCTTCTTTCCTTGCCCCAGGCCCGTATTCTCGCGCACAACGATCGCAAGAATAGTAGAATTCCTGCTTGAAGTTAGAATAGTCGGTTCTTAGATTTGGGTACCCTTCTGGTATGCCCAACACCTCAGTAAAAGGCTCGCATCTTTTACATTTATATTTTTCAATATTCCAACAATTGCCGCATATCCAGGCATTACATTGGGGGCATTTACTCAGGTTTATTGGGATGCCTTCATCAAGTTTTATAACAAAGCTTGTAACGCCTTTTACTGTCTTTAATGGGTAGAACCTGTCAGAAAAACCAGCTTTCACAGGTCCAAAACCGGTTCTGCAAAGCGAGCAGAAGTAATACTTCATGTTACCGTCTATCTTGCTTTCAGGTTCTCCTGGTCCTCGCCTTTGATCTAAAATACCTACTGGCTTCTTTGCTACATCTACTGACTTTTGCGCTATGCCTTTTGTTATATCTAGGCCCTTCCTTATCAAGGAAACCAAATAAATCCCCCCATTTTTAGGTTTCTGACCTTGTATGCGTCTCGATAATAAAAATTTATTGGATAATTTAGGGCTTTAATTCTACTTTTTTCCCTTTCCTGCCTTTTATTTATGCACTCCACGCCTTTCAATTAGACTTTTAGCTCCAATATCCTATCAGCCAATGATTCGCATTCAACTTCCCAATTCTTTATCAGTTCTTTGCCACCATAACAGACCATACTTGCAAAACCCTGAGCATCTTGGTATCTGCCTGCAAAAGTTGATATTGTGTTTACAGCGCCTTTTAGAACATTCTCAGCATCAAGATTTGTTTTTGAAACGATTCTGCGAATCTTATCGATTATCAATCGACCATCAAAATCCTGGCGAGACAATAGCATAAGGTCGTATATGTCCTTGAACCGCTCCCGCCCGAACTGCCCGATATTTGACGTCGCTATGATCTTATCAGAAATCAAATCCTCTACGCTTTCATGAGGAAATTTCACATGGATTTTAGATGTGACGGTCTTGTTTATGAAGAAATCCACATGTTTATTGAGGATCTTCATTGCAGGCAGCCAAGCATGCTTGTAGTTTATCTGAACCTTGAGGCTTTTCGCAAGAACCTCGTTGCCCTTTACCAACTCGTACTCCCCAAGCCTTGATGGCATTCTGCGCTTGAATGAGAGGGTCCCGCTGCGAGCATCGTTGAATTCGAACTCGAAGTGGCCGTAGGGGACCAAAGTGTCGTCTATTTGCAGGCTCAGTGCATTATTGTTCTCTTCCAAATGCTCGTTTAATTCGGCCATTTTCTCCATCAACGCATTGGGATTATTTATCGTGGTGTTAAAATCCAGATCATTGGACGCGCGTTGAAATTTTTCAGGGAGGTAACTTTGAACACAAGTGCCGCCTTTGAAGACCAAAAAATCTTTAATCCGAGACAATTGATGCAGCGTATCCAAATGCCAGAATACCATCTCAATTAGATAAGCAGACACACCAAAATCTCGCTGAAGTTCCCTGAGCTTAGCCTGGGTTAACTCTTTTAGAGGCCAGACTTCGATTATCTCCATTATCCGCCTTTTTTGTTCGTATCCGTAAGTTATCTTCATGTGGTTAACCCCAGATCGTATTTAAAACATTCTTTGCCGCCCATAAATCCACCAGTTTGACATTTTTTTTCCCGATGTTTTTTTCATTCGCGGTGAGAGGAAAAAGCTCTTGATCAGTTAGAACGTTAAATTTGTACATAATGGCCAATAACCTTGAACGCATGTGGGACTCAGATGCTATTTTTTTTAATCTTTTTATGTCCATAGTACCGTCAATGGCATTCTGAACCAGTATAAGATAACTACCATAAGTTGTGATATTCCGGGTCTCGTCCGCAAGGCATTCAACTGCTCCTCTTTCAATCGAAGCCAACCAGATCTCTACGCCCAGCACCTCACCTCTATATATATCCACAGGCATGTTGCTTGTCTCCGAGAATACCAGCTTACTTTGGGGAGATATGTCCTTTAATCCGCCCAGCCTTTTCATATGCCTATCGTAAACATCCTTAAGGATATTGACGACAACAACTGGCGAATCATAATCTATCGGTGTTATCAGATTCTTAGCTGCTATAAAATGCCCTATATAATAGTCATCACCACAGATATCATCTATTCTTCTCAGAATTTCCGGTAAACCGAACTCGAAGGTTTTGCTCGCCAATATAATGTCGAGTATGGAATCATATAATGGAAACTCCGGGTTCAGTTCGACTCTCTTCCTTAGACCGTTATCAATATATCTCACAACACCCAGGCCAACCAACTCCTCTATCTGTGTATATGTACTTTTCATCCCAGTATTTGCAATCCTGGCCAGTTCCCGCCTTGTTCGTGGTATATGACTCCCAGCAAGAATCTGAATGAGTTTTACCTTTGTTTTTGTGCCGAATATCGAGGTTAACATCAAAACGTTTATTATAATAGCAGGTATATATAATTTACTAAAAGTAGTGCAAAAGTTTGAAATGCACTAAAAGTAGTGCAAAGTATAGGAAATTTCCCTATTCATACAACAAACTTGACATCAAGTTTAACGTTTTAATCCTTCTTTTTCCCCTTTTTTCCTTTGGTTTTTCGCACTACGCTTTCTTCTATCTCGGTTTCCCCATCATCCTCCGCACCAAAGAGCAGGCTGCTCCTCTGAACTATGCTGTCCTTTATAGTTATATTTGTAACCTGCTGGATAGGCTGTGTTATTCCTTTTTCTTTCAGCGCAGTATCTAGATTATGACCCAACTCTGCAAGCAGGCCGGTTAAAGCCTTCTCATCAGAGCTTGCCACGAATATCTGTATGCTGTTCGTCTCATCCCTTATTTCGGACCTAATCACCATCTGATTCTGGTTGACCTTTGTCACACCATAGTACCATGACTCGGCAACATATGGAGACTTCTGGCGGAAATCCCTGATATGTTTTATATCACGCTGTTGTATAGCTTCTTTACTAATTTCAAAGGCCTTTGAGGATGTCAAGTCCTGCGGTATATTGTAAACCTTACTGTCTTGATGCTTCAGTACATTTTTAACCAGGTTTATAAGCATCGCAGGATTTGCTGTCTCTTCAGTGAAAAATATCGGGCAGATGATATTAACTTCCATTGCCCTCATGGTGCCAGTTTTAAAGTTTCCTCCAGCGTCTTTATATGAAATCGTTCCGTCTATATTAGATTTGGTACACATCATCGGATCAAAATAAATCGCAATCGCCTTTCTTTCTTTCGGGTTGAGGTTGCCTAATCGGATTTCTCCATTTTTTATGATGTAGTCAGGTTCAATATGATTGAGTCTCAGAACCTTCTCGTCGAATATGGGTTTGTAGGAGACATCGGTGAGAACTGAAGACATATCATTTTGAACTGCAACCTTCATCCTTATAAAACCTCTAAAGAACTCGGTTTCTCTTAAGATCTTTGCCTCAGAAAAGCCACCGTGAACTGCACCGATATTGAGCCATGTGGATTCTTGTATTGAATATGGCTCGTCATTGGCTGCATTAACGCAATTCACCGTTATATTCACAGGGATGCTGCCTTCAACATCCGATTTCAATGCAAACTCCAGCACTCTGCTCTCATTTGCCTTCAGTAGAGGTATGGTAGTTAAACCCTCAGTCTCAATTTTACCATCGAGGGTTATTTTCACATCCCTCGCGTGAGCTTTTCCACTATTGGTCACAGTAACTGCGCTTCGATTGTAAATTTTGGGCTCAAGGTCCGCTGGTAGTGCTATGGAGATTATGGGTTTTCCTTCTCTCATCAACCTTTGCGCATTCTCCTCGCAACTTCTTGCCAGGGTAATCGCTTTATCAAAGTTGTTCTCTGTAAGGGCGTTATTTGCGTCTTCAACCAGTTGTCTTATATCATCTAAAAAAATGTATCCCTCTGCCATTTGCAGGGAATTATAACAGGTCTGGATGGTTTCTTTTGCATCATTCAGCTTGGATATTGACTTCTCGGCTTCGTGTTTTGCCGTGTTTGCATAATTAATTGCAACATCATAATCTTGATTCTGAAAGACGGAAACAGCATCATTGATATGATCATGAGAGGGTGAAACTCCGTTTTCCTCAGCAGATTGCAAAACCTTTTTTGCCTCGTCAATCGCAATCGAAGCTTGATCGTAGGTATTTATTTTAGAAAGAATGTCATTATATACTTTTCGGGAGATCTCCAAATATTCCCCGTAGCTACCAGAGTCGAACAGTTTCTTAATTTCATCACTTTTTTGTTTCTCCTCTTCGGCTAAAGATATGACCCTTGAGTTTGCCACCTCAATGAGCTTGTCAATGTTTATACTTGCTGCTTTTGCTCCTCTCCATTGATTCTCAATCTCGGAGACGACCCTCAACACATAATCAGCCATTTCTTTCGATTTAACATAATTTCCCTTGTTGAAAAGATCCTCGGCCTGTTCAAAATAGGTTAAGATGGACTCGACATTGATATTTTTCTCTTTTTTTCCCTCAATTATGTTCCTAGCGGTTTCAAGGGTTCTTTTTGCTTGCTCCCATTGGTAATTAACCTGTTGTGCAAGAATTTTTGCTTCCGAGAGTTTTGTTGAAATGTTGGAATACGTTTTAGTTTTTCTCTTGAACATCTGTCTCCCCTAATTGGCTTTTGGTATCCTGCAATATCTTCTCGATTTCGATGGTTTTAACGCCTTTTTCTTTCATTTTTTGAATTTCGGATTCTAGCTCGGCTGCCTCTCTCCGGGCATTTTCATGAGCTTGCTTCTCTGCGCTCCTGGATTTTATGATAAGGTAAGCGGCTATTACGATTGCAGATATTACGATAATAACCCCATATAATATCAAGTTATTGCTGATTTGAGATGTTTCAGAGTTGTCATCAGGGCTATTATCAGCTGGATTAACGGTAATAGTTCCAGTGGAATTTGTGATTCCATAATAGGTAGCGGTTATAATCCCCTCTCCTTCAGTTGTGGCAGTGAACTTGGTGGAGATGCCAGTATTCGGATTAACCGTGCCTATACCACCTGTAACTTCCCAATCCACCGATATTTCACCGATATAACCTGCGGAATAATTATATATCGCACCATAGAATGTAGTTCCATCTCCAACCGGATAACTTGGATTGCCAACTACATTTCCTCCTCCACCCTGGGTATCCCTGATCTGAATATAATCCACTGTTAAATCCATAACAGTAACTTTCGTTTGAGCTGTATGGCCTTCCGGATCATCCAGGATCACCCAGACCCAGCCAATGTTTAAATCGCTACAAGTGATGGTAGTATTGTTGCCTGGACTTGTAACTTCAACAATAGAAGTACTGTTACTGTCCCAGGTTGAGGTTACAGGTACAGGGCCAAAATATCCTACAGTGTCGTTGTATTTTGTACCATAAAACATTGTGACAGTACCTTTTCGATAAGTTGGCCAGTTGGCAGGATTGGATAGAGCAACACCTCCACCCTCATCAGCACTTCTAATCTGGACATAATCGGTTGTCGGTGCAAGGACAGTTAATAACCCTGTTGAATCGGTCATAATACCACCATAGGTGGCCGTAACCGTACATGTACTATCCACATCAACCAATTGTGCCCCAAATGTTGTGGATATACCTGGTGATATGACCTGACCCACTGAAGGATGATCACTTTCCCAGGCAGCCTCAACATCTTCAACATAATTGGAGGTGTTATTAAACCCAGCAGCGTAGAAGGTATCGACCTCATTTACTGAAAAAGTTCCAGAAGCGACATCATTTCCCAAACCGCCTGGGGAATCCATAATCGCGATATAGTCCACTGTTGGATTTAATATAACCGCGGTGAAATTGTCAGCCCAGGCGGGATATGGCCCATCGGAACCGTTTATATCCACTATGCCTGGATCTATCCCAGTGGTGAAGGTTGATGAAGAGCCAGTCAAATTGTTGAATGATCCCAAACTTGGATTATCAGCAGTCCAATTCACCTGCCATAGGCCCATATAACTACCATTCATGTAAGCAGAAGCATATACTGTGATCTGACCACCAACAGGTATATTTACCGTGGTCAGTTCTATTCCGTTCGGTTCGTCTGTAATGATAATATATTCTGGTTCACCAGCCAATGCAACAGGAGTGTGTAAAACAAAAATAATACCAATCGACAGGCTGGAATAAAATAACATATTTATGGTTACAAGCCAATATAAGAAGGATTTGCCTCTTTTTCTATTATATACATATGTAACTCTTCGTTGATTAACCATTTCATCTCGCCCCAATTAACCCCCTTTTAATTATCCAATACACTATATAAATAAAAATCTTTCTAAGTTTGGTAAATCTCTGGCAGCTTAAAAATTAGTTTTTTATTCGTTTCCTTCCTGCTCCAGCTGGTCTTTCATTTCTTTTAAAGTTTTATCCAGCTCATCTGTCTTAACACCTTTTTCCTTCATTTCTTGTATTTCGGATTCCAATTCGATAATTTCACTCTGGATCTTTTTTGAGGCTGCTTTCTCCTTGGCTTTAGATTTTATTATTATGAAGAGGGTTGTCAAGATTAAGATTATTATAGTTCCTATAATCCCATAGAAAAGATTGTTATTGAAGTTGGGAAGGAAATCTGAGTTGTCACCTATTCCATCTTCATCGGTATCTGCCCATTCTTTTGGGTCGTTTGGGAAGACATCGAGCTTCAAGCCTGTGGTAGAATCCAATTGGCTCTTGTCTGTATTCCAAGAATCGGGGTAGCCATCTCCGTCCGAGTCGATACTGGCTGAAGGGTCCAATGGGAAGGCATCTGACACATCTATAACGCCGTCCCCATCACTATCAACCTCTTCAGTGGAGATATTAATCAGCCTGGAAGCTCTGTTATTCGTTTCATCGCTCTCGGCTATTGAGTCATCCAGATCTAAAATGACATAAACATAATGTGTCCCTGATAAATCAGTCGTTATCCAACTTAAATTCTCACTCGTAATTTCGCTTGCTAGAACATTTACTTCATAAGAGTAAATCAGAACACCACCCTCATCCGGATCACCATCATAAACGCTAACTGTAACGTCGTCAGCATCACCAATGCCATTATTTCTAACTGTTATTTGAATTTGAACTGTTTCACCAGAATAAGGCGTTGAGGGATCGAAGGCAATGTCAGAGCTTGAAATAGCTAAATCGGGCAGTGGATCCGACGTGACTTCTAGGTTTTGCTGGGTTTGGGCAGAGAGGGTATCCTTGGTTACATTAACTCTAACTAAATAAGTTCCATTTACACTCGGTGCTGTAATAATTCTTAAGTAATCACCGCTAGAATTGGTTGTTGTAATCCACCAATCATTGGACCCCATAATTGATAAGTTTACCTCAGCGTCCGCCACTGGGCCGCCTGTATTATATGTCGCATTACCATAAACCTCGATCGAGGCTCCTGGCCCTACATAGCGGGGATTTAAGTAAATTGTCACTAAAATGGCTGTGAGGGTATTGTCCACAGTAACCGTCATAATTACCGTGTCGTAACCTCCCCCTGAATCACTTGCCCTTGCGTAAATCGTGTGTTGGCCATCGGCCATTTCTCCAGTATCCCATATATAGTTCCAGGTAGACCATGTACCATTTCCAGAAGTGTCGGTAACTAGAACCCAGCTGCCACCATCGATTTTTATCTCAACCATTTCCAAATTGTTATTGGGGTCTGATGCATTCCCAAAAATCTCACATGTTCCAGATATTGTCTCTTCAGGGGATGGGTAAGAAATAATGCATATCGGTGGAAAATTTATTGGTATAGAGGGGGTCGTACTTACCTCATTAGACGGAGCCCCTTCCCCAATCGCATTCACAGCACTCACTTTATAGTAATAAGTGATGCTATTGGTTACACTCGTATCATTGTAATACAGAGTATTCCCAATCTCAGCAATAACGGTGAAAGTCACTCCATCTACGCCCCTGTAAATTGTATAATCCGTGATTGGAGAGCCGCCATCTGAGGCAGGAACATCCCAGGCTAAATTTATAAAAGAATCTCCAGGTGTAGCAGTTAATCCAGTAGGTGCATCCGGGGCTGTTGCAATAATTTGAAACATTCCTGTTGTATTAAACATTCTAACAATATCTCCAACAACTGGAGCAATTCCAGCAGCAGAAGCGTCACTAACGACTGCAGGTGTAGCAGCTGTAATAGCTGTACCTACTGCAACGAAAGGGCCATCATCCAATG
>CBDVCK010000086.1:0-12427 GCA_965372465.1 uncultured Thermoplasmata archaeon | reverse complement strand
GAAAAGAATTTCCAGAGCTGCGGAAAAAGGTTAGAAAACACCTTTGGGCACCCTCGAACTATCATGGATCAGTTGGACAAGGGTTCGAGGTTGTTGAGAAGTATATTGAGGGGCAAAAGTCTTATGAAGGTCATAATTTATAATAATGTGTATTTATTTTTCAATAAGATTACTCAATATGGATAATATTTTAATATCATAATTCTTTATTGACTCTATGCTTATTGACGAAATTGAAGGTGCTAAACTACTTTTTGGATGCGGTTTTGCCCTCTTTGTTGCATTATTAGCATGGGGAAATCAAATTAGATCTCCACGAATGGATGTCATAGAGTTAGAGAATGATTTTGTAACACAAATGAAAATATCGAAAAAAAGCTTAAAATCTTTAATAAGGGAGAAAGAAATGTCTGAATTTGAAAAGAAATATACAAATGATGACAAGTTATTAGGTTTATTGGAATTGGTTAATAAGGAAGTAACAAGTCCTACAAATATCCAAGTGGTTAATAATTTTAGAAATTATCATAAAATTTGACATGAATTAGAAGGACTATATAATATCAAGTATTACGGTACTGTCATAATCTCTATGTTTCTTATTATTAGTAGCGCAGTAACGTTATTTTGGAATACCTTCTATATTTTTTCCTTCATTCTTCTTTCTTTTCTATTATTAGAATACAATGTTATATTAATGATTACATACTTATATGAAAGCTATTCAATTGATCATCTAACAATTATCAAGGACAATCTGGGGGAGATCAAATAGGAGGAAGAACATCATACAAAACAAAAAAAGTAATTGGTACTGGGGATGATGTACGTAAAAAGACAAATAAAGTAAAAAAATCTTTCGAATCAAATAATCCAAAAGATATAGCTGTATCTACTATTGAAGCTTTGAGAAGTAGTCCCATTTCAATTAGTAATATAGGACATGTCCATTATTTTTATGGTAAAATTAAATCTTTGACTAACAAATTAAAGGATAAGCCAAAAGACACTCAAAAAGAATATTTAACTAAATATTGGATTTCATTAAAGAAAAAGCATAATATACAAACACCTCCTGAATTTGATAGTATTATTCTTACATCCGCATTAAAAATAGTGCGTCGGGGTGGTAAAAAATGACCACCCGCCCGATCACCCCCAAATTACCGAAAAACCAAATCGACTTTAGAGATTTAACTGCGTTAGTTATTTATGACATATTAATTTCAATAGATAGGGCAGAAAATCTATCTGGTCATTATTATAGAATTGATCCAGACATACAGAAAATGTCTGAAAATGAGTTGAAACAGTTATCGGTTATTGTTGCCTCGTTTTTAACAAAGTTATTATTTGATAGAAAAAAAGAAAAAGGTAAGATAACTCCAGATGAGAATAACTCTTTTGTTCAACAGGCGATAGATTCTGCGATAGAGGTGTATAAATATGAATAAGGATGATATTGATTTTCAAACGTTTGTAACAACGATATCCCCAAATAGGGAAATGAATTTTTTGAAAGCACAGCACTTACATAAAGAATATGATTGCTTAAAAATAGCATCATATATTTTTAACATCGAAATGGCAATAAAACTTGATTATAAATTTGACCACGTTGAATTACCTATTTCAAAAGATACACTCACAAGCATCAAAATCGAACATTTAGAAAAGGAACTGACGGATATGATTAGATACACCCTTTACCAAGATATTAATATAAAATTTATAGCAGACAAAGCAAGAAAACAATCACGTCATTATGAAATTCCAACGGGGAAAACAGACTATGTTTGTTTATTTTCAGGTGGATTAGATAGTTTGTGTGGATATATATTCACAAAAAAGATTCATTCTGTGGTCCCTGTCTCAATTATTCACTCTGACCAAGGTAGACTAACACCAATAGTAAAAAAATTAATTCAAGGGCTATCCGAAGAATATAATGAAATACTTGACCATCATTTTTTATATGCTCCGCGAATGCATAGTAAAGGTTATTCTCAATTGAGAGGATTTTTATATTCCCTTTTTGGGGTTATCTTCTGTAACCTCTATAACACCAACAAACTATTAATTCCTGAAGTAGGGCCGACGATGTATCAACCAAAATTCTCTCCATATGATACAGTTACAATGACTACTCATCCATACGTTCTAGAAAAAACCAAAAAAGTGGCATCAATATTATTTGATAAACAATACCAATATATATTACCTTTCGAGAATAATACAAAGGCTGAAATAATTAGTTTAACTCCTTATGATGACCTCATAAAACAAAGCCATTCATGTGTAACTGTCCGATGGGGAGATCATGACGGCTTGTGCTATGGTTGTACTATTCGAAGATTAGCATTTATTGCTGCGGGTGTGAAAGATACAGAGTATAAAAATGATGTGTTATTAGATATTAATAATGACCACCAGGATATGATTTTAACATTGTTAAGATTCTGTTCAGATTTTTTAGTGGACTATGATCATTTACTCTATGAAAGTAAGGAATTAATTGAAGAGTATAATAAACATGATTTATTTCATAGATTTTCATTAGATAATTACGCAGCTCTATATGTTCTGAAAAAAAAAGAGAAAACGAATAAATCCAAGCATAAAGCAATTATATGATTATACAGTGAAAAACATTGGTGAAGATATTCTTAAAGAAAGATTAGAAAAAATTAAAAATGATCCTGAGTGGCCTAAATTTCATAAATTTGTTGCTACATTAGTATGAATTTGTGAGTATTATCTGATTAAAATTATACATAAATAAAAAGACAATCCCCTCCTTTTACTATTAAACGGACGCAGGCCCCGGAAATGGCGTTGGGTTATTGTCCACATGCCATTTCTAAGCCCCATCCCTAAAACCATTATCTTTCTACGAGGATAAAGGTTTTGCTACTACGTATGCTATAGATCGTTGTCCTCAATTATTATTTTAGCAAAGATCCTTAATCCTTGGAGACCATCTTTAGAATTTGCATAAATATGGGCAGCATATATCTCTCCATTATTATCTGGAAGAAATTTGTTTTTTAAATCAATTTGTTTTACTTTCTTATAAGACATCTTATGTTCATGTAACACTTCAAGATATGCTTTGAAATAATTTTCTGCACATTTCAATCTTGGATATATATCCTTTTGAATGTCTAAAGTACTTTTACCATTTATATTAAATTTTTTACTTGAAGTATCAGAAAATAAATTTCCTTGCAAAAAATATGATGAATGAGCAAATGAATTTCTCAATTGGTTATCGTAAAACTTATTTATTAAATCTAATATTTTTGTTTTGAAATTAAAATCATTAGTTAATTCTGAGAGCTGATTAATTTTTTCTGTAGGAGAACGTAGGTTACTGAACAGATTTATATCATATTCATTTCCTTTGCAAATTCTAAATATGTTTCCAATAGTTGAGTATAAATCATTCATCTCAACAATGTGGCAGTAAATTATTAATCCCAATCTCAAATGGGTATTTTCGTTATCAACTGTTTTTATAAGCCCATTTAAATCGTTTATAAAATGAATGCTTTCATTTATGTGGTCTAAAGGGCCAATAATCGGCTCTTTACCATCTTCTTTTAATCCTTTGACTCTTAATAATAAATTTATATATTCATACTCATCTTGATTTTTAGCTTTGTTTAACAGATTATTCAATTCACCCCTTACTTCTTTTATGTATTTCTGTGCTTCATTCATAAATTACACCTCATTAATGTAGCAAAGAACAATGCTTAATTTTACTTAAATCCTATTTTTAACGGGCACAATAGCTTTTTTGATTAACTCCTCGCTTTAAGTTAGGCAATAATATCGGTCTATATAAACTCAACGAGGAGAGATCAGTGAATCTATCCCCCCAAAACCCTTTTTACCACCCTTACAAATACACCACCGGTGAGCCCATGCCCACCATCTTTTTAATAAAGATAGTTACTAATTAGCACAATCGTAAATATATCTTGTTATGAAATCCAACCACTAGTTGGTCTTGATAGTACCAATAACGGTGAATAATCCTGAGCCAATACAATGATCTGTTCCACCCCACCTCCAAAGCCCGCAAGAGGACCATAAACTTCACTATAATCAAAAACTTGTTTTACTATATACCCTTTAGACACATTCATTTGAATTGACTGGGTTTCCGATGTAATGACTTCAAGGCTATTATTGATAAATATGGCACAATTGGAATAAGTATCATAATTTGGATCCTCGGAAATATCTATCTGATATACAGTTTCATTAATTCGACATATCAGAGAAAGATTATCATATGATATTGAGGTTTCTGAGAATTCCAAACCTTCTGCATTGTAATAAAACGATGCTCTAACTGAAACATGATCTTCTTCTAATCTTTCAATTTTATTTGTATAATAGTTCAAGGTTTCTTTATCCACAAGAATGGGCCAGATATATGCAGTTATGTCGGCTGGAGGATCATTTGTTCCACGGTGATTATAATAACGAGATACATTAAGAATTATTGCTAGATCTAATTCCTCAGCCTCATATATTGCTTCCCCTTCACTTGAACTTGAAAATATCCTATGAATTTCTATTTTATAGTCATTGTCATGGGCTTTATTAACCCAAACGACGATTAGAATTATAGTGATAGCTATGAGGATTATGACGATTACAAATATTTTTTTATTTAAATTACTGGTCTTTTTGATTGGCATTTTTATCACATTATATATTCAACAATTTTTATTCACATAAATGCCACTTGTCTTCGTCGGCTACCATTTCCTTAATACTCAGCATTAACAGAATTAATTATGGCTCTAGTCACATATATTATTATCGCTTCGTCCCCAAAACCCTTTTTACCACCCTTACAAATACCTCCACGGTAATCCCATGCCCACAAACTTTGCCTACGCCCATGAACATCGGGACGAGATCGTATGGATGAGCCAGAACACGAACACGATTCCCACCTCCCCTGAAGTCGAAAAAGCCATTTTGGAAAGTGCAAAAAGTAAAGAGTACAATCTCTACCCACTCGCCCCAGGTATCTTCGGACTTCAGGATGCAATATTCAAGGACCTCGGAATTTCCAAAGAAGAGTTCGACTGCCTCATCACACCGGGAGGGATCGAAGGTCTGTATATCCTCAATAGAGCTCTGTTGAAGAAAGGGGACAATGTGATCGCATCCGATCCCAGCTTCATGCCAATCCATCATCAGGTGAGACTTTCAGATGCAGAGGTAAAGGAACTGCCCGTGTATCAAGAGCCCTGGAAGCTAACCGAGGAGCAGGTAAAAGAAGCAGTGGATGACAAGACCAGAATGTTTCTATTGATAGACCCTTTGAATCCCCTGGGGACGCCCTACGCAAAAGACGAGGTAAAAGCCTTCTGCGATATCTGCCAGGACCACGACCTCTACATGATAGATGACATCACCTACCGGGATTTTGCAGACGAGCATACTTTGACAACCGATTTTTACCCCGAGAAAACCCTGATCGCATATTCATTCTCTAAGAACTGCGGATTTGCGGGAATGAGAATAGGAGCTCTTCTTGCTCCAAAGGATATCATGAAGGAGCTTAAGCCCTACAACACCAATGTACTTTCAGTTAACATAATAGCCCAGAGAGCTGCACTGGCTGCACTTGAGACAAAGGAAAAATGGATCGATAGGGTTGTGGGAATTTCCAGGAAGAACCAGGAGTCAATTAAAAATTGTGTAGAAGGAATAGAGGGAGCCTTCCTTCCTGTCTACCCTTCGCATACCAACATGTTTGTGATTGATATCTCGGAAACCAAGATCGACCCCGATGAGGTGGAGAAAAAACTTTTATTCGAGCATCATGTCTTTGTTAGAGGGGGGAATTACCTCTCCAAGAGGTTCGGAAGCAGGTTTGTCAGGACCTCATTCTCCATCCCTGAAGAGCAGTGTGCTAAATTCTGTGAGGCCTTTCCCAAGGTTATTGAGGAACTCAGGAAATAAAAGACGGGATTCGTTTTTTGGGTTCGAGTTTTCGAGAGATATTTTGGGATCGAGTGTCGAATAAAAAGGCAAAAACCTTTTAATAACGCATTTTTATTACGGGGCGAGGTAGTTTGTTATGGCAGACAAGAAAGCAGACCTGGCAGGTCCCGGAATCAGCACTTACGAAGAAGTCGATAAAGTACTTCCAGAAGATTACAGCTCTCTATTAACCCCGAAGGAAACCCAGAAGGCGATCTATGCTGCAAAGTATTACATTGAAGAGAACCTGTGCAAGGAGCTCAATCTCATGATGGTTCAAGTTCCCCTGATAGTGAGCGTGGATTCGGGTATGAACGATATGCTTGACCGCGACGGCTCCCGAACTCCGGTGGAATTCTACTGCGGCCTGGGACTCGAAAAACAGATCCATGCCTCGGTTCTACAGGCTGCAACCAAGTGGAAGCGCTGGGCACTAAAACAGTACAACTGCGATGTAGGTGAAGGAATAAATACGGACATGAAAGCAGTGAGAAAGGATTACTTCCTGGACCATGACCACAGCTCATATGTGGACCAGTGGGACTGGGAAAAGGTGATAACTGCAGAGGACCGCAACCTGGACTATCTCACTGATGCGATAAAGAAGATCTGGAAGGTGCTCAAGGGCGCGGAAAACCACGTGCAGGAGCTCTTCCCGCAGCTCAAGTCCGATAAGTTCCCGAGTTTGCCTGACGAGCTCAAATTCATTCATGCTGAGGACTTACTGGAGATGTATCCCGATCTGCCCAGGAAACAAAGGGAAACCGCAATCCTTCAGAAATACCCTGCAGTATTCATCTACGGTATAGGCTGGACTTTAAAGGACGGCTACCCACACGAGATGAGGGCAGCAGATTACGATGACTGGGTCACAGAAACAACCTCAAAGGAAGGCAAACCCATGCACGGCTTGAACGGTGATATCCTTGTCTGGAATCACATTACCAAAAGGCGCCATGAGCTCACATCAATGGGGATCAGAGTGACCAAGGAGACATTAAAAACCCAGCTTGAGATGTCGGGACAGACAGACTTTATGAAACTGCCTTACCACAAGGCTATTTTAAATGACGAGATACCACTATCCATTGGCGGCGGCATAGGCCAGTCCAGAACCTACATGCTACTGTTAAAGAAGGCTCACCTTGGAGAGGTCAGTGTCACAGTGTGGCCAAAGCAGCTCAAGGACATATGCACCAAGAAGAACATTCATGTTCTGGAATAAGCCGGCTATTTTAACAGGCAGTAATCATCCTGGTTCTCCTTGAACTCCTTTAATTTTTTATTTACAAGATCAATGAGTTCATCCAGGGTTTTCAGCAGATTCATTTCCGCCGATGAGATCAAAGGACATAATTCGGAATCCTTGAAAATGTAGGCAGAGGGAAATTCGGCTTTCTCCAAGAGATATAACTTCTTGAACTCGTCCTTGTGCAAAAATTTAACAGATATCTCAAGAGCCTCGATAAAATCCTTCCATTGGGTTTTCATACCCAGGTTTCCGAAGGTGAGGGCGCAGAGGTTGCACTGGTAGGTATCTGGTTTTACGATCTTGTGAAAGTAATCCGAAACAGTGCTAATGATTCCTGAATCCGCATTGTAGACGAATATGAGCTTTCCATCCATTATCGGGGCAAAAGGTATCAGGGTTTATATGCCCTTCGCAAAAAAAAAATTATGGCCAGAACTAACTGGCCTTTTGTATATCTTCGATTGCTTCCTCAACACCTTTGCTTTCGCTGTCAAGCCATTTTTTGTATTCTTCAAGCTGTTCTATCTTTTCTTCGCTTGTAAAGAACTGTCTTCCGCAACACGATCCGTGGGTCATTCCATGGGTCATTTTTTTCACCTCCTTTTCAATATATCGGATTCCCGATATCGGATATGCGATAACTTCTATATAAATATATCGGTTTACCGATACTACCAAAGGTATTAATATCGTTTTTCCGATACATTACATGATGACACACTGTCAGATGAAAGGATTCCTGAATTTTCTTATCATATGGTTGATCAGCAAGAAAAACATGACGGGGGCCGAGATTGCAATTGAGCTTGAAAAACGAAAAGGACATAAACCGAGCCCGGGCACCATCTACCCTGTTCTAAAGAATCTAAAGGACAATGGCCTGTTATCTGTAGATAAAAACAAGCGGTACTCACTCACAAAAAAGGGACAAAAAGAGCTGGAAGTCCATTTAAACACGTTTTTTGAAACATTCTGCGATATTGATGAAATGAGATCATGTCATTGTAAAAAATAAAAAAAAAGCCAGGTTGTGGGTAAAAATCCCAAGATATATCATTGGCGGATAGTATATTAAATGAAGATATACGGGGATATCGATTATGCAATATCCCCTGTGAAATTTTTATAGATTTGGCTGAGAAGAATTACTTCCTGGCCATTTTGGCTTCGCCAATATATCCTCTTTTGTCGAGATAGTACATATAGCCTTTTCTTTTCTTTATTCTCTCTGTACCGATCTTCTTCTTTCTGCCGCGCTTGTTTGTTTTCATTGGTGCGCGCCATACAAATCCGTCTTTTCCGACATAGTACAAATATCCTGGCTCACGTGTAATTTTTTCTTTTCCTATTCTTGTTCCCATTGGAAAACCTCCTTTGTGAGGAAATCAACTTACCCTCTGGGATATATATATTTCCCTCTAATTATCAGAGGAAAAAATGGGTATTTTACCTTCTGTACATACTGTCTGGCTTACGAATTTTCACCCTATTTGAGGATTAATTTTAATTTCCTCGCCCAAAATATCAAAAATCGAGAGGAAATATCCCTCATTTATCAAGCAAATTCCCTGCAATGGCATTCTGACCAACAGATATCCCGCCATCACCGTTGGGTACATGATTGTGGGTAAGAAGTGTAAAATTCCTGTCCTCGACTGCTTCCTTAACCATTCTCGTGATGGGAAGGTTGTAGGCAACCCCTCCGGTTAGACCGATATATGCCATATTCCTTTCCTGAGCTTTCTCCAGCGCAATTTCCACCATCATTTTCAGGGGAACAGATACCATGGAATAGGCTAAATCGTATCTGTCCTGCTCGGTCAGGTTCTTATCCTGTGCATACTCAAACAACTGCTCGAATAGCGGGAGTGTTTCAATTACCCTAACTCCTGAATCTGTTATCCCGGTCTCGAATTCGAACTTCTTTTTCCCTCGATTCAAATACCTTTCCAGTTTTATAGCTGGCTCGCCGTCATAGGTCTTTTTGCAACACACCCCTAAAAAACACGAAATCGCGTCCAGGAACCTGCCGAAACTGCAGCTTTTCGGGCTGTTTTTTATGGCCTTTTTTAGAATAGAGGATACGTCATGGTCAAAATAATCAGAATCAAGCCCAAGCTTCTTAAAAATCGCAAATACCACCCTTCTCGGGTCCTCTACAGCCCTGTCCCCGCCTATCAAGGGAAGGTATTCCAACCTGGCGATCCTTTCAAATTCAGTAAAAGAAGAAAGGATAACCTCCCCACCCCATATATTGCCATCTGTTCCGTAACCTGCTCCATCAAGGGTAAGACATAGGATTTCATCAGAAATATCATTATCAATCATAAGGGACGCTGCATGGGCCCAGTGGTGCTGTATTTCGAATACCTCTGCAGAATACCGTTCACCCAGCTCATGGGCAAAACGCTTGGACGTATAAAGTGGGTGCAGGTCCGCACCTATTGCATCCACTTCATTGATGCCAAATAGATCCATTAGATGGAAGGTGGCACTTTTTTGGAATTCATAGACATTGTACTTTCGAACATCACCTAGATACTGGGATGTGTACAATTTACCTCCGAAAGAAACACCTGTGGTCAGATTCTCCTCCGCACCCACCGAAACTACCTGCCTCGTATGATGCGGATTCAGGGCAATGGGAACAAAACCTCTGGATTTTCTTATAAAGAAGGTCCTATCTTCGAATGGAATCATCACGGTATCATCAATTCTGTTGATAATCTTCCTGTTGTGAAGCATGTAAAGGTCTGCACCCAGCTTGAAAACCTCATCATCCTCAATGACTATGGGCTCACCCGGAGGGTTGGCTGACGTCATGATGATGGCGTCCTTTTTAAGATAATTGAACAAAAGATGTTGGATTGCAGAGTAAGGCAAATACAGCCCGATATTGTCCAATCGGGGAGATACCAGGGAAAGCAGTGGGTCCTCAAGCCTATCCGGTCTTTTTTGGAGGATTACAATGGGTCGTTGCAGCGACAAGAGGAGTGTTTCCTCAGAATCGGAAATCCGGGCAAGGGCCCTTGCAGCTTTTATATTCCTTGCCATCACTGCAAAGGGCTTCTCAGGACGGGAATACCACTTTCTGAATCGTCTCAAAGTCTCCAGATTGCAGATGAGATGCATCCCCCCCCAGCTTTTGAGCACTCCAATGGCCCCGTTTTCTATTTTCTCTGCAAAGTGTTCAATTGCATTTTCGGTTTCAACAACCCCGCCATCCCTTCCATATAGTGTAAAATGGGGTCCATCGTCCATACATGAAATCGTCTGGGCATAAAAACGCCTATTTTCAGGGAAGTCGTACTCTGATTCACAATTTTCACACAGCTTGAATTCCTTCATAGAGGTGTTGTCCCTGTCATAGGGCACCGAGGCGATTGCTGAAAATCTGGCACCGCAGTTTGTACAATTTATAAATGGATATAGATGTCTTCTGTCCTTCTCATCAAAAAGTTCTGAAAGACAATCGTCACAGATTGCGGTATCAGCAGGAATTACCGAGCTTCTTTCACCGTCCTCACTAAGCACTATACTGAAATCGGAATATTCTTTACCTGAAGTCTCTAAATCAAGCTCTGTTCCCGAGATTTTTGCAAGGGGAGGAAGTTCTGAATTCAATTGCTCCAAAAATTTTTCGTGATCCCTATCCACCACAACCTCCACATTGGAGCCGTTGTTGCGAATGTACCCGGAAAGCCCCAAGGATTTTGCGCAACGATAAACAGCAGGTCGAAATCCAACGCCCTGGACCAAGCCGTAAAATATTATCTTCATGGACTCAAGCCCAGTTCCCTCATCAATTCTTCTATTCCCTCACCGTGTTTGGCATCGGTCAAACAGATCTTTGTATGCGGGTTAATCTTTCTCGCATCCCCCATGATCCGTTTGATATCAACTTCCATAATTTTTGCCAGATCTATTTTGTTTATCACAATGACATCTGCAAGGGCAAAAATTGCAGGATGCTTTCTTACCATATCATCTCCTTCGGTTACCGAGATGACAACCGCCCTTTTATCTGTCCCTAATGGAAAATCCATTGGACAGATGAGGTTACCCACGTTCTCTATGAAAAGCACATCAACTCCTTCAAAATCCATGCCCTCCAGGGCATGGGAGACCAGATGGGCATCCAGATGACATTCCCGGCCTGTATTCAGGTTCACAGCCGCAACATCATGACTGATAAATCGATTATAGTCATCATCACCAGCAACATCTCCTGCAATTGCTGCACCGCATTTTCCTTTTTCTCTCAATATATCCAGGATTCTTTCAATAAGCAGGGTCTTTCCCGAACCAATGGAACCCAGAAAATCAACGGAAAATACGTTATGTTTCTTTAACATCTCGCCGTTCTTTTCTGCAATCTTCCTATTTGCCTCAAAAATCTTCTCCTCAACCGATATTTCCACGGTCTTGTGCATGCTCTCAAAACCCAAATAGGCTGAAGGTATAAGTACGTTGTCCAAATTCCAAGAAAATATGTAAAAGGTTCAATTTTAATACAACTGCGCAATAAGGACAGTGAATTATTTCCAACCCATTTCTTCTTGTAATTCTTCGAGCGAACTGAAAACGTCCTCTATCTCCTCCTCCATTGCATCCCATTTTTCTATAACTTTCTCCTTCCCCTTTCCTTCCTTGATCTTCTCCTTCTCCTCCTCTGATAGCTCCTCCAGGGGCAGCAGTGTCTCGATGATCTCATTTGCTCCTCTGAAAGGTTTCATGTCGCCGTCCCAGTCCTCGAGAACTTCACCATAGGTCTCTTCAATTTCCTCCATTATTTCAGATAGTCCCGGGATGATACCCTTTCCCTTAAATACGATTGCTACAAAGAAGTGATTGCCTCTTTCAATATGTATGGTCTTTTCACCGAATTCAAGCCTTTTCAGACCTTTTTCCCCGGCACCCCCTTCCTCTCTAATAAAGGCGTCACTGATAAAGTCCTTAACACCTGTTAGCATGCTGCTGAGGATATCCTCGTCTATCTCCTCATCGGTCTTAACGGATTCATGGGCAATGAGTCTGCCGTTTTCAGATATGAAGAATATCTCTTCGCAAACAGGTCTTTCTTTTCTTTTCTTGTATGCAATTGCAACCCCAAGTAAGAATAGAAATGCCTGAGTAATCAAGGGATAGGGCCAGTAGATT
>CBDVCK010000085.1:0-12443 GCA_965372465.1 uncultured Thermoplasmata archaeon | reverse complement strand
GGGATAAACACCATATTGTGCACCGTAGATGTCATTTGGAGGTAGGGGCTAAATGGCATCGAACCCATAGTTCTCACTGCACAACCCTAGAATGCTTATTAAGCAGAAAAAACATCAAAACAGCTTAGAATGGAGGTAAAAATAATGAAAAACCATCATAGGGGACGATACATTACCCTTAGCAAACCTGTTAAATATAAAAAATTTACAGATGAGAGGGGAGTGTCTCCAGTTATCGCGGTTATTCTGCTTGTGGCGATAACCGTGGTTTTGGTATCAATGTTGTACATCATGGTACAAAGCCTCGTGACCACGCAGGAGTTTACACCGAGGGGCGTGCTGTATTTCAACGCGGATCCATCCATTAGTGGTAAGTATCTTGGTGAGTTCCAGGGGAAGATTAAGCTGAATCTAATTGAAGTAACAGCGTACGATTCAAGCGAAGAGAAAGTTGCGATTTTTTCTCCGGCAACGGAAACATTAGCATCGGTACCAGGTGGAATTAACATTACATTCGAAGATACAAACCACAATGACAAACTGGATGGGATCGACAGGTTCACCATTGAGGGCGGTGAAGCGGGTGATATCATCACCATCACCTACAAACCCACCGGCGAGGCTTGTGGTAAGGACGTATTAAGATGAGGAGACCACCTCCATTATTTTTTATTTTTATATTTTTCTACCCTTAGTTTATATAGGCAATAACCCTTTTATCCTATTAATTAATACAGGCTTAAACCTGCAATTCATTGGGTGATAAGGGATATGAAAATGAACCCTGAAGATTACAAATACACCAAAGACCATGAGTGGATCAAGGTAGAAGGGGAAGTTGCTACCATTGGAATAACCAATTTTGCACAGGAACAGTTGGGAGACATTGTCTCTGTGGAATTCCCAAAAATTGGCATGGAATTCTCCATGGGTGAGAGCCTGGCTTTGATCGATTCCATGAAAACCACATCCGATTTATACGCTACGGTATCTGGGGAGATTATTGAGGTTAATTCCCAGCTGGAAGAACGACCTGAACTCATGAACGAGGATCCATTTGGTGAAGGATGGATTATAAGGCTCAAGATAAAAAATCCTGCCGAACTCGAAAACCTAATGAATGTTGAGGAATACGAGGCCCACATTGCAAAAGAGGGCGAATCTGCATGAATTATGTTCCAAATACACAAAAAGAGAAAGAGGAGATGATGGATTTTCTTGGTATCCGCTCGATTTCGGAGCTGTTTATGGATATAGATGAAAATATCAGGCTCAAAGGAGAGCTTAAACTCCCAAAACCCGAATCCGAGATGGGAATAAAAAGACATGCAAAAAAGTTGAGCGACATCAATGCAGATGTTACAAAATATGCATGTTTCCTTGGAGCAGGTGCTTACAACCATTTCATACCAACTGTTGTTGAAAATTTGATATCCAGAAGCGAGTTTGCAACCTCCTATACACCATATCAGGCAGAGATGAGCCAGGGTATGCTTCAGTCGATTTTTGAGTTTCAAAGCATGATGTGCGAGCTTACTGGGATGGATGTTGCAAATGCCTCTATGTACGATGGAGCCTCGGCCATGGCCGAAGCAGCCATAATGGCTGCGAAATTAACAGAAAGAAACCGCATAGTGGTTTCAGAAGCAGTACATCCCGAATATAGACAGGTACTTACTACCTATGCCAGGGCCTTTGGACTAAATATCGTGGATGTGAATCATAATGGTGGCCTGACAGATCTGGATGACCTCGAGAAAAAGGTAAATGATGGAACTGCATGCACAATAATTCAATCACCCAATTTTTTTGGAGCCCTGGAGGATCTGGTGAGAATTGGGGATATCACCCATAAAAAGGATGCCCTGATGATATCTGTTATCACAGAACCAATCTCCCTTGGACTTTTAAAACCTCCAGGCAAACTAAGTGCTGATATCGTTGTGGGTGAGGCTCAAGCCCTGGGAAATCCCCTGAATTTCGGTGGGCCCCACCTTGGATTCATGACCACAAAATCGGAGTTTATCAGGAAGATTCCCGGGAGAATCTCCGGTTTAACCGTTGATAGAAAAGGCGATTCCGGCTATATACTGACACTTCAGACAAGAGAGCAGCATGTAAGAAGGGAAAGGGCCACATCCAATATATGCACAAATCAAACGTTAAATGCCCTGGCTACCACCATCTATCTTGCACTTTTGGGAAAAAACGGCCTCAAAAAGGTTGCCGAAATCTGTGCCCAAAGGGCTCATTATGCACACGAGAGGATTTCCAAGATTGATGGATTTGATCAAATGTTCAGTGCTCCATTTTTCAATGAATTTTGCTTAAATGTTCCAAAGCCACCCCAGGAGATCAACTCATTCCTGCTTAAAAAGAAAATCATGGGTGGATTCGAGTTGGGAAGATACTATGAAAACCTAAGTAATTGCATGATGTTTTCAATAACCGAGATGAACCCGAAATCCGAAATTGACAGGTTAGTGGATGCGCTTTCAGAGGTGGTTTTATGAAGACCATATTCGAAAAGAGTATTTCCGGTAGAATGGGTGTTTCCCTTCCTGATATCGAGGTGCCACAGTCCGCATTTACTATTCCGAATTCCTATCTAAGAGAGGATCTGAACCTCCCGGAGCTTTCAGAGATCGACGTTGTCCGGCATTACACCAAACTTTCACAGAACAACTTCGGAGTGGACAGCGGTTTCTATCCGTTGGGTTCCTGCACCATGAAATACAACCCGAAAATCAACGATACAGTAGCCTCCCTTTCCGGTTTTAGGGACGCCCACCCTTATCAACCGGAAAAGGAAAGCCAGGGCGCACTGAAATTGATGTACGAACTCTCCGAATATCTGTGCCGAATCACGGGAATGGACGCTTTTTCGCTTTCACCTGCAGCAGGTGCCCATGGTGAGTTGACAGGTCTTATGATGGCCAAGGCATACTTCAAAGAAAAAGGCGAGGAAAGAAAGAACATAATGATTCCGGATTCGGCTCACGGCACTAACCCCGCAAGCTCGGTGGGATGCGGATTCGATACAGTGAAAATCGCCACTGGGAAGACAGGAAATGTGGATATTGAAGGACTTTCTTCGGCATGCGACAGGAACACCGCTGTTTTGATGATAACAAACCCGAACACCCTGGGAATTTTCGAAAAGGATATCGTAAAAATATGTAAAATCGTTCATTCTGAAGGAGGATTGGTGTATCTTGATGGTGCTAACATGAACGCACTGCTGGGTGTTGTACGACCCAGGGACATGGGTTGTGACATGATTCATCTAAATCTTCACAAGACATTCTCCACACCCCATGGCGGTGGGGGACCAGGTGCCGGACCCCTAGGGGTGGTGGACTCATTAAAAGACTATTTACCAGTACCACTTGTTGAAAAAAGTGGGAGTAATTATACCTTGATTAACGATAGACCCAAATCAATTGGAAGGGTAAAACCGTTTTACGGGAACTTTGGTGTAATGGTGAGGGCCTATGTTTATATCAGGATGCTGGGGGCCGCAGGACTCTTGAATGTGGCCCAAAACGCCGTTTTAAACGCCAATTACCTCCAAAAGAAATTGAAGAATGATTACATCCTGCCCTATGATACGATATGCAAGCACGAATTCGTGCTCTCAGGTGAAGGACAGTTGAAAAATGGTATTCACACAATGGATATTGCAAAACGCCTAATGGATTTTGGTTTTCATCCCCCAACAATATATTTTCCTTTAATTGTAAAAGAGGCCATGATGATCGAGCCAACTGAAACCGAAGGTAAAAAGACTTTGGATGAATTTGCAGATGCAATGAAACAAATTGCCAAGGAAGCAAAATCCGACCCTGATATCGTAAAAAGCGCACCCCATTTCCCCCAAAGAGATCGATTGGATGGCGTTCTTGCGGCAAGAAAACCACAAGTGAAGTATAGACCCAGTGATTCCAATGGCTAAAATCACTTTTACATATCCAATAAAGACACAACCTTTGAGTGTCACAGGCGATGTTTGTGTTCTTTCATGTGCCCATTGCAAGGGACATTATCTCCGCCCAATGAAGGTTCCAGATTACAGTGAAAAAGATGACTCTGAAGAAATAGAAAGCTATCTTATTAGCGGCGGATGTGATGAGGAAGGAGCCGTACCACTCAAAGATAATATTGAACTGATTAGGGAGCTTGCCAGAAATTATAAGGTGATTGCACATACTGGATTGATAAACAAGGAGGATACCGATGCTATTGCACCTTTCATTTACGCAGCTTCATTCAACATGATAGGAGATGATTCAACAATAAACGAGGTCTACAATCTCGATAAATCTGTTTCTGACTTTGAAGAGAGTTACACCTACCTAATGAAGAAAATCAAAACATATCCTCATATTACCATAGGTCTGCATCAAGGACATGTCAAGGGTGAATACAAATCCATTGATTTTCTTTCGGAGCTTGGAGCGGATGTCGTTGTCTTCAATGTATTCATTCCCACAAAGGATACGGAATTTGAGGATGCGAAACCACCCGATTTAAATGAAGTTTTAAAGGTGATATCTTATGCAAAGAGAAAGATGAAAGGTACCAAAATATTTCTCGGATGCATGAGACCCGGTGGCACTTACAGGGAGGAACTGGATGCTTTCTGTGTAATTGCGGGGATCGACAGGATAGTTCAGCCATCCAAGAGTGCCAGAAAGATAGCGAAGGGTATGGGTTACGAAATTGCCGAAAGTGTGGAGTGCTGCATCATATGACGAGGCTTATCTATCTGGGTGTTTGTTGGATGACGATAATCCTCTTACATAAATCATCCGAACAAGTAAGAGCCAGGAGGCGATGATTTATATGATAAGGGTGGCAATCGGTTCTGCAAAGGTTTTGGGTTTGACAAATATCAGGATGAATGCACTTCCCACAACTGCCCATTTTATGACACCCGGAAGATGTACAATCGACTGCAAGTTCTGCACCCAGGCAAAATCTTCTGCCGCCGATGAAAAATTACTTTCCAGAATTTCATGGCCTGAATACAAGGAAGAGGAGGTATTTTTTGCATTGCATCAAAAACAGGATAATTTCAAGAGAGTGTGTCTACAGGTTGTTCATTCGGATGATAAAAATACATACCTGGAATATGTTAAGAAGATAAAAGCAGCCTGTGATCTTCCCGTAAGTGTTGATTTAAAGGCAAAGGATATAGGCATGGTAAGAACAACTTTCAAAGCCGGTGCCGATGTAGTCGGACTTCCTATTGATTGCGCCAATCCCCAGGTATTCTCGGAGATAAAAGAGGGATCATATAAGTCACAGATAGAGCTTATACAAAAGGCGGCTTACGAATTTCCGGGAAAGCTCAGCACACATCTTATTGTAGGACTTGGAGAAAGCGAAAAGGATGCAGTTGATGTAATCCAGATGATGCACGAACATGATGTGACCTTGGGTCTTTTTGCCTTTACCCCTGTAAAAGGAACCCTCTTGGAAAAAATGAACAGGCCAACATTGGGGCATTACAGAAGGATTCAACTTGCCAGGTTCCTCATCTATAACAATTTTACGCCTGAGATAAAGTTCGATGAAAAAGGGAGAATAACAAGTTACGGACTTGGATATGAAGACCTATTGACCGCGGTGGAGGCTTCCGCATTTCAGACCACAGGCTGTCCAGGCTGCAATCGTCCATTCTACAATGAAACACCAAAAGGTGTTATGTATAACTATCCTTATATTCCATCAAAAAAAGAATGTGATTCTGCTCTCAATGAAGCCTTGGGAAGTCTTGGAGGATAGCATGGAAAAAATCGGAGAATGTACTTACAAAGTACCCAACGGAAAGCTACTAAAAGTCACAGTGACTTTCGAAGATGAGAAAATAAAGATGGTTCGAATCAGGGGTGATTTCTTTATCCATCCCGAGGAGAGCCTTGATGATCTGGAGACAGCCCTAAAAGGAATGGATTACTCGAGAAAGAACATAGGTAATACAGTGGATAGGTTCTTTAAAACCCGGGGCCTTGTGGCCTTCGGTATCACACCAAAAGCTGTTGTTGATGCAATTATGAAATGCAAGGAGGATTCGCATTGAAATTTCGACTGCTTTTAACAGGCTACAACGATGCTTTTACGAACATGGCGATAGATGAATCTGTAATGGTTCATGTGGGTCAAGGTGTCTCCCCCCCCACCATAAGATTGTATGGATGGTCCCCTCCGGCTGTTTCCATTGGATACTTCCAGGGCCTGGAGGAGGAAGTGGACCTCAACAGGTGTGCAAATCTGGGAATAGATTATATCAGAAGGATAACCGGAGGGGGTGCTGTCTTTCATGAGAGTGAGGTAACCTACAGCTTCTCAATTCTTGAGACGAGCCTGCTGATTCCAAACAACGTACTTGAATCCTACAAATTCATCTGTGGTGGAATCGTAGAGGGTTTGAAGGAATTGGGTATCGATTCGGAATTCGCCCCCTTAAATGATATAATAGTTAACGGTAGGAAGATATCGGGGAGTGCCCAAACAAGGCGCAACCGAACGATTCTCCAACATGGCACCGTGCTCATTGATACAGATGTGGAGAAGATGTTCTCGGTTCTGAAAGTCCCCCAGGAAAAGATCAAGGACAAGCTCATTAAAGAGGTTAAAGACAGGGTTACAAGCCTAAAGGGTGCCCTTGGAAGGGAAGTGGAATTCCAGGAGGTATGCCAGGCCCTTGCCAAGGGCTTTGAGAGATCTCTTGAAATAGAACTGGAAAAGGGGGAACTTACAGATACCGAACTCAGGCTTGCAAAGGATATTAATGAGGAAAGGTACCATAGCGAAAAATGGAATCATAGAAGATAGGGGTTACTGGTCCTTTTCCTTTTTTCTTTTGAGAAGGAGGATAAATACAATAAAAAACACGATTATTAGAACTATAATCAATAACACCCAAATAAATACATCAGAGCCATCCTGCTCTTTCTCTTTTATTTCTATCTGCGAGGAAGCGTAAATGTTCGTGGTTTCGTTCTGACACATTATTGAGCCCCCTCCAGGTTTTGTGGCTTCAAACCTTGCCTCTTCACCCTCCCATGTGATCTCCTGGATTCCTCCATCTAAACTCCATACAGGTATCCAAGTGGCATTCATCTGGGTCTCTTCCTCATTATTCCAGCCTATGGCGGTATATATCACAACATCACCGATTTCATATGTTTCAGGACCTTCAGGATTAATCGTTATATGATGCAGAGCCCAGGGATTAACAAAGAAATTGATGATAGTGATAATCCCCGAAGAATCAGAGACTGTGATCTGACCGTTTCCCAAGGCAAGAGCAGTGAAATAACCTGATTCATTTATCGAAGCAACAGTGTTATTGTCAATAGACCATATCGAGGTCCACGAATCATTTATCTGCGTCTTTTGAGCATCATTGTAACCTATAGCGATATAGGATCGGGTGTCCCCTATGTAGTAGTTATTAGAACCTGAAGGAGTAATTTCGATATTTTGCAGGGGCAATGGTTGAACTGTAAAAAGACTTGTATTATAGATCCCAGGTAAATTGGAATCTGAGACATTCACCAAACCGCTTCCCAAAGCTGAGGCAGTAAACGAACCTGTGGCGGTATCAATGGATGCCAGGGAAGTATCATCTACATTCCATACCGGACTCCAAGTAAGGTTTATTTGGGTTTCATTTGCATCGTTCCAACCTATCGCAGCATAGGTCTGAATATCCCCAATATAGTAATATTCTAGATCTGAGGGAGTTATATCGATATGGTGCAGAGGCCAAGGCACAACAGCAAAGTCACTTGTATTATAAATCCCAGTTGATGAGGTCACATTGACTGCACTGTTTCCCAATATAATGGCACGAAATTCACCGGTAACAGGGTCAATTGATGCTATTGAACTGTCATCAATGCTCCATATTGGTGTCCAACTCGTATTCTGCTGGGTTTCAGCAGCATCATTGTACCCAACAGCTGAATATGTTATTTCATCTCTAATATAGTATCTTTCAGGGCTTATTGGATTTATTACAATATGGAGAAGGGGCCAAGGCTGGACTGTAAAGGAACTCGTGTTATAGATTTCAGAGAAAAGGGTAGCAGTAACATTTACTGTCCCGGAACCAAGAGCAACTGCAGTGAATTCACCTGTTGCAGAATCAATGGACGCTATGGAGGTATTATTTATATCCCATTCTGGGGTCCAGGTATAATTCATCTGGGTCTCTGCGGCATCATTCCAGCCGATTGCAGTATATGATTGAATATCGTTCATATAATATGTTTGCGACCCTATAGGAGTAATAATGATATGATCCAGGGGCCATGGTTCGATATTAAAAGCACTTGTATTGTAGATTCCTGTGGGTAATGAACTTGTTACATTTACCCAACTACTACCTAATGCATTTGCGGTGAAGAATCCGGTTCCAGAATCGATTATAGCAATCGAGGAATTGTCAATGCTCCAGACGGGCGTCCAGGTTAGGTTCATTTGGGTTTCAGATGCATCGTTCCAGCCAATAACGGTGTATGTTTGGTTATCCCCAATATAATAATTCTCTTGATTTGAAGGGGTAATTGTTATGTGGTGTAGTGCCCACGGTTTGATTGAAAAATCACTTGTATTGTAAATTCCTGTGGGGTTTGAACTCGTAACATTTACTAGACTACTTCCTGGATCTATTGCCGTGAAAAATCCTGTATCTATATCGATTGTGGCAATGGAACTGTTGTCAACACTCCAAACAGGTGTCCAGGTAAGGTTCATATCAGTTTCTTCGGCATCATTCCAACCTATTACAGTGTAAGTTCGATTATCGTTTACAAAATAAGTTTCAGGTCCTGAGGGGGTAATTACAATGTGATGTAATGGATATTCCAAGTGCAGAGTAATGTTTATTTGTTTGTTCATATCCATCAATGGTTCAGGATCTGCATAGGAGGTAAATCCGAGCTTACTTCCCGAGATATTATGTGGGGTTTGGGTAATATTTGTACTTAACATTTCAATTCGTTCTATAACTGCGATCCACTTCAAAAAACCATCGAGATCTGTTACTCCTGACGCTACCATATCATTTGTGGAATTATAGATATTTATTATCGCATCAGAAACAGGTTCTGAATTTGTATTATTTACATACACTTGTAAATACCACTGGACTTCCAATGAAGAAATTCCATCTTCAAAATACACTTTGTATGGGTCAAATGTGGTGTTGAGAGCTTTAGCGTGAGAATCCATTCTTAGATAGAAATCATAAGTCTTTATACTCGAAATGGAACAATTTATGAAAGTATTATTTGTTGACAACGTTTGTATATATATCCCATATGCATCCATATTATTTGAAGAAACATTGCTGATGTAATTTGAAATAAATATATTATCAAGTGCATTAGCTAAAAATATACCATATGCTATTGTATCATTTGCACTAACATTATCGATGTAATTCGCCTTTATTGTGTTATTATGGGTTTCCCAACCGACTTCTAGACCTGTTCCGGTTGTATTATAAATCTGGTTTTCAATTACTTTAATCAATGTCCCCGAAAAATAAATACCAATTTTTACATTATTTATTATATTTCGGATAAAGCTGTTATTGAATGCAGGATATTGAGGCATATAAGATCTTATACCCCATGAAGTGTCGTTCCCGTATAAATTAAAAATGATATTTGAAATTACTTGCGTGTTATTGGAATAATATCCAATTAATATACCTTGAGCATAAGATTCAGCATCAAAGTCATGAATAGTATTGGATGTAACTGTATTATTATGTGAATAAAGATAAAGTCCAATCCCTATTGCATTTAAATTTATTGTGTTTAGATTATAGATTTCATTAAGTGAGATTGTATTGTTAGACGCCCCAAACATATTAATACCGTATGAATTATAATATGATGTGAAATTATAAATAATATTTGAAATAATTATATTATTTGAACAATATCCTACCGTTATACCATAAATATCACCCGGTTTTATTTTAGCAGTATTATTAAAGAGATAGTTTGATTTAATAATATTATTCGAACTTCCTGCCAACCTAATTGAACGTACGTTACGGTTTGCAGATAGATTGAAGATATGGTTAGAAGTGATGTTATTATATTGTGATGATGATAGATATATTCCCAGCGAATCATCATTTCGATTCAATTCAGAGATATTATTTGAGTCCATGGTATTGTTATGACAATTCAATAGATACATTCCATATGCGCTTCTGTTTGCTGTTGTCAAATTATATACATGATTTGTAGATATTGTATTATTGGAGGAGCTTGTGAAGTGAAATCCATAAATATATCTTTCAGCACTTAGATTGTAAACTCTATTAGTTTCTATTATATTTTCAGAAGAATCATTGAGGTAGATACCATATAATTTATTCCATCCTGAGGATTTATTTATTATATCGCATATAAAATTGTCAATTATATTATTTTTACTGGAATGATTGAGACTTATACCTCCTATTGTTTGATTAATGATGGAATTCCCTCTAATATTAGAATATGAAGATGAATTGATATAAACACCAAATGTTCCATTTTTTACAGTAAAACCAGTGATATTTACATAATTTACCGAATTAACGAAAATACAATTTGAACTACCATTCCCATCAATAATCGTAGTATCTTTATTCTCACCGGTGAGGTTAATTGTCTTATTTATAATCACGTTTTCATAATACACACTGGCATGAACATATACTGTGTCTCCAGGATTGGCGGCATCTATACCTTCCTGGATGGTTGTGTAGGTTTGGGCTGGGCCGACATCGATTGTACCGGCTTTTACGGTTAGTTGGGAATCAGGAAGGATTTCAACAATTGTGAATAATAGAAAGCACACAACCAGGCATATGTAGATTATTTTTCTCCTTTCCTCCATTGGAACGCCTTTGAGTAATGATATAATAAGGGAAGTATTAATTTTTTTCATATCTTCCATCCTTACCCCAACCTTTAATAATCGAGATTCTTTTATATCATTTGCAAAATCATGGGGGCCAGCATTCTGAAACAGTGGTTGAAATTGGCTAGATTGCAAGCAGGGGCTGCAACAGCCATAACATGCGTCTTCGGTGCCATTCTTATGATGCCCGCAGGCGAAATAGACTATTTACACCTTTTACTACTGTTCATAATAGGCCTGCTTTACCATTTCTATGGTTTTGTGTTAAATGAGTACTCGGACATCGAAGTGGACAGATATGCAAAGGAACTCTCTGATAAGCCTCTAGTCAAAGGAACCATAGGGAAGCAAAGCGCACTTGCAGCAGCTATTGTTGCCATAATATCTGCAGTGATCTTGGCGGTAATATTCTTTGGAAATCTTTATGCGATCTTGGCGTTGCTTATAGCGATCTTTTTCGGAGCAATATATGATCTTTTTGGAAAGAGGTTCTTTGGAGCAGATATCGTTCTTGGCGCAAGCATCTTATTTTTCACCCTATTTGGTGCATATTCGGTTTCTTCCAAAATCACAAGCGCTGTGATTCTTGTGGCCTTCCTTTTCTTTATTCAACTCTCTTTTCAAACAGGAGTTACCGGTGGCATGAAGGATATTCCCCATGATTCAAAGGCTAATGCAAAAACATCGCCAGTATACCTGGGCTGCAGGGTTGATAATAAGAAATTATTCATCTCCCGGGAGTTTAAATTGTATGTAATAGGGACAAAAGCATTGCACACATATGCATTGTTTCTTCCGTTTTTCTTTTTCATTGTGCCTTTTTACGAACCTGTTCTGATTCAGGCGTTTTTTATCGTTCTTCTCACTTTACTTATGTGGGCAACCTCATTAAAAGTCCTATCCATTAAGGTCTTCGACAGATTGAAACTCATGAGACTTTTAGGAGGACAGGAAATCGTAACCTATCCCATGGTTTCCATTCTGATTATGGGAGCCATCGGTATTTGGTTTGCACTATTTCTGTTATTCTTTCCCATAATATGGCTGGCATTTTTCCTTTATATAATATACGGTAAATTCATGCCGGATGTTTAAAGAAAAAATGTCACTGTGTAATAATTGCCCCTTTTCCCTTTGCCCACCAGGATTTACTAAATGACATAACAAATCTGCCTGAAGCTGAAATGATCATCAACATAATTATCTCCTTAAGACCCCTTGGTCTTGAGAATAACCTTTGAACGATATTACTCGGGGAATAGCTTTCAGAAAAGGCATAGTAGCATCCCTCCAAAAGCTCAGCTGCCGTCATATTCTGTGGCTTGAAGTTGACATCAAACAAGGTACATCGCTCCCAGGCCCCGGCTTCTATCAATCGACCCTGCCGCTGTAATCGTTTGTAGAGGGGTGTCCCCGGGAATGGTGTTTGTATCGTCACCTGGACATCGTACAGGCCACTTTGTTGTACAAACTCCGGGATCCGATGGAAACTGCTGGCGTCG
>CBDVCK010000084.1:0-12591 GCA_965372465.1 uncultured Thermoplasmata archaeon | reverse complement strand
ATTTAGCATCCATCCAATTATAAATCTATGATATTGAAAAATAAGTAAGAACTACTGTAATAACAGAATTTACGGCAGGTTTTCGAACTCTGCGGAAGCCTTCAGCTTCCTTGCCATATTGCACTCTCGCTGGGGCACATAACAGGCGGGTATACGGCTACAGGGGTTGCACCCCTTCCGCCCAAATGCTCGGCTTCGCCTCGCACTTCGCATACCCGCCAGCCGTTATATGCAATCCCAAGAACGCCAATCCGATAAACTCAAATACTATATTGTACATTTATGTACTCATGGGTACGCAAATAAGTCTTAAGTTGTCTGATAGGGTATATTCATCTGCAAAGATATATTCAGAAACTCATGGATTTGATACTTTACAGGATTTTATAAGAGAACTTATAAGAGAAAGGTTGTTTGAAGGCGAGATTGAAGGTTTTGGAGGCTTTTCCACTTATTTAGCAAGTGAAGAGTCACTTGCTCGATCCTGGCTTTCACCTGAGGAGGATGAGGCGTGGGCACATTTAGAAGAGGAGATATAGTATTATTTCCTTTTCCATACACTGATTTGAGTCATAGGAAACTTCGCCCCTGTCTTGTCATATCTACTGAAATGGGTGAAGACATCCTTTTATGCCAAATCACCTCTAAGAAAATTCGGAAAGATAAATATAGTGTTGAAATCAAGCAAAACAACACTATTGACGGAAGCCTTCAAATCGATAGTTATATCCGTGCAAACATGATTTTCACGGCAAGTAAAGCACAAATTCTTAAAAAACTGTGTATGATAAAAGATAAACAATACAAAGAAGTAGTAAACATCATCAATAACCTCATTAGAAAATAGGCGTTCTTGGGACTTCGCATTACCCGCCAACCGTTATAAACAACTCACACATTCTGTTAAGATGAAGGTGTGACCGCCTGGTAGTCCGCGAGGTTTTCTACTGGCGCACAGAAGGAGATTTGCCGGATTAAAGAATGCGTTTGTTCGGTAAACCTGGCAAACCATGAAATAGTATTTTCCGGTTATAAGATAAAAATTTTAGGTGCAGACCCATGTTAGAACTCAAGAAAAAAACCGCCACTCGCGAAACCTGGCAATGCACAAAATGCGGTTCAACTTTCGCATCAAACATTGGGAAGTGCGCATGCGAGGTTGCCAAGGAAAAGAAAAAGTCAAGAAAATCAACTTCCGGGGCCACACGTAATATCCGGAAATCAAGACCTACACAACAAGGCCACCGCAGGACCTCCCAGAGGGAAAAAACTGCATTCCTTGGTAAACTCGAGGAATACATCGACAAGAAAAAGGCGCAAAGAAATATTCAAAAAGAACCCGATATGTTCCCTTTCGAAACTATACGGGAGGGTCAAAAAGATTTTCTTAAGGATGCAAGAGAAGCCGTAATTAATGGTAACACACTTATTGCACACGCCCCCACAGGACTTGGAAAAACCGCTGCGGTTCTCAGTGCCGTATTGGAATACAGCCTCCCTCATAAAAAAACAGTTTTCTTTCTAACGTCCAGGCAGTCCCAGCACAAGATTGCCATAAACACCCTACGATTGATTCAGAAGAGGTGTGGGACTGAAATGGTAATCATTGATGTGATATCCAAGCAGAACATGTGCCCCAATCGGGAAGCAAAAGGCCATTACCAGAGCTTCAGGGATTACTGCAATCTATTGGTGAAAAAGCACAGATGCAGGTATCATGAGACATACAGTATGCCTCCCTATGAAAAAATTGCAAATGAGATACTGCATGTTGCCAAACTAGCAGACATTTGTGAGAACTCAGGCATTTGCCCGCACAGGGCTGCAATGGATATGGGCAAGTATGCAGATATCATAGTGTGCGATTACAACTATATATTCTCGGATATGCTCAAGACAATGTTGGACAGGTTCGAAATACACCTTGATGAGATCATAATTATCGTTGACGAAGCGCATAATCTGCCTGATAGGATACGTCAGCATCTAAGTTCTCATCTGACGCCTTTTACAATCAAAGAAGCCTTAAGGGAGGTAAGGCGTCATGACAGGTCATTGGAGAGACATCTTCAGGCTCTGAGTTCATTATTCGAAAACCTTACCCGGGAAGTGCCCATGAACGATGAACAGAACATTGAAAAAGGTCTGGTTGTGGGGAAGATAGAAAATCCACCCATGGATATTCTCGGAACCCAAAAAACCTTTGATGATGTCATTGAAGGTCTCGCTCATGTGGGAAATGAAGATGTGAAAAAAGGTTCGGATAGATCTCTTGCACTTGAGCTTGCGGATTTTCTGAAAGGGTGGAACAATGAATACGAGAGTTGTCTTAGAATATTTCAGAACCATGAATCACCAAGGCTGTTGTACAAGGTTTTGGACCCCTCTGTGCTGAGTAGTGAGGTTTTTGCAAACGTTCATTCTTCTATCCTCATGAGCGGAACTTTATATCCCCCCAAAATGTATGGAGATATTCTCGGTATTTCGGAGTCGAGAACGATTTTGAAGGAATACACATCCCCGTTTCCAAAGGAGAACAGACCCGTAATTGTTACAAAGGGCCTCACAACAGCCTACACGAAACGCGGCCCTGAGATGTATAAGAATTTTGCAGATACGATTGTTGGCATAACAAAACTCGTAAAAGGCAATCTTGCTGTGTTCTTCCCTTCATATAAATTGATGTCGGATATCTCAAGGTTGATGCAAAACAACATAGAAAAACGCATTATCACCGAGGATAGAAATATGGACAAGCAGGATAAGGACAAAATCCATGATCTATTGATAAGATCGAGGAAAAATAAAGGAGCGATCATATTGGGTGTTATGGGCGGGTCGCTTTCGGAAGGTATTGATTACGAGGGGAATGTATTGGAATCGGTGATTGTGGTAGGGCTTCCACTGGCTCCACCGTCCCTGGAAACAAACGCACTGAAAAAATTCTACGTAATTAAATTCGATGAGGAGAAGGGGCAGTACTACGGTTACATTAACCCTGCAATGAACAAGGTTGCCCAAGCTATGGGTAGATGTATAAGAAGTGAGAGTGATAGGGCAGTTGTCATTCTCATGGACGACCGTTTCAGCTGGGACAAGTACAATCGTTGTTTTCCCAGGGATATGGAAATGGTATTTACATCCACAGCAGAGATACTTGTTTCACGATTTTTTAGTGGGGGCAATCGGTGAAATTATCCATTATGAATTACTCAACATGGCAGAAAGTATATTTTTTCAATATATTATTCCAATCCAGATATCAAATCCCTTATTGCAGACTCGATATCCATTGCCTTCACAACACCTGAGGCTAAAAGAACCCCTTCGGACCCAAGCTCAAGCGCTTTTCTCACATCCTCGCCGTTCTTCACACCTGCACCGCATAGGACCTTAACATCCGGGGATACCGCCTTAATGGCTTCAACTGTACCGGACACGAGCTCGGGTTGGGCTTTGGAAACCGATATATCACCACCAATGAGCTCAGGAGGCTCCACAGCAACAAAATCCGGGGAAAGTACTGAAGCCGCCCTTGATGTTTCAAGATTGTTTGTGCAAATACATGTCACAAGACCCACTTCCTTTGCCCTGCGCACACATGCTTCGATATCAGCCAATCGTAATCTATGCTCCGAATGGTTGATCAATGTTCCAATGGCTCCGGCTTCCTTTACTGCTTCTGGGAGAATAAATCCTGTATTGCTTCCAAATCCAATGGGATCGATGTGCTGGGCAAAAACCGGTAACGGGCACTCCCTGGAAATAAGCCCTATATCTGTGGGGCATACGGCAACCCCAACACTTGCATTGGTCTCTTTGGCCACCTTTTGAAGCACCTTTGTAAGCTCCAAAGCGGATTTTCCAAAGCCTCTCTTGTAGGTTTTATAGTTAACGATGATAACAGGTGTGGCGATCATCTCAATCCCGGATGGAAATGATGTTGGAATAGTTAAAGGTTTATGGTGTTATTTTTTTGGCTCCTTTCTCCTACCATCTTTTAGATGCCGAAGCGCCAAAACCGGATGTCTAAAAAGCATTCTGGGACCCGAGTATCTCATAGCTGCTCTTATCCTCTCCCTCATCTTGGGTTTATAACAATGAACAGGGCACTTGGCACACATGGTTTTATTTTCCTGATATGGACACTTGTCAAGACGCGCCATTGAATATTCCAAAAGCCCGGTGCATTCCTGACACAATCCCCTTCGAGAGTCATGGTGTCTTCTGCAATACAACCTGATCATGACCTCAAGGGTCCTTCTTTCACGCTTCATTCTCGGATGTTCAACTGACATCTATCTTCCCCGGCCCTTTTGCAGAATACATTTTCCAAATTTCTGTTTGTATTCAAAAAATCACTTGTGGAACTCATAGATTTGAGGTGATTTCCCCCTCCCCTTTGACTAATACCGTCTCTCGACCGTTTCAGCCACAACCTCCACTACCTCTCCATCAAGTTCATCGGGTTCCACCAATGGTTGCTTATTTATCCAATCGTTCAATTTTATCAGGATAGCTAAAGCTAATCCCCACTGCAGGATAATGGTGGCAAAACCTTCTGGCTCAAAGGGATTCCACCAAGTGTTCGGATGAGCAGCAATAGATTGTGAGAAGAACCATATTATCAGGAACATGAACTGTATAGGCAAGAGATACATGATATAAACCCACCATCTCCCGATGTACAGGTCGTTCCATTCAGTGTTCACAAGTGACTCCCTGAAATGGTTTATGCCGTATTTCCAGACTGCAAAGAAAACAAAAAGACCGCTGACTATAAGACCAAAGGACCACACATGATCCTGGTTCTTCAATAAGGCAGGAACCCCTCCCTCAAGGACAATTAATGCTGAAGGTATACCAAATATGAAAATAACCGTAGATGTGACCTTCAAGGATTTGTTCCTGCTCCACCCATGGTCCATGAAATTCCTTACCGTTATCTCAAAACCGGATATCATGGATGTGATGGCTGCAAAGGCCATGGCCATGAAGAATACCCCTGCAATCACTATCCCACCGGGCATTGTTGTAAAAAGCCTCGTTAGATGGATGAAGGCCAGACCCTCGTTTCCTGATTCCATTACCCCAATTGCCTCGACATTAGTAGAGGATAGGGCAAATACTGTACATATCACCGCGATTCCCGCAATCAGCGATGCTGCATTGTTACCAAGACCTGCAATGACTGCGTTTAACGTGGTGTCCTCTTTTCTCCTCATATAAACAGCGTAGGTTATGGCCATCCCGAATCCTGCACTCGTTGAGAAGGCACTTTGACTGAGGGCTGAAACCCAGGTCTCGGCTCTGCCAAGGTACTCCGGTCTTACAATGAACATGAACTTCAACCCATTAATTGCACCTGGAAGAGAGATTGCCCACAAAGCAGCGATTATCAGTAAAACGAACAACGCGGGAATCAGGATCTTATTTGTTCTCTCGATTCCCTTTGCAACCCCCTTGTAAACCACGAAGGTTGAGATTCCGATGGCCAATAGCTGAAAGAAGACCACCTGGCCAGGTGATGTGATGAAACCCTGCCACATTGCCTCTGTATCCATACCTTCTCTAAACCCTCCGGATATTGCCAATGAGAAATACCTAAGGACCCAACCCATCACAACTGCGTAATAGAACATGATAACGATGTTTACAAGCATCATCCAGGCGCCCATCCAGGCGTATTTCTTACCAGCGAATCTCTTAAAAGCCCCAATGGTCCCGAATCTGGTGTTTTTACCTATGGTGAACTCGGCTATAAGAAGTGGAATTGACCAGGAGAATAAAAATAAAAGCCATGGTATCATGAAGGCCCCACCACCGTTTACGGCTGTTTCCCGGGGAAACCTCCAGATGTTTCCTGTGCCGATTGCAGCACCCATGGCGGCAAATATAAGCCCCCATCTCGAACCCCATTGTTCCTTTGCTTGCCCCGCCTCAACCATTGGTTCACCCAAAGAATGTGAAATTACATCCTGAATTTCCTTTTCTCTGCATCTATTGCCATCTTCAATGTCTTGCCTAGTCCTGAGTAAATAATGCCGAACATCAACACTATCATGGTTATCATGGCAGCCAAATCTCCCAACGTATCGCCCAGGCTTATGTCAACAAAATACGAATATGGATCATGCATTCCGTACTTGGGTGAGTAGATACTGATGGTTCCATCAATACTTACCGCCTCGTTGTAGTTTGCCTCGGCCTCGATATAATAATATACGTTCCTCCCACCTCTTTGACGGGGGATCGTTGCTGTGTAGTGCTCATCATCGAGCTCGTACATGAGGATTTTCTTCCATTCACCTGATTTTCCAGCCTTATAACAGAGGTAAACCGAATCCTTATTAAGTTTTTTTGGGTTCGATATCTCCACCTCAACTGAATATGAGAAATCAGAGTTTGTCACTTTCTTTTTCTGAGTATGGTTTATCATGGGAAGTCCTATGTCCAGGGAATCAAGGAACCTCTCTCTTGCAACCTCGATAACAGGGGCATTTTCCGCAAGGTATAGATGGCTGGGAAGGATCATTACACTGATGTTTATTAATTCTTCCTCTGGAACTTTTCGCACCGTACCAAGCTCGAATGTATAGGCCATGATGTCGTGTTTTCCGTAAAGCCAGTCATCCACATCACCGCTGGTTCCATAAAGTTCTGGGCCCTGGATGACCTCGTAGCCATTGGACTGGGACATCTCTTCGCCCATGAACTGGAAAAGAGCATCATGAGGGGTAGTATCTACCGAGTACCCCCAGGGATAGATTATCAATTCACTAAATGTATGGTGCGAGATAGAAGCGATTATATCAGAGCGACCGTCATTGTTCCAATCCAGGTTTTCCACAAGGGTACCGATGGCCAGGGTTTCCGGTTCGGAAAAACCTCCATCCGGATCCTCGTCGATCTTCCCATCATTGTCATCATCCAGATTGTTGACTGGATCCTCATCAATATAATTTGGATCGTTAAAATACCGAAATACTCCGGGCCTTATCTCCTCGGAACGTAAACTGTCCCCATCGTCATCATGTCCATCTTTGGGTCCCCTGTACTCGCTGCCCTGGGGATTGGGTGTGTCCATGGTTTGACCTGTTGCGGGATCATATTCACTCCCCCACATGAAGGGATAGTTACGGTTTGTGTTCACACCGTCCGTGGGTATGTCTCCGAATACACCTGGGATGGACGTCCTGCCGTTCTTCCTCGTGTCCGCTTCCACTCCATCCGGGTTCTGCATAGGGACTATCCAAATCTCCCTGTTATCAACAAGCCACGTTGCCCTACCCTCAATTCCATCCTCGTCAACTACTCCATCACCATCGTTATCAATACCGTCGATGGGATCCTCATTTATTTCCCCGTCTCGATCATTGTCTGTTGGCTCTTTTCCGTAATTCTCTACAAGATAAAAAAGAAAGTACATGGAAACCTCAAAGCTCGTCCATTCACTGCCGTGATGGGCACCCATGATAAGAATATCCGCCTCAGTAGGATCGCTGTAGTATTCAGGTTCCTGAGCAACCCCATCTGAAATCTTGGCTGCCCAGACCTTCCGTCCCTGCCATGTCTCGCTGGGTATTCCCATCCTGTTTCCCTCGATAGCCCCTGTGAGATCATATACTCGCATGATGTCAGGATGTTTTGCTTCCAGATAATTTAAGGCTTCAATCATTGAATCGTAGGTAAAATATTCCAAAAAATACTCGTCAAATTCACTTTCAACTCCATTGTCATCCTGATTCATGTTTTCATATGCATTGGCATCTGTTGCATTTGCAACTGTTAGAAGGATAATCAGTATCGCTAGCCCGGGCTTCATCATGGGTCTCAAAGTGGTATTACATTACCTATGCTATAACTTTTTGCATGATTGAAAGTTGTGGCATCACTATTAAATTTCAAATAATCAAGCACAAACGGAGAGAAAAATAAATTTTAAATTATAACACCGGCCTTGCCAAATCCCAGTAATAATCGAATATTGCTGTAATCCATCTCCTAAAGGATTCTTTCTCACCTATGAGCCCGATACTGAAGTCCATCTTACCCTCCAGATTCAAATTAACCATTCCAGCGTTCTTATCGGTTATCTTTACTGCCACGGGAATCTCATCCAGGGTTCTTATCTCGAAGTTATCGTCCAGCCTTTTCTTGTATTCCCTAGGAATGTCGGCATCTTTTGGATAGATCTTCTTTAATTTCACTCCCTTGTCGTTCTGTTTGCAATCAAGTTCGATAAGGCCCCTCATGACCTGATCCGAGATAACATGAATATACTCTTTGGCTTCGATACTGAATTCCTTTATCCGGGTGGATATTTCAAGGGTTCCCTGTACTATTTCCCCCTCTGCTGCAGAGTTAAACCACAATAAATATCCAGGGAATGTGGATAAATCATGGGTCATAAAGAAATCTATATTTTTGAGAATGAAATCAAAATTCGAAACTTCTGAAAGGATAATCAATGCGAAGGGAGTGAGGTTGTAATTACTATTGCTATCCCTGTCTATCAATCTTGCCTTTCCCAACCTGTCCAGGTGTCTGGAAACCTCTGCCGTGGTCACATCAAGCTCTTTTGAAAGATGAGAAAGGCGCATTGGTTTTTTTCTTAGAATCTGCAGTATCTTCAATCTCTCAGGATGAGAAAGCTCGAACATTAGTTTATGACTCTCCATCTCCACTAACCCCCAATTATTAACATGAACTAAAGATGTTAGTATTTGTCTTTATATATAAAGATTTACCTCGCATGTTTGTAAAATGCAGTTTCATCTCACGATAAGCACCGGTCTTTGAGCATATCTGGCAACTCTATCAGCAACACTTCCCAGTTGGAATCTACTTATTTTACCGATCTGCTTACCCTTATGACCCACCACAATGAGTTCGCATTTAAGCTCATCACCCAGTTTCAAAATCTCGTCTGCTATATCCCCCTCCTTTACGATGCCAACCGCATTGATGTGTCTCTCTTCTAATTCAGTCAGAAGTCGGTCCATGGATTCCTGTGCGCGAGCCAGGCTGATCTCAGGATCAATTTGGGCAAATTCAGCGATAGCTGCTGAGGGTATTACGTGAATGACTACTATCTTGTCCTCCGGCTTTAATAGGTTTATGCCGTGCTCAATAGCCTTCTTTGCTGCCTCAGAACCGTCGTAAGCGACAAGTATCCTCCCCAAGGAAACCACATTTAATTAAATCCGTTACAGATACTTAATGATTGTTATCATCCGCAACTGAATTATTTAATCCGGGGACGATATATTGTGCTGGAGAAGTGCAATTTGCAAGGGATTGGAAAATCAACATCTCAAGGGTGATGCATGTGACCGCACCCGCAACCTTGAGCTTGCCCAAGGAACATATCTGGATTTGCATCGAATCTGGTCTTACAACCGGCCATACAGAAATAGTATGTATTCCCGTTATAATCCGACTTGTGCTGGGCTGATGCTTCGTCCACATTCATTTTACATACCGGATCTATCGCCATATTTTTCACCTCCGTTTCATTTATCATTTCAATTTTGCAAATTTAAGAGTGGCAGCATTGGTGACAACTGATAAAGAACTTGCCGACATTGCAGCAGCTGCGATTATGGGATTCAGAAAGCCAAGCGCTGCAATTGGAATGGCACCTGTGTTATAGCCAAGAGCCCAGAACAGGTTCTGCTTAATCTTTCTCATTGTGAGTTTGCTGAGTTTGATTGCCTTGACCACATCCAATAGATCATCCTTTATAAGCACAATGCCTCCGGTTTCCTTTGCTACATCAGATCCACTGCCCAGTGCAATGCCGATATCAGCCTGGGCAAGGGCTGGTGCGTCGTTTATACCATCTCCCACCATGGCAACGACCTTTCCCTCTTTTTGAAGGTCTTTTATCACTTTTGCTTTTTCACCGGGAAGAACATTTGCAATTACTCGGTCGATTCCTACCTTCTTGGCAACTGCTTTGGCCGTGATTTCATTGTCGCCTGTTAGCATCACTGTTTCAATTCCAATTTTCTTTATCTCTGTTACGGCCTCAGATGAATTCTCCTTTATTGTGTCTGCCACGGCGATCATAGCAGAGATTTCACCATCAACTGCAAGGATCATAGCGGTTTTTCCCTCGGTCTCCAGTTTCTTCATAGTATTTTCAATTTCATGGGTGTTTATCTTGTTCTTTTTCATGAGCCGCCTGTTTCCCAGAAGGATTGTCTTTTCCTCGAAGACCACTTTGATACCATGACCAGGGACAGCTTCAAAGTGTGAGGGATCTGGAATGTCCAGACCTCTTTCTTTGGCTCCCTTCACAATGGCCTCACCCAGTGGATGTTCCGAGCCTTTCTCAGCCAAAGCCGCATATTTCAGGGCCTCATTTTCTGAAAGCGAACCAGTTACTATCACATCTGTCAGTTCCGGCTCCCCTTTTGTCAATGTTCCGGTTTTATCGAATACAATCACATTAAGATGCCTGGCTCTCTCAAGGTACTCTCCGCCTCTGATCAATATCCCGCCTTCTGCACCTTTACCAACACCAACCATCAATGCAGTGGGCGTGGCAATACCCAAAGCACAAGGGCAGGAGATGATGAGCACTGCTACAAAGAACAGTACCGCGTTTGCCCAGGTGCCCACAATGATCCAGGCGACGAATGTTAGAATTCCTGCCATTATTACTGCAGGCACAAAGTATGATGCCACCTTATCAGCATATCTTTGTATCGGTGCACTTGAAACCTGAGCCTCCTCAACCATCTTGACGATCTGCATCAGCATGGTCTCTTTTCCAACTTTTGATACCTCGAACTTGAATGACCCGAGTTTGTTAATAGTACCTCCAATGACCTCATCACCGGATTTCTTTTCAACGGGTATACTCTCCCCTGTCAGCATCTTCTCGTCAACCGAGGATATTCCCTCGACAACCGTGCCATCTGTGGCTATTGCCTCTCCGGGTTTAACCAGGACTATATCCCCTAGATTAAGCTTCTCAACTGGAATCTCAACCTCTCTTCCGTTTTTAACCAGCGTGGCCATCTTGGGTTTCAGATCAAGTAGATTTTTTACTGCAGCAGAACTCTTTCTCTTAACGACATCCTCCATATATTTACCAAGAAGGATAAAGGCAATTATAACGGCGGCTGTATCGAAATAAACCTCGCTTTCGGTTCCCGGAAGGATGTCATAGGTTACAAATTGGTCTATCACAATTACGACACTGTAGATATAGGCTGCCAACGTCCCGATACTGATCAATAGATCCATATTCGCCCTGCGGTGCTTGATTGCCTTTGCTGCTCCCACATAGAAACTTTTTCCTCCGATGAATATAATCGGTGTTGTAAGAACGAGCATCCAGACCGCACCGTTAAACCAGGGTAGAAAGTCAAATGGCACCCATTCAATTATTGTAACCCCTGCCGCAAGACCGATAAACAATCCCAGCCTGAATATACCCAGAAGCACGACTCCGGCTATGGCTACTGAGACCCGTTTTTTCATATCCTTTAATTCTTTTTCCGGATCTTCGAATGTATTTGCACAGCTTTCCATGCAGAAGTAGTAAGTCCTTCCTCCGATAACCCTGGAGATGGATTTTTCCTTGTCCACTTTCATACCGCAAATGGGATCTATTGCGATGTACTGCTCATCTACATCCGCTTCCTTTGGCATGCTTTTTAAGATCACCTTCGCCTTTTCTTCAACTGTTTTTAGCCCAGCCTCTTCAACCTGTTTCCTGAACGTATCTGCACAGGATTGCATACAGAAATAGTAGGTTTTTCCCCCGATAACTTCTTTTATAGCGGTCTTTTTATCAACTGTCATGCCGCATACGGGATCGATTGCTGTATCACCATCATCTTCTGCTTCCAGTGGCATTTGGCTCATATCAGGATGCATATCGTAGGCTTCGTAACCGGTTTTCTTGACAGTTTCCTTGATCTTATCAACATCAACTTTTTTAGGATTATATTTAACAAGTGCGGTTTTATCAACCAAATTAACACCTGCAAAGTCCACACCCTCCATCTTCTTAAGGTTGGTTCCAATACTTGAAGCACAGGATGTGCAGGTCATGCCTTTGATACGAAGTTTGACTTCCTTTTGCTCCTCTTTTTTTTCATTCTTCATGAGCCTTACCTCCGATTGTTAACCTGAAATATCTTTCTTCATTTTAAGGTATTCCTCTCTTGTGATTTCATTCCTTGCATATCTTATGTCAAGGATGATTTTCTGGTCAGACTTTTTGGTCTTGTGATTTCCACAGCAGTGCATTTTTTCATCGCCTCAAATGTAGATATGCACCACCTTATCTATTGGATTATCGATATTTGAAAATATAAATCAATAAAGAGAAATTTGACGAACGTAAAGTTTAATAACTGAAATTTTTATGTATGACCCATGAAGCTCGATAAAGTTGATGTCGAAATCCTAAAAATACTAAGAAAGGATGGCAGGGCCTCCTTCAGGGACATAGCAAAGAAGGTGGGTGTGACCACACCCACGGTAAGCAGCAAGGTGGGAATGTACGAGCAGATGGGCATTATAAAGGGTTTTGGCGTATTTTTAGATACAGATGCACTAGGCGAAATC
>CBDVCK010000083.1:0-12631 GCA_965372465.1 uncultured Thermoplasmata archaeon | reverse complement strand
ATCCCCGCCTATCCTTTTGAATTACCTCCAAATCCTAATCCAGTCTTTTATAGATTTCGGTTGGGGTATTCGGTTGTTTTATGGCGAAAAAACTCTGGATTTCAATAGGTAACCGAGGTGTGTTACGACCACTTGGCCAGACTGCCCTTCTTCTCTCCCTTTCGTATTCCTATTCTGAACATCATTACACCCAAGGGGAACAAAATCAGGGCAAAAATTACCAATATACCCATAATTGGAAGCGCGTTTATAATATCTCCCCCGGAAAGAAGATCTCTTATCCCGGCAATCGCCCATGTCTGAGGTAATGCAATGGCAACATAATAAAGCGGTGGGAAATGGTCGAGAAATTTCTCGAAAGGAAAAACAACCCCCGAGACAAGAAGTGTTATCGTCGATATAGTCCAGCGTATTGGTTCTATCTCTCCCTTCGCATCCACCAAAAGGAACATGCTTGCTGATATCAGGCCAATCCCTGAGAGGCCGATTATTAAAAGGAACAGCATCGGGACGATAAGAATCACGCCTGGATGGAAGACAAGGTTTGCACCGAAAAGAAATACTCCGATTACAAAGTATAATAGCGCGTTTATCGTGGCATAGATATAGGTCCAAGTCAGAGATGCCAGAAAAAAGGTTTTCAAGCGAGCCGGCGAAGTTAGATAGAACTCCAGCTGGTTCGACCAGTACAACTCCTGAAGGGAATCCAGGTAAGTAGAAAGGGTTATCAAAACATATTGGTTAATGATAATACCCACCAATACAAAGGTGAAGTAATCTTCCATAAAACCGATTTCCAAAATCTTGTTCATAAAGTACCATATCGCAATGGCAACTATCATTGAGATGAACGAGAATATGAAGCTTAACTTGAATCTATACCACAACCTTCCGTTTTTGGCCATATAGCTTCCGATCACATGCAGGGTTTCCTTCAGGGTTAGATCGTGTTTCACCTTGGTGGTTTTCCGCTTGGTACTCATCTTTTTCCATTTCTCCTTTTTTAAAATGCGTAATCATTTTCTCATTAATCTTTAGTCTTTCTCCTCATTCAATTCCGTTCTCAATTTAATGAGCTCAGCAACTGCAGGATCCAGATGTTTTGCTGCTTTTTTATCCTCCTTTGCCTTCTTCTTCCATTGTGGTTTCATCTCCGAAACAATCTCCAAGTCTATCTGCTGATGCTCGCCATCCGATATACTGAGTCTATCTTTGATTTCCCGAAGTACCTCCTTTTTTTCATTTGTAATTATCCCATAATAACCATATGCCTCGATAAGCGCATTTTTATAGAGTTTATATCTATCGGAAATCTGTGCTTTATCTGAATCGATTCTTTCCATCATCTCCATAAAGATATCGTTTAGGGATGGATCCTTTGTCTCCATACTCTCCACTTCGGTATGGCCAAAGCAGACCTCAAGAATGTCCTGTAGATGCTCCTCGACTTCCCCGTGAATCTCAAGCTGGTACTGGTCCTCTCCCTTTGCACCGCGAATACAACCTGGGAAGACGGACCTTACAAAATCCAGATCGGAAAGGTCATCCACCAAAGCATCAGAAAGGTTCAGAACGTTTATTAGAATATATCCGCCCTCTCTTCTCCCCTTTATGACCTTTGTTCTATCAAACAAAACGACACAGCCTTTGAGGAGGATCGCGATTCTATCGCATATCATCTCCGCTTCCCAGAGGTTATGGGTAGCCAAAAGCACTGTTTTTCCTTGCCCTGCCAGTTCATCCCTTATGAACTCTCTAATGAAATTGGCAGAATAGGGATCTATATTTGCTGTGGGTTCATCCAAAAGGTACACAGGTCTGTCAGAAAGCATGCATAAAGCCAGGCACATTTTCTGCCTCATACCTGCAGAGAGGTTTTCAGGGTATTCGTTGATTTTTTCACGCATTCTTACTGTATCAAGAGCCTCTTCGATTCTTGGTTTTATCTCTTTCCAACCAACTCCCTGCACGATACCCCAGTATTTCAGATTGTTAAATACGGTTAGTTTATAATCGAACATAATCCATCCGCCACTTCTTAACAAATTGAGGGAGGTTCTAACCTTTTTTCTGTTTTTGATTACATCATAATAATTGACAGTGGCTCTCCCTTCATCCGGAATGAGCAGCCCTGCCAAAATCTTGATTAGGGTGGTCTTACCCGCTCCATTGGGTCCTAAAATCCCTACAATTTCTCCCTTTTGAACATCCAAATTCACATTGTATAAGGCAGTTAGGTCATCCCCCTTCTTTCTGGAGAAAGCTCTAGTAAAGGATTTCCGCCAGTTGTACCCTTCCCCTCTGATGGGATATCTTTTTACAATGTTCTCGGCTTCGATCATGACTTCACTCCGGATATTCGGGGGATTTAGCACTAGTTAATATGAATTCCGATATCAAAATGATATCGATTAATCATCTTCTTCCTCGATTTTTATTGATGTTGCGGGTTTTGATGGAACTTGATCTTTTGAGTCATTGTTTGTATTCGAAACTTCTGTCTTGGTTTCATCATCTGATGATCCTGTATCTTCCTCCTTTGGCACAAGCTTCTGACTCAATTTTTTAAAGGCTAAATCCACATTGTCCCCAGTTTTTGCACTTGTAAACAGATAAGAAGTCTTGTATTTTTCTTCAAATTCGGCCATATCCTCAGGCTTTACAGCCATTTGGTCTGTGAGATCACTTTTATTAAGCAGGATGATAATTGGTACCTTTCCAACGGTGTTGAAAAGCGAGAGAATCCATCCGTGCACGCTATCCAGGGTCTCTTTTCTCGTAACGTCTGCCACAACCATTGCACCGTTTGCTCCCCTGTAGAAGCTTGTTTGGAGCCTCTTGTATTCTCTTTGACCTAGAATATCCCATATCATCATTGTTATATTCAAAGGTTCATCTTTATAAGGATTCTGAATATCAATCTCCTTCATCGTTACCTTGGTGCCTAAGGTGACCACATACTTATCATCGAACCTGTCCTCAACATACCTTTTAATCAGGCTGGTTTTCCCAACTGCAGCATCTCCGAGCAAGCAAACCTTTTTTCTGAAATATCTTGTCTCCTGCATAGTGAATCCAGCCTATAAATTACCCAACAAGTTCCTTGAACCTAACCTGATTCCGAATATTGTCAAGATGCCTGTCAATTTTGGCATGCTTTAAGAACCTTTCCTTATCGAGCTTCAAAGCCTTTTCAAGATCTGACAGCGCTTCAAAGATTTTTTCTTGTTCGGATGCCAAACAGGCTTTGTTGTACCAGGCTTCGGCATAATTTGGATCGATTTTCAGGGTTTTTTCGAAGGCACTCATGGCACCCTCATAATCGTTCATTTTAAAAAGGGCATTTCCTTTGTTATACAGAGCGATTTTATTGTCAGCATCTATTTCCAGCGCCTTATTTGCGCATGAGAGAGCATCTCGGGATTTGTCTATGTGGAGCATTGCACAACTCTTATTAACCCAAGCCTCGACATCTTTTGGATTTTCGGCAAGGATCAAGTCGAAATTCTCTATGGCTTCTTTGTACTTCCCCTTTTCCACTAGAGACGTGCCTTTAGCCAATACATCTATTCTGTTCATTGGAACTCCCCAGTATTACACATATACTGTTCCTATTATTAAGGGTTTTTCTTGCGATTTTTGGATTTAAAGAAGGTTTTATAAACGATGAAGGCAATCCCCCACTTCACCATTTATTCACTAAAATTTGGTCATCTCTTGGGGGAGAGACATGGACAATAATGTTGACTACTCTTTCAAAATCTGCCTCGTAGGAGAAGGAGGCGTGGGTAAATCAAGTCTAATCAAGCGATTTGTATTCGACCAGTTCTCGGATAAATATATCACCACATTGGGTACGAAAATTACCAAAAAAGATGTGACAATTAAACACCCCAAGAAGCGCAAATCAACGAATATCAGGATGCTTGTCTGGGATATCATGGGCCAGCAAGGTTTCCGACAGATGCTTCAGGATGCATATTTCTTTGGATGCCAGGGTGTGGTGGCTGTATGCGACATCACGAGAAAGGACACCATGTTATTTTTAGAGGATTGGGTCAAATCTGTGTATTCAATTGCAGGAAAGGTACCAATCGTCTTTTTTGCAAATAAATCCGATTTAACGTCTGAGGCTGAAATGGACCAGCGGGATTTGGATGATTTCTCATCCAAATTCAAACGTTCATATGCCTTCGCTTCCAGTGCCAAAACCGGTGAGAACGTCGATTTGGGTTTCATCACTCTTGGTGAGGAAATTTTGTGCATAGAGTGATTTTCTTCGTCTCTTTGTGATTTCTTGAGAGGGGCTAATTGCATTCCCACAAAAACTATATTTATCAAGGGCTATGCACCGCAAAGGTCGGAAATAATGGCACCAGAACCCAATGAAATGCGATATATTGAAGAGAAATGGCAGGATAAATGGATGGAAGCGAAATTCTTCGAATCCGAGCCTGTACCTGGTAAAGAGAAGTATTTTCTCAACTTCCCGTATCCATACATGAATGGTTACATGCATCTGGGTCATGCCTATACCCTGCTCAGGGTTGATGTTTTTGCGAAATACAAGCGCATGAAAGGATACAATGTCCTATTTCCATTTGCATTTCACTGCACGGGTTCACCCATCGTTTCGGCAGCGGGCCGCATCAAGGAAGACGACCCAAAGCAGTTAAAAATCATGGAGGACATGGGTATTCCCCAGGATATGGTTTTAAAATTTTCCGACCCTGTATATTGGACAGAGTTTTTCCCGGATGAATATATAAAAGATGTGACGCGTTTTGGATGCTCCATTGACTGGCGCAGAAGTTTTGTTACAACCCCTTTAAATCCGTTATACAACAGGTTCGTAGAATGGCAGTTTAAAAAGCTGAAAGAAAAGGATTATATTGTACTGGGGGAGCATCCCGTGATTTGGTGTCCAAAATGCAGCTCACCTGTAGGGGATCACGCTCGAATAAAAGGAGAAGGAGAGACACCACAGGAATTCACGCTGCTCAAATTCAAATTCGAAGACGGGTACCTCATTGCCGCGACTCTCAGGCCGGAAACGGTATACGGACAGACCAACATGTGGGTGGATATCGATTTGCGATATGTCAAAGCCAGGGTCGGGGATGAGATTTGGATAGTAAGCAAGGAATGCGCAGATAAGTTAAAGGAGCAAAAGGAGGACCTGGAGATTGTAGGGGAAATCTTGGGCGGACAGATGATAGGAAAAACATGTATTGCTCCCGGAATTGATCGAAAGATTCTTATTTTACCCTCGGAATTCTGTGACCCGAAGAAGGGAACAGGTCTTGTAACCAGCGTCCCTTCGGATGCACCAGATGATTGGATGGGCTTATCTGACCTTCAAGATGAAGGACTGTGCAACCGCTATGGATTGGACTGTGAGGAGATCAAAAAAATAAAACCTATTCCTATAATAGAAACCCCGGGATGGGGAGATCTGCCCGCAGTAAAGATATGTGAGGACATGAAGATAGAAAGCCAGCATGATAGAGAGAAACTCGAGAAGGCAAAAAAGATCATCTACAAGTCAGGGTTCTATACTGGAGTCATGAACGAGAACTGCGGAGAATATGCGGGTGTGAAGGTTGAGGAGGCCAAGGATAGGGTAAAGGAGAAGCTTATTGAAAGCGGGGATGCAGATGTGATGTACGAGCTCTCCGGTGAGGTTATATGCAGATGCTTGACACCGAGCTTCATCAAGGTTGTTTCAAACCAATGGTTCATAGCCTATGGAAACAGGGAGTGGAAATCCAAGGTACATACATCCCTTGATAGTCTAAAACTCTATCCTGAAAATGTTAGAAAACAGTTCGAATATGTAATCGACTGGTTAAACGATTGGGCCTGCACCAGGGAATTCGGGCTTGGAACGAGGTTGCCATGGGATGAGAACTGGTTAATCGAGTCCCTCTCGGATTCTACTATTTATATGGCTTATTACACGATATCCAAGTACCTTGAGCACGAGAAGTTGATCTCTGAAGATAAGATAGACGATGCCTTCTTTGATTATGTATTTCTGGGTATTGGGGAGGCAAAAGAGGTTTGCAATAAAATAGGGATACAGGAGCACAAATTGAATGAAATAAAGAATGAATTCGAATACTGGTATCCTTTCGATCTTCGGGTCTCAGGAAAGGATTTGGTGCAGAACCACCTCTCATTTTGCTTATTCAATCACACTGCAATATTCCCGGAAAAATTTTGGCCCAGGGGCTTTGGTGTGAACGGTTGGGTGCTGGTCTCAGGAGCCAAGATGAGTAAATCGGCAGGCAATTTCTATCGACTCAGAGATATATTCGATAAATTTGGAGTGGATAGCACCAGGTTTACCTTGACCTATAGCGGTGAGGGCATTGACGATCCAAACTACAGCATGGATTTTGCCTCAGGGGCTCACACACGTCTGGAGGCTTTAAGAGATTATGCAATCAACAACTTCGATAAAGGCAGAGTTGAGAGAATTGGCATCGATTCCTGGTTCGAATCCGTTTTGAACAGAACGAAAAAAGAGACCACCTCTGCCATGGAAGAAATGAACTTCAGGACAGCTTTGAAAATAGGATATTTTGACCTGCAGAGGCATCTGAGATGGTACATGAGGCGGTGTCTAGGTGACTGTAATAAAGAGTTAATAAACGAATTTATTGTGACCCAGACCAAGATCCTTGCTCCTATCTCCCCACATATCTGCGAAGAAATCTGGGAGAAGCTGGGTAAAAAGGGATTTGTCCTGGAGGCCGAATATCCAGAAGTGAACAAGGAAAAAATCAACCTTAAGATGGAATTATCGGAAGAATTTTTAATTGCCGCCATGTCGGATATTAACGAAATACTCAAGGTGACTGGAATTTCACCTGAAAAAATCGTGCTATACACTCCCCCAGAATGGAAATACGAGATGCACGAAATTGCAGTTAAATTGGCTCTTTCAAAGGACATGGGTGTGAATACCCTCATGAAATCCGCCATGGCCAATGAGTTGATTAAAAAACATTCAAAGCAGGCCGCACAGTTTGCAAAAAAACTGGCCGAGGAGCTGTCAAACAGAGGGGAAGACGAGCTTTCGAAACTGGGTATTGTAATGAACGAAAGGAATTATCTCACCGAAGCAAAGGGTTTCCTTTCACATGAGCTCAAATGCGAAATAGAGATATATTCCTCCGACGACGAGTCAATATACGATCCCGATGGAAAGGCAAAATTCGCTGTGCCTAAAAGACCAGCAATTTTTGTAGAGTGAGTTTTTCAATCCTTTGTATAGATTATACCCTTTCCACCGTCAATAGTGATCTCTTGCCCGTCCCTTAATATTCGTGTTGCGTTTTTTACCCCCAATACAGCTGGAATTCCGTACTCTCTTGCAACGACAGCACCGTGACAGAGCATACCCCCCACCTCGGTTACAACACCCTTTGCCATTATAAACAAAGGTGTCCATGATGGATTTGTAGTGGGGGCAATTAAAATCTCACCTTCCTTGAATTTGCCAAACTCTTTAATATCTGTGACAATCCTTGCCTTTCCATGTACGGTGCCCGGACTTCCTCCAATACCTTTTAGTATCTCCTTGCCAGTTGGGTCCTTCGGTCCATCTTTTGTTATGATTAATGGAGTCTCGAGATTCTTGAACCGCTGGAATTCACCTTTTCTTTTGATAACCTTCCCGTTTACATCCTCGACCCTTTTTCCAGATACAATTTCCCTTATTTCCTGGATATTCATGAAGAATATATCAAGTGGATTCTCTATGATTTCCATTTTAACAAAACGCAAGCCAAGTTCCAAAACAACCCTTCTTGCAATGGGATAACCCTGCCCTATGAAGAACTGCTGGTTCTCCCTTAGTGTCATATACTTTTGGGCAAGTTGTAATAGCCTTTTAAAGATCATTCTTTTTACGGGAAATATCCTGTCTAAGGTGTGTGTATTCAACTTTCTTAGCACGAACTCCGTTGCCTTTATTCTCTCCTGGATGCATTTTTTTTCAAGGGCTTGAGGATCTGAAGAAATTTCACTTTCCAGATAGGTTTTAATCAGTTTTAAAACCATATCAGGATCATCTCTCCAGGAAGGGAATATCAGGTCGTACTTGGGTGAACGATGGCCGTATTTTTTCAGGAACTTTTCAAAATTCCCCAAAAAGACCTTTCCTTCTTTTTTTGCATCAAGGGATATTAACAAACTAGCATAATTCCCCTGTAAGATCTCATCTCGCAAAAACTTGGAAGCCTGGGCACATTTGGCCAGTTCCCAAATTCTTTTGTTCGTCTCCAGTGTCTTATTTTCCAGACCCGAGACCAGTTTGGGACACAGATCATAGGCATCATCCCCAGTATATCTTGCAGCAAATATCACGAGGATCTGGTACAAGGCCTCACAGAAGATTATGCTTAGAGCGTGGGTGGCACCTATGGATTGAGCAATTTCAATGATTTGGTCCAGTTTGGACAGGAGTTCTTCCGAGGAAGCATCCTTCATATCAAAGGATTTAAGAGCCTCGAAATCATTAAGAATTCCGGGCAATTCAGAATCCCAATCCTTGTGCACCTGGTTCACCAGAAGCAAAGCCCTGAAAAAAACAGGCAGCATGGATAACGAAATCTTCTTTCTGTCGATTTGAACCTGGCCGCCCATAATGAAATCATCCACAACACCTGGTAAATCCGAAAACATCTTCTCAAGTTCGGTTTTGTTTACATAGGGTCTTCCGTAAAACAACCTTGCCATCTCCACATCTTCAGGAACCCTGAATCCGAACACCTCTAAAGCCGTAAAAAAGCTAGGTATGCTCTCCTGGGCAATGGACCATGTAAAGGGTGTTAAGGGCTCCTGCACCCTCTCGTCCAGAGGTGATTTCGTCCATTCTCCGATAATTCCCTCAAATTCTTTTTTATCCAGAACCGGCACCACTTTTCCCACATCGGTAACAGGTCTTGATTGAAGGATATAAAACCTGTTTTGGTAATTGCACCATTCGATGTCCTGGGGTGCTTTATAATGCCGCTCTACCCTTAACCCAATTTCAGCTAGCTTGAGAATTTCCTCGTTGGTGAGGGTGGGAGCAGATTGCTTATTTTCGGGTACCTCGGTTTTTATGACGCCGTCCTGTTTCGGTATGATCATCATTTTTTTTTCTGATATCCTCTTGGACCTGATTTCGAAATTTTGCTTGTCAATAATGAAGATATCGGGAGTTACGATACCTGAAACAAGACCCTCACCCAGACCGTATGTGGATTCTATAACAATCTCACGATCCGTGCTTTCTATGGAATTGTAGGTGAACATGACCCCTGAAACAGACGGGAATATCATCTTTTGAACCACGACACACATGGCGACCTTTTTATGTTCAAAGTCGTGCTTTTGTCTGTAATGAATCGCCCTGGGGGTCCACATTGAAGCCCAGCATTCCCTAACCTTTCCGAGAACAGACTCGATTCCAACAACATTGAGGTAGGTCTCATGCTGTCCTGCAAAGCTGGCCCCAGGTAGGTCTTCTGCCGTTGCCGAGGACCGCACCGCAACAGCTGCTTCCTGATTGCCTACTAGTTTTTTATAAGCATCGACAATGTCTTTTGATACCACTTTTGGCATAATGTTCTTTAAAAGGATTGCCCTGATATTCTGAGCCTTCATCTGTAGATCCGATTGATTATTTATATCAATGGAATTTGCTATTTTTTGAATTTCCTCCTCCGTTATCTTAATAAATTCCTTATAAGCTGAGGCTGTTATGCAAAAACCCTCGGGAACCAAGAGGTCCAATTTTGTTAATTCACCAAGGTTCGCACCTTTTCCTCCTACATGAGAAATTGCTTCCCTTGAAATCTCCTTAAACCAAATGATGAACATTTCCATAGGTCCACCTAAGTGGTTTTTGGTGGTTGAAATATAAATCGAAAGTTGGCACCGAGGTCTTATATTTTCCCAGATTGATAAAAGTCCAAATCGAAAGAGCATAATATTTGATATATATCCATTCTGTGAATGTCCAACTACTTTACAAGGTCCATAACCACAACATCTCTTACTGCTCTCATGTTCTTGAACGGGAGAACAAGCCTTCCCTGAGCGTCGGTTTTGTACAACCTGGGCTCGATCTCCTCCGCAGGGATTACCAGGACATGATGCAGCTCACCTGTATCTGTGTCAACAATGAAATTCTCGATCATTCCAAGGATTTGCCCATCATTCGTCATCACGGTTTTTCCTCTAAGCTCTGTTGCGAATCTTTTCAATCAAATCACCTCAACTATAACGCACAGTCGTAACCCATAACGCTTTTCTTCCTTTTAAAACTTCCCGAAAAGGTGGATTTGCAGTAAAACCAAAACCCTCTTTTATATCCTTTGACATATCGTTTCTCTGTGAGGATCATGAGCCCACTGGAAAGAGTTATCCGCGGAACAGAGGAGATAGTGACACACGATGAGCTTAAGGCACTGATTAAAGATAAGGAAAAACCCTCGGCATATATCGGAATTGAACCTTCTGGCCTTGTGCATATCGGTTCCATAATATGCATTGATAAGGTGAAAGATCTTTTGGATAGCGGATTTACAGTAACGATTCTTCTTGCTGATTGGCATGCCTATCTGAACGATAAATTGGGGGGCGAGATAAATAATATCCGTGTGTGTGGAGAATACCTCAAGGACTGTTTTTCTGCATTTGATGTGATATCTCCCGACCTTAAGTTCGTTTATGCTACCGATCTTCTGGACACTATGGATTACTGGGAGAAGGTGCTGAGAATCTCCAAAAAAAGCTCGCTTTCGAGAATCAAAAGAACCCTTACAATAATGGGCAGAAAGGAGGATGAGGTTGAGATGGACGCGTCCATGCTCATCTATCCCGCCATGCAGGTTGCCGATATCTTCCAGCTGGATGTGGATGTGGCTTTAGGAGGGTTGGATCAGAGAAAAGCACATATGCTGGCAAGGGATGTTTCCGAAAAATTGGGCTGGAAGAAGGTAGTGGCAATCCATACACCGCTTTTATCCGGTCTTTCGGGTGGGGATAGGATGGATATCGTAGAGGCCAAGATGTCGAAATCCGCTCCTGAAAATTCCATCTTCATCCACGATTCTTTCGAGGATATAAAAAGGAAGATAAAAAAGGCCTACTGCCCTGAAGGTGAAATCGCTGATAATCCTGTAATCGATATCTGTAGATATCTAATTTTCAGACGAAACGCAAATATCACGATATCAAGGTCCGAAAAATTCGGGGGGTCCCTGGAATTAAACGGTTTTGACGAGCTGAAACAGGTCTTCGAATCAGGTGGGCTTCATCCCCAGGATCTTAAGGACGCAACTGCACAATACCTTTCCGATATACTTGAACCTGTTCGTAAATATTTTGAAAAGAATCCCGCAAACTACGAGAAGGTCAGGTCCATCGATATTACTAGGTAATAAATAACAGATTTTTGGGTCTTAGGCTCTGGGACCCTTGCATCCAAATCCGCTTTCATCGGCCTTTTCTATCTCTACAAAATCCTCTGCACCACATTCACATTTATCAGGTTTTACGCCAAAGGATGCCTCTTTTCCGCAATCATCACATATCCAGATCTTCATATTAATTCACCTCATTTAAAATGCATTGAAAGTATTATATTTGAACTTAAGTAACAACCTCCGGTGACAGCTTCTGAATATACAATTATATACCTCCCGTCTAATATCCGTTACTATGGGTGAATCGAAATCAGATTCATATCAAAATAGGAGTGGTTTTGCCATTCTTATTGCCGTGGTAGCTGTTTCATTCTCAGCTATTTTCATAAGATGGAGTGATGCGCATCCACTTGTTATAGCTACTTATCGAATGGGAATTTCCTCTTTTATTCTTTTGCCATTAGTTGTTGCCTGGAATTACGAGGATCTGAAGAAAATCACAATCAAGGAATTCGTCTTTATGATTGCCATTGGCGCAATTCTTGCTATTCACTTCGCAACGTGGATTACTTCTTTGTCACAAACATCTGTGGCAAGCTCGGTTATATTGGTTACCTCACATCCTCTTTTTGTAGCAATCATCTCACATTACGTATTAAAAGAGCGTTTGAAAAGGCGAGGTTACCTTGGGATAGTAATCGCTTTTTGCGGTATAATCGTCCTTTCTATCGGGGATTACAATATCGGTGGCCAGAATTTCAGAGGGGATGTCCTTGCCATAATCGGAAGCATTGCTGCAGGGACTTACATATTGGGAGGAAGAAAAGCCAGAAGAAGTGTTCCCCTTCTTCCCTATGTATTTATTGTATACAGTATATGTACATTATTTCTCCTTGCTGCATGTATTTTCATTTCACAACCCATCTATCCCCTCCCACCGAGAGAATATGTGCTCTTTATCTTGATGGCCCTCATTCCCACCTTTCTAGGGCATACCATGTACAACTGGGTCTTAAAATTCGTGAAAGCACAATTGATCTCCGTGAGTCTGCTCGGGGAGCCAATAGGAGCCTCAATCCTAGCTTTTGTGCTTCTTTCTGAACCTGCACCGTATTTCACAATCCTGGGGGGGTGTTTGATATTACCAGGAATTTATTTGGCTTATCTGGGCAGAAAGCCTTAAAAAAAAAATTCGTGTAATTATC
>CBDVCK010000082.1:0-12739 GCA_965372465.1 uncultured Thermoplasmata archaeon | reverse complement strand
AATGAGGGATTATATGGAAAAATTGCTATGCAATATCGAGATTTTAAAGAACCCCAATTCGTATATTGCCAAGATTCAGACTGATTTGGCAGGAATTAGAGAGCTCAGGAGTTCGACCTTCGAAGGTATTTTGGAACAGGTTATACTCGACATTCAGGAAGAGTTCGAAATAACGCTCTGATTACGTTACTTTTCAATCCTTTATGACGGGATTCTGAAAAATAATGATTCACTAACTGAATATCAATTTAAATGGTATGGCTATATGCGCGAAAAGGTAGCTCAGGAAGGATTTGTTTTACCCGGTCCCGAAAATAAAAGACAAGGAGGGAAAATCACCAAAATGTTAAAGGGAGAAAAAAATAACACCCATTAAATTAAAAGGAACTCCAGGGAAAAACCCTGGAGTATTACATGTTAGGTCTTACGGTAGGGGAGAAGTAAGAACCGGAAAATTCATTCATTTAGGTTGTATATATATCTTTTGTTATTGTTATTATAAAAGATATATTGATGAGGGTATTATAATCGGATTGAGAATTGTAATGGTTTTTTTCCGATGAAGAGATCAAGGGTCCAATTCTGGATTGTACACCTAATAATGAGGGAGTGGAATTGCCTGCTACTCTCATTTCGGTTTTTAATTAATCAGAGAATAATATAGTGCCCCCAATCCCCTCAGGAGGAAAAATTTTCGGGTCAGATAGCCGCGATTATGCGAGGAAGGGTGAAGGAATCGAGGGCGAGAAATGCAATAGATTTAACAGCTCTTATTTCTTTCTATCATCTAAAACTATGACCATCGCGATGCCAAATAGAATATAATATTGCCCATTCATAAATAGCCAGTGCAGGTGCTCCTCAAATAGTTTCAGGACGCGACCCTATCCCCGCTCCTCAAAAACTTATCCATTGCAGCAGCTGCCTTTCTCGCCCCTGCAACAGCCTCAATTACCGTCTGCGGACCTGTAACACCATCACCTGCCGCAAACACGCCCCTCATGGCAGTTTCCCCTGTATTTTCATCGGCCTCAACAGAATTCCATTTCGTGATATTGACAGTGCCTTCTGGCACCCACGAGAGATCCGGAGCTTGGCTTATTGCAGGAATCACGGTGTCCACCTTTACCCTGTAATTCGAGCCTTCGATGGGAACGGGTCTTCTCCTTCCGCTGGCATCGGGCTCTCCGAGCTTCATCTTGATTATCTCCATCCCCACGACCTTACCGTTCTGGCCGATTATCTTTGTGGGATTCCTCAAAAAGTGATATTCCACCCCTTCCTCCCTGCTCTCCTCAACCTCCAATGGATCTGCAGGCATCTGCTCTTCTGCCCTTCTGTAAATTATCATTGCCTTTTTTGCACCCAAACGAAGGGAAGTTCGAACCGCATCCATTGCCACGTTTCCTCCACCTATTACCGCTACAGTCCTACCAATCTTTACTTCTTTACCCATATTCACATCACGCAGTAAATCGGTTGCCGGTATCACACCAACAAGGTCCTCTCCTTCAACCCTCATCTCCCTTGGCACATGTGCTCCCACGCCAACAAATACCGCGTCGTAACCCTGCGAAAAGAGCTCATTGAAATTCATTTCCTTGCTTATGGGAGAATCATACTTAATCTCGGCTCCCAGGGATTGAATATTAGCGATTTCCTTGTTCAAAATATCCTCGGGCAATCTGTATTCCGGGATACCTACCCCTATCATCCCTCCACCAACAGGAAGTAATTCAAAGATAGTGACATCATGTCCCATCTTTGTAAGCTCCCAGGCTACTGTGAGGCCTGCCGGTCCGCAACCGATAACCGCAACGCGTTTTCCTGTCTTTCTTTCAGCCGTAATCTTCGGGAACTTGCCGTAATCTGCGGCGAATCTCTTCAATGTCGGAATTGCAATGGGCTCCCCGTTCTTGCCGCGCACACACACACTCTTACAGAATGCCGGACATACCCTACCGCATGTCAGAGGCAGGGGATTGGTATCCAGAATGATATCAAGGGATTTAGAGGGATCTCCTTCGGTAATCGCTTTCACATACCCGGGCACATCCTGGGCTGCAGGACATGCATCCACACAAGGATGGTCTTCACACTGTAGGCATCTTTTCGCCTCTTTCTCCGCTAGTTCTGGGGTGTAGCCCTTGTTCACTTCCTCGAAATTCGTGACCCTGATTTCCGGGGCTATATGAACGGGAGGTACGGCTTCCTTTTCGTTTAGGACAGGACATACATCAACACATTGATAGCACCTGATGCATTCCCCCGCAGGTACCTTGTAGTATTTTAGGTTCTTTGTGACCTTATCCTGTAAATCCTTGGGCAGCTCATCGAATTTTTCCCTCGAAAGATTGGTAACACCAGCATCCTTCAGGGCTTTCTCTACCTCGGGGTCGTTCAGAAGCTCATAGCGTGTTTCGTTGACTATGTCGATGTCCATGGGGCAGACATTATCACATTTGTGACACTCCACGCATCTGTCCGAGGGAAGCTGCACCCTTGTAAAACTTATTCTATCCAGAATTGCGACAAATGCACCAAGGGGACACAGGTATTTGCAAAAGCCCCTTGTATCATAATAAATCGCCATGAGTCCTATTGCTATAAAGAACACCAAGGGGAAGGCCAAAAGCCAGGGAAAATCATAAGCAAAAGGCCCTGTTGCCCTGTAAAAACCTCCTATGGGACAGATATCACACCAGGCATATCTGCCTAAAACCATGGCCGAGAGGAAGAATCCCAGAAGAATCCCGTATTTGATGTTCCTGTCCTGCAGAACCTCGGGAAGGTCTCTTTTTTCCTTGCGCAGTTTCCCAAAGAAGGTCAAAAATGTGCCATACGGGCATATCCAGCTGCAAAAGGCCCTACCAAATATGATTGTGAATATAATAAGACCTGCCACTGAAACCGTTATCATCAACATATTGATGTCAGAACCAAAACCCGGTCCTTCATTGATTCCAATTACTTCCCCAATGAGGATTGCCAGTCTTTGAATGTAGAAGAAAGGATCGATGATACAAACCGTTCCCAGTATAAAGAACGCCAAGAAACCCAAGGGCAGGCCTATGAGCACTATAAAGAATATCGCCCACCTGATTATGGTTCTTGTATTCTGTCTACTGAGCATTTCCAAACCTCGATCTTTCGTTATTCAAGTTATCCTAGCACATGCATAATCAGACCAACAACCACCCCGCCAATCAATCCACCAACAATGGGTTCGGCATCGAAATTCCCAGATGCGGCCCACAAGGCCATCCACAGCATAATCGCACACGCGACGCCTGATCCTATCATCACAACTGCAACCTTACCTTTCATTTTTCTCACCCTACAAAAGCCACATTAGAAAACCAACCAAGGCACCACCTGTAACACCCCCCAACTCCCAGGGCTTTCTATCGAGAGCCACGTTTATCATCATGCCGCATAAGATACCGGCGACGATCATTACCAGAAGAAGTATTATTCTCTCATTTGCCATTTTCATGCCTCCCTCATATCATCGTAACTCCAGTCACAAATGCGATCACCAATGCCGTGACACCAGTTGCGAACAATATTCCGCACTGCTGAGATTTTCCGCTAGAGCCGATTTCCACCCCCATGTTCCCCTCGCCTATTCCACCTATACCTCCCAGTGGTGAAGGGCCGCACGACGCTGCCGCGTTCACTATGAACGCTCCCAAAAGGACGGGCAAGACGATGAGGTTGCCGGTAATCTCAACCAGTGTCAGACCGTACAGGTAAACGCCGGGAACGAGCGCGGCTGCAAGGATTCTACCACATGGCATAGGCATGATCGTGGGTATGTTCACGAGGATAATAGCCACTCCAAGATAGCCGAGAATTGCGAATCCTGCTATCTCGAATTCGGCAAGACCACTGAGGAGGATGAGCAGAACATCAAAGCCGCCAGCCAATCCCATTGCCCCAGCTATCAGGAAACCTGCGGTCATGGCCATTATGGGATGAAGAATAACCCCTGCCATTAGATCCTGAATCGTAGCCCTGCCTATGAGCATGATCACGAGGGCCAGCACAACCAATATCGTTTGAATAGGAATCTTAGGTTGGAGAATCACGGTAAGGGCAAGCACTATCATGAATAGGCCGAGCGTGATGTATCCGTTCTTAAGGCGGGTTTCCATTCGTGACATGCGCTTGAAGATGGATTCCTTCTTTTCCTCCCCCCTTTTCGGCTCTTCAGGCTCCCTCTCTCCTTTCTCTTCGGGTTGTTCGTCACCCATGTCCTCTTTTACCTCTTCCCTAATCCCTTCCAAGGCCTCCTCCTTAGCCTCTCCCTTAACCTTAACGGTAAGCTCTTCTTCTCCGCTATCATTCGCCACCTCCACAACCTCGTCTCTTTTTTTGACATCCTTATCCTTCATATCCGCCGGGAAAAGCGGGGTAACGAATTTCATTACAAGCGCACAAACACCCGTTGCGATCATTATCCCGGTCTGCTGCGGATCAGAGAGGGAGTACAACGGTAGCTTTGCTAGGCCCTCTCCAAGCAGGCCTATTCCTCCCAAAACCGAAGGACCGCATGAAGCTGCGGCATTGACTATGAACGCAAAAACGATAATACCCACCATTCTCGGGTCGTCGAGCTGTTTTGCTACCTTGTAACCAAGTCCCAGCGCTGCAGGCATCAGTGCAGCTGCAAGGATCCTGCCGCAAGGCAAGGCTATAATAGTGGGCAGATTTACGAGAAGCGTAACCGTGCCGGTAATGCCGAAGATCACCACACCCTTCACTTTAAACCTCTCGAGATGCGTCAGCGCATCCGCAGCAGCATCAAACGCTCCAGCAATTTCAAGAGCACCAGCAGCCAGGAATCCTGCTGCCAGGGCTGTGATGGGATGGATGATGATCTGGCCCAACAGATCTCCGAAACCGATTTGGAGCACAGAGGGATCGAAAAGACTGCCCACAAATGCAAGGGCAGCGATCACAAAGGTCATCAGGACCAGTGCTGATTGAATAGGCAACCTATCCTGCGGTATGAATCCCAAAAGCGATGCAACTATGACGCCAAAGAACAATATCAAGGCGATGAGCCCTATAATGAACGAGAGTTCAAATCCAAAGATCATCATCTTTTTTCACCATCTCCCCTAGTTAGGTATTTCTCCTTCTAATGTTGGCACACGCCTGAGCTATGAGCCTGCTTCCCACCTTCGTCACACCGATTCTGGAGCCCACATCTATCTTTTCCATACAGAGTGTACAGCAGCTGATCTCGGCAGAGATGATATCCCCCTCGTCGGTTCTCACTTTGATAGGTATACTCGTTTTTCCTTCCCGTTTTCCCCTGCAGGTCTTGCAGTCACCGTCAAATATAGACTCGAACTCGATTATTTCTCCCCTGTAATGCGGGAAGAACATCATCCTCAACTGAACAATGAAGAACATGACAAGAAGGCCCAAAAGACCCAGTATTATGAGACTGTCCTCGGGGGACATTCCATCGAATATCAAAGCTTGGCCACCTCCTGGCCTATGTCTTTAAAGAACATGGCGATCATGCTCTGAGGGGTAATTGACCTCGCACCAGATTCCGAATCTGTACGCAGCCCCTCATCGATTTGCAGTTCGCAGAAGGGGCAGGCTGCAATCACAATATCGGCACCAGTTTCCTCGATACACTCAAGCTTCCTCCTTCTTATGGTATACGACAGCTCTTTCTGTGATGCCCGAACACCCCCACCTGCGCCGCAACATCTATCAGGATCCTCCATCTCGATATATTCCAGGTTCGGGAAAGCCCCGACAATTGTCTCATGTATCTTTTTTGCATCGATGAGCATACCCCGATGCATATGGCAGGGATAGTGTGCCGTGATCTTTAATTTGGGAATTGGGCGCATGAGGTCCTTTTGATACAGTTCACCATTTTTGGCTAGATCGTATAATACTTCAACAAAATGATAAACGTGAATTCCCATCTTCTCGGCTTCTTCGGTTTTAAGCTGCGAGCCGCAGCCCGGGCAGCCCGAGACGATCTGATCCACTCCAACCTTCTTTACCAAGTCCAGGTTGTACATCCTGCATTCTATGCTTACTTCCTCACTACCGGATCTCATTACCGGAGCACCACAGCATCTTGCATTGTCCAGGACGACATAGTCAAAATTGAATTTGTCCAGAACGTATCTTGTGGTGTACCTGCTTCCAACCATTCTTCTTGGCATTGTACATCCCTCATACAAAACGAATTTCCCCCAATCTTGGGCGGTTTTGCTGTTTATTACAGGCTTTGTTACCCTGGTGGTCACTTGTTGTCCTCCTCTCCTATGCTGAAGTCATCGTACTTTGTTATCTTTGCAAATCCCTTTATGAATTTCGTGATAGTCTCCTTTTGATCTTTTATGTCCGGAAGCAAAACAGGTTCCTTATCAAATACATTACCGTATTTTGAAGCCATGTTGATTATATGTTTATGGGGGCCCATCTGGCCCATGCCCTTTTTCGCGAGGGCAGACCTGAATTTGTCCATGTCATGCTTTACGTTAAGACCTCGCGGGCAGGCCTCCACACAGCTCATGCATGAGGTGCAGGAAAACAAACCACCTTCCTCTGCTCTCTCCTTGGTGCCGGATCTAGAAGTGACCTCGATTCCCAATGGGCCCATGTAACGATCGGGCTGGGCGGCCCGAACAGGACACACTGCAACACATTGCTGACACTGCATGCATAAAATTGTTCCTTCATAACCCCTGATACTTGCATATAACATGATGAGAAAGGGCACCGAAGCCAGGATCATTGCGATGGCAGCAAAGAGGTTCCATTCATCCCATATACCTAACATGTGTTCACCTGTTTTGTCCGATTATATCCCTCTCGTTTCTTAAGGTCGGTCCGTTCCACAATTTCGATTTCTCGGTTCCTGGGGTTCCACCCAGAGGCTCAAAAGCGACGCCAATAGCATCTGTAGGGCAATTTGCAAGGCACACACCGCATACCTCGTAACTTGGACACTTATCCCAAGTTGCTTTTGTTAATGTAGGATAGAATATCTCCTTTGATTTGATGGCTTTAAATGGACATACGCTGATACATACACCGCATCTTGCACAAAGGGCAACAAAACTGGTACTGTCAATCTTTTTATACTCGGCTTCTTCGAGGCTTCCAGCTCCAGGGACATACTTCTTCTCAGCTGTTACCCTGTTCACACCACTGTTCTGCAATCCCAGGGATACCAAAAGTGAAGCCCCGGCAACTCCAAGGATCTTTACAAACGATCTTCTGTTCATCGCCATCCTTTTACACCTCAGGGATTAACCCACTGAATAGCATCATAGCCGCACATCTTGAAGCATTTTTGACAGCCTATACATCCAGTGATTTCTCTGGGATCCCCCCAATCTTTGTCCAAATCAGAATACCCGTTTGTATCTTTCTTTTGGGGAAATCCCGGCATTTTTCTTTTCTCAGGGGTCTTTCGAAATAGAATTGCATCAACAGGGCATACATCCACACACGGCCCTCTGCAGAACTGTATATCCTGCTGATTGTCCTCGGTGATATCCTCGTACTCCCCTGTTTCCAGATTTGGCAGGTGATATGCGCATGCTCTTCTGTTAATGAAGGGAAAACCTCCTGATTTGGCCTCGGTCACCGCCGTATCAATATCCCCTCCCTCTGCATCCTCTTTCGAGGCCCATATCAATTTTCTTTTGCGCTCAATCTCGGTATCTGCTTGAGCATCTATCAGATCCGATTCAGTTGGGGAGAATATCTCTCCAATGCTCATCCCCATAACACCGGCTACACCCAGTATACCTATGTGCTTCATGAACCTTCTGCGGTCCATTGGTGTCGGGATTTTCTTCATATTTCAATTCACCTTCTTTTTCAGATCACCGATATTTTTCATCGGCCTTCACGTCTCGAATGAACTTTGTAATAGGTAGATCCACGGGACAGGCGGGCTCGCATCTGGCACATAATGGATCGTAGAACGCGGAATCCTTTGCGCGCATCTCGTAAATATCGGTTAGCTCCGCCTCTTTACCGTCGTCCTCCAACTCCTTTATTTTATCTTTGGCATCGTTGATCCGCATGGGATCGAGCCTCTCGAACTTCTTCTTCTCCCCAGAAACTAAAAGGCCATCCAGAGTTCGTAAGATGTAAAATCTTTCATAGCCATCCGCAATCAACCAGTTATCGGTATCTACCAGGGATACCGTTGCATGGCTGGAAATCGCCCACCTGTTATCCGCAAAGGCTCTTCTGATTTCAGAATTGGCGGAGCCTTCCTCTAGATGATCCTCATATTCCGATCCAAGGGTGAATAGCTCTATATTCTCCTTATTTTTAACCTCACTGATTACGACCTTCATGTATTTGTCCCTTGCAAGAAGATTGTCCAAAGTCATCCTCCTTGCCTCCTCCCTGTTCCCTATCAGTCTGTTGTACCTTTTAATATTGTACTGGGCCAGCATTCTTCTATCAGGATTGTTCACCCTGGCTGCAACCAAATAACCAGAAGGATCCAGTCTCCATGGGCAGGGTGATGCACATGCCCTGCACTCGTAGCAAGTTAATGAATCAGGGTGTCCTGAAGAAATAGAGGTTACGGCAAGAGAGGCAAGGTGTCCTCCCAGGGCGATGAATGCCCCTACATTCAAAAGTTTCCAAGTGCTTCCCATGAACTCTCGTCTTGTGATCTCAGGATGCCGCTTCTCTTTCAACTTCTCACCTTAACGCCCTACCGTCAGTGTAATGTTGAAGAATTTGATTGGATTCACTGTCGCACCCCCATTATAAAGTAACTATATTATATTTATGGTATTGTACATAGAATGGATAATATATATATAATAAATCATAAATTATTTTTTCATAAAAATTGCGAAAACCGTCACATAATTTATACAATATGAAAATACGGAATTTAAGGGGTTATCCATCTTTCTTTTCAATGAAATATAACAAACTATATTTCTTTGCAAGTATCATAAAAGAATTATTCCGCCAGCGTGAACAACTGATCATCTGAGCCCACATCAAACAATCCAAATCTTGCACCTGCATCCAGCCAACCATGGGCATAGTTCACACAGGCAAAGGCATCCACATATTCACCTGTTTCAAAAAAATGCTCAGCATCAGAGAAATACGAGGAGGCCATATTTAGGAAATCCTCGGCAATCTTTCTAGCATGGGACTTTTCAGGAGGTGTTATTCTGATTTTTTTTAGTGCCTTATCCGTCTTGCCCAGATAGTCAGTGAGTTTCTCTTTAGTAATTGCGTCTTTTTGCATTAGGTCCCCAGCTTTGGAATCGAAACTCAATGGATATATATAAGACTAACCATTGTAATAATGAAAATGTACTTTCGAGATGAATGCATGAAAAAGAAAGTAGAAAAATCAGAAGAGGAGTGGAAGAAATCCCTGTCATCTGAGGAATTTCATATCCTGAGAAAGAAGGGAACTGAGCCAGCAGGAACTGGAAAGCACCTCCACAACAAAGAAGAGGGTACCTATGTATGTGCCGGCTGCGGACAGGAGCTGTTCTCCTCCCAAACAAAATACGATTCAGGCTCGGGCTGGCCTTCATTCTGGGCTCCCATTTCAAAGGAAAACCTTAAAGAAAAACGCGATTCAAGCCTTGAAATGAAAAGAACCGAGGTTCTGTGTGATAAATGCCAGGGACACTTAGGGCATGTATTTGACGATGGACCCGAACCTTCGGGCAAGAGATTTTGCATCAACTCTGCCGCCTTGCAGTTCAAGGAAAAAAAGGATTGAGTATACCATCAATAAGCCAGACCTTTTTCGGAAGTCCGCTCAACAATTGTCACGCTCTCGCCGCCGTGCCTGGACTCCCTGGGCCTGATCTCAACAAAAAGCGGCATGGTGATTTTTCCACCTGTAATGATTGCTGTTCCTATGGGGATCCTCTGGATTTCATCTGTCATTCCGGATGTCAAACCCTCCACAGAGGCGGTTATGGCCTTCAGATCATTGGGATTCGTAACCTTTAAAATCACCTGTGTGTTGCACTGGGAAAGCACGTTCTTGTCCACCTTGGCAGGTCTCTGGGTAACTATGCATACCCCCAGACCGAACTTCCTTCCCTCGGATGCTATGGTCCTGAATATCTTGGATGATGCCACCTGGCCCTGCTGGGGACAGAAGTTATGGGCCTCCTCAGCAACCAGCATCAAAGGGGGTATCTTATCCTGTTTTCTCAGTTCGAATAGGTAAGTGCAAATGCGATTCACAACCAGGGTTTGAATGTCAGGAGGAGAGCCCTTTAAGTTGATAATCGTGGTCTTGCCCTTTTTGATCAATTCCTCCATCCTGGTTCCCTGCTCTGCAAAGATATCCACCTCCTGCAGGTACTCAAGCTCGGCAATTAAGCCCCCCATTGGGGTATCCTCCTCGGCCTCCAGGATCCGAATGATATCAGCTAATCCGTAATCACCCTTGTTTGTCCTGAGAAAGTCGATTGCATTTCTTAGAGGCGCAACATAGGTTCTCACATTCTTTATATTGGTTAAATCAAGCAGGTTCCTTGCACTTAAATTGCTCAAGGTGAACTGAAGAGGTTTGGCATCCTTGTTCAACTTTGTATCTGATGCAAACTCCTGAATCTTGGATGCATATCCCCGGGGACTTACGCTGAAGTTTCTTGAGGTCTCCATCTTGCTTCCTGCCTCCCTCATTGAGGCGTATTCACCGTGGGGGTCAAGAATTACCGTGGTCACATTGTGCTTCATGAGCTCCTCTATGATGACACCTGTGACATAGCTCTTCCCGCCTCCAGTCTTAGCTAGAACTGAAAGATGCTTCTGGACAAGGGTGTTGATATCCATATAGACCTTGATATCGTGGCCTGATAAAAGTCCCACATAGGCTCCGGTTTCCTTGTCCTCTTTAAGACCGATTACCTTCCGAATCAGCTCGTCATCTGCTTTGTAAATGAACTCCCCTGCCTTATAAGGAGTTCTGGGAACCTGAAGCAGGTTTCTGTCATCCCTAAAGCCCACCACAGATATCTTGGCAGTGACCTTCTCATTGATCTCAACTGGCTGTCCTTCCGCTATCATCTGGGCCTTGTCCAGTGACAGGTCGGTTCGCCTTTCTATATTGTCCACCTGGCCGAGAACCTGGCCCACGGTTTGGTGATTTACCATGATGTAATCGTTCTTCTCCACATTTGCATTGATCTGGCACTCAAACTCGGTAGTTCCTATTGTTCCATAAATAATTCCGATATGTTCCATCCATGGGGTATATACACTTATCATTTTGAATAGTTTTGGGTTGTGCTAGGAAAAAAATCGGGTTATTTAAGCAGAATTATCCGTTTTGGGCACCGCATGGTTTTCAAAAGGGCTTTACTCGGGTTGAACAGGAGCAGTGGATATCTTGGAGAACATGAGCAGTAATATTCCGACCAAAAGAATCACGGCACCCACTATGGCTGCAGCCCAGTCATAGGGTCCGTAAACCTTTCCACTGGTTTGATTAGTAAATACTTCCAGGTTGTTATGAACCAGTGAACCCAGGGTAATGAAAAGTCCGATAAAAAGTGCTCCAAGCCCTATAAGAAAGGTTATAGGTTTTCCCTGTGTCTCGGGCCTGGCCTTTGAGCTTACCTTCCCTTTCTTTTCCTTTTTTGGAATGCTACCACCTTAGTTATCGTATCTTTATTCTCCATTATAAATTTTTTGTGATGGTTACCAACAGTAAAACTAGCCTATCTTCCCAAAAAATCTCCTGACTTGGGAGACTTGGGATTAACACTTTATATATATAATTCTGTACCATGTATACTTGATATCAGTATTTGAATAACGGAGGGAACCTTCTGAAGGTCATCACATTGACAGGTATGCCTGGCTCGGGAAAAGAGGAATTCTTAAAAATCGCACAAGGTGAGGGTTTGACGGTAATAAGGATGGGCGATGTGGTTCGATCCGAGGTCACAAAAAGAGGTATTGAGCTTACAAACACCAATATTGGTAAAATAGCCGAAAGCGAAAGAGAAAGACACAATTACGGAATCTGGGCCGAACGAACCGTACCCTTGATAAATAACGATAATATTCTGATAGACGGAATACGAGGCGATGCCGAGCTTGAGGTCTTTAAATCGGCTTTTGGCAAGGAGTTAAAGGTCATAGGAATCCACGCATCACCCAAAATCAGGTTCCAAAGAATAATAGGAAGAAACCGAAAGGATGCCACATTGACGTGGGTGGCATTCTGCCAAAGGGACCTGCGTGAGCTCAAATGGGGTATAGGCAATGCAATTGCGCTTTGCGATTTCATGTTGATAAATGAAAGCTCCCTGGAAGATTTTCAAAAGAGCGCAAAAAGTCTGATTAAAACCCTTAAATAGGCTAAATCCCCACACTGATTCCCCCATCCACGAATATCACCTGGCCTGTGATGTAACCTGCCTCTTCACTTGCCAAAAATACATGCATATTGGCGATTTCTTGGGGCTCCGCCCATCTTTTGAGGGGTATTTTATCTGTAATCATGTCAAATATCTCTTTTGGCATTTTAGCCGTCATGGGGGTCCTTGTGGCCCCCGGAGCAACAGCATTTACGGTAATACCGTTTCTTGCGCATTCCAAAGCCAAAGTCCTTGTAAGTCCTATCACCCCTGATTTCGAGGCAGCGTAATTGGCCTGACCCATATTTCCCAGTGCACCGATTGATGAGGTGTTTATAATCCTACCAGACCCCTGTTTACCCATG
>CBDVCK010000081.1:0-12759 GCA_965372465.1 uncultured Thermoplasmata archaeon | reverse complement strand
AAGTGGCCTATGAATCTATCATACTGGAAATTGAATAGACCACGATGGATGGGGGCTTGGCTGGTGGGATAAATGGACTTAATATTTATAGCACTAGCATATTGATTATTGGGCGGGAGCCCTGAGGTTTAAGACATAATTGTTGATTAATTATAACCTAGGGCAAAGTGGCCTATGAATCTATCATACTGGAAATTGAATAGACCACGATGGATGGGGGTTTGGCTGGAGGGGATATAGGATGGACAAATCGGATGGGAGGTAGGACCACATTATATACATAACAAGATAAAGATTATAAACCATAATTGTATCCTTACCACAACACTTAAAGAATAGAGTTGAAAAGGATGTCAAAAAACCTGGATGCCATATTCAAACCACGTTCCATTGCCATTGTGGGCACATCACGAAAAGACGGTACAATTGGCAGGGTGATTTTGCACAATCTCGTCGCTTACGGCTTCAACGGTCCGGTTTACCCTGTTAATCCAAAAGCTGAGTATGTGAACAGCATCAAATGCTATCCAAGCATATCCTCTATTCCAGATCCAATCGATTTGGCTGTTATTGTAGTGCCAAAAGAATTTGTTTTGTCTGTTGTGGAGGAATGCGGAAAAAAAGGAGCAAAGGGTATCGTGGTGATTTCTGCGGGATTCAAGGAGATAGGTGAAAAAGGGGTTAAACTTGAAAAAGAGCTTGCGAGTATAATTAAGAAATATGGTATGAGGCTTGTGGGCCCCAACTGTATGGGTGTCATCAACACGGAAGAGAAATTCAAAATGGACGCCACATTTGGCTCAACATTGCCTCTGAAAGGGCATGTGGGTTTCATGTCCCAAAGTGGTGCCCTGGGAAATATTATCCTGGAATATGCCGATGAGCTTAAAACCGGGTTTTCGAAGTTCGTAAGCCTGGGAAATAAGGCAGATGTCTCTGGTAACGATGTTCTTTTGGATTTCGAGGAAGATGAAAACACGAAAATCATTCTCATGTATCTGGAGAGTTTCGGAAATCCGAGAAAATTCGTAAAGATTGCACGAAGGCTCACCAAGAAAAAACCGATAATAGCTGTGAAAGCGGGAAGAACATTGGCAGGTGCCCGTGCCGCCGCCTCTCATACTGGCGCCTTGGCAGGTCTTGATGTTGCGGTGGATGCCCTATTTGAGCAGTGTGGAGTTCTTCGGGCAACCTCGATAGAGGAGCTTTTCGATTATGCCCTTGGGTTTTCAAACCAACCATTGCCAAAGGGAAAAAGGGTAGCTATTGTCACAAATGCCGGAGGACCTGGCATCATCGCCACAGATGCATGTGTGAGTCTGGGTCTGGAAATGAGCATTTTCGAGGATGAGACTTACAGAATATTGAAAGATGCACTGCCTGAGGAAGCCAGTATCCAGAATCCGGTTGATATACTTGGAGACGGAGGGCCCGAGCGATACGGGAAGGCCTTGGATGCTGTATTGAAAGACAAGAACGTTGATGCGGTTATGACTATTTTCGTGCCTCCCCTCATGAGCCGGGCACTTGATGTGGCACTGGCTATTTCAAGAGTCAGCTCAAATTATAATAAACCTGTTCTTGGATGTTTCATGGGAAGAGAAGAGGTGCTAACAAGTATACAGGAGCTGGAGAAGAACAACATTCCGGCCTACCTTTTCCCAGAATCCGCAGCAAAATCCATAGCAGGCATGTATAGATACAACCAAACAAGACAAAGAAGGGAGGGGAACATCAAACAATTTGATGTCAAAAAAGAAAAAGTAAAAAATATTATCGATGAAGCTCTAAATTCCGATAAAATTCACCTATCACCGGATGAGGTTAGAACCATACTGGAGGTGTATGGATTCAAGTTTCCTGCCTCAGAACTTGCAAAAGATGAAAATGAGGCCGCAAACATGGCAATACAGATAGGTTTTCCTGTGGCATTGAAAATCGCTTCTCCTGATATCATACACAAATCCGATGCCGGGGGTGTGGTTCTCGGTCTTGAAAATGAGGATGAGGTTAAAGATGGATATAACAAAATCATTTCAGAGGTTAGTCGCAGGGTGCCCGAGGCGAAAATTGATGGAATTACGGTCCAGGCCATGGTGGAAGGCGGCAGGGAAACGATATTGGGGATGAGCCTTGATCCTAACTTCGGTCCCCTTATCATGTTTGGTCTGGGTGGAATATACGTGGAAGTCCTAAAGGATGTGACCTTCAGAATAGCTCCTATCACAGATTTGGACGCCTCCGAGATGGTCAAGAGCATAAAAAGCTATCCTCTCCTCTTGGGGATAAGGGGCGAGGAGCCAGTAGATATCGAATCTATCGAAGAGTATATACAGAGGCTTTCCAGGCTTGTTGAGGATTTCCCGGAAATCGAGGAACTGGATGTTAATCCACTTGTGGTCTTCGAGAAAGGTAAATGCTGCAATGTAGTAGATGCCAGGATGAAAATAGGGCGCTCGTTTGAGTTTAAAAAGTTCAAAGCTTAGTAAGTATTTCATCTCTGTTTATAATACTGAAATTTACTCCGTATAAATTATATACTATTTCAATTAATAACCTCAAATAATATATGATGGGTGATTGCCTGAAAAAAGCGATTGTAATAATCTTCATTATTTTGCTCTTTACCCCCCTATTTCATGGATCTGTTTTTACTACAGTCGGTCAATCACCATTACCTGAATGGAAGGTTGGAGATAAATGGGAGTATGAAAATCAACTACCGGGTATGATGACGAATTCAACGACTGAGGTTACTGAAATAACCACAATAAATGTAAACGGTTCAGATTACGATGGATATATTGTTATAACCACAACAAAAATAATTCAACCCGGAATAACTACAACCGAAACTATTAATAATTATATTATTAGAAATAGTTTGGCATTAATAAAAACAGAAAGGAATAATAACTATCCAGATGGCTCATTAATTACGACTATTACACATTATTCTCCACCAAAACAAGATTATAATTTCCCTATTGAAGTTGGAAAGACATGGTCATCTGTCTCTATCAAAAACTCATATAGTGATATAGGAGCATACTATAATACCTCTATTTCAATGAACTATTCTGTTGTGGATGTAGAATCTATCACTGTCAAGGCAGGAACATTTAAATGCTATAAGATCGAAATTGATGACGGTTGGGGGATTCTTTCATACAATTGGTATTCACCCGAGGTAAAAAATATAGTAAAAACTGTTGTTGATTCTCAAGAGTTACCCTCCTCCTCGGAGCTCACCTCTTACTCATTTGGAGAAAAAAAAGATAAGGGATTTAATTTGTTCTCAATGCCATATATCCTTCTTCTTATTCTAATTCCAATTATAGTAATATCGCTTGTCATTCTTTTAGTTAGGAGAAAAGGTAAGAAGAAAAAGAAGGGAAAAAAAGATAAAAAGAGTAAGGGAAAAAAGAAGAAGAAAGAGAAATGATCTACTTGATTATAAACCCCTTAAATCCTTCATATGTTTTATTCTCTTCTCGATAAGCTCCTTTTTTCCTATGTCATGTCTCATGAATATCTTGCCTTTGACATGTGATAGTGCGTTTTCTGCAATCTTCTCGGCTTCGAATATGCTGCCCTCTATTCCCACGACAGCAAGGGATCTTGAGGATGTCGTATAGATATCATCATTTTGTTGGTTGACCGATGCAAAAAACAGTTCTGCGCCGTCCTTTGTGATCTTTTCAACATTCACCTCCACCTTCTCACCAACAAGTGATTCCACGCCATAACCCATTGGGACCACATATTTGCATACACTGGCTTTGTTCAGAAACGATGCTTTTTTAGTCGAAAGATTTCCGTCTATTATTCCCTTGCATATTTCAGTGAAGTCGGATTTCAGAAGCGGAAGAACGTTCATGGCCTCCGGGTCTCCAAACCTGGCATTACATTCAATAACCCTAGGTCCGTTGACTGTGAGAATGAACTGACCGTAAAGGATGCCCTTGTAAGGAGTTCCCTCTTCCCTCATAGCATTAACGATCTTCTGCATTATATTAACACATTCATCGTATTCTTCCTTTTTCAAAAAGGGTAACAACCCATCTTCCTGGGAATAAGAGCCCATACCTCCGGTATTGGGTCCCACATCCCCTTCATAGGCCCGCTTATGGTCCTGCACGGCAGGCATCGGTATCAGATGCTTCCCATCACAGAATGCCTGGAGCGTGAGTTCTTCCCCCACCATCTTCTCTTCTATTATAAAGCTAGATGAGCCTCCTATCTTGTCCTCATTGATTTCCTTACAGTAGTTGATTACATCCTCAGTGCTTAACAGGTGCTCGCCCATTATCTTCACACCTTTTCCGCCTGTGAGTCCTATTGGTTTTACAACAACCTCTTTTTCGTAATCTGAAAGGAAATTCTTGGCATCCTCCACATTTTCGAAAGTTCGAAAATCCACTGAACCGGGAAGGTTATGTCTTGCCATCAGATCCCGCATGTAATGCTTTGAAATCTCTATCTGAGATGCCTTCTGACTCGGGCCAACGCTTGGAATACCTGCCTTTTCAAGTGTATCCACAATTCCCATGCCCAGGGGAGCTTCAGGTCCGATGACAGCAAAATCTATTGCCTTGGACTTTGCCCATTCAGTGATTTTTTCGCATTCCGTCTCCTTTGTATATAATATGTCCTTTGAAAGCTTGGCAATTCCGGGATTGCGGTTCTTCATAACCGTGTATATCTCGACATCCTGTTTTGCCAAAGCCTTTACGATTGCGTGTTCCCGTGCTCCGCCTCCAACTGATAGAACCTTCATACCATGCCCTCCTTATGTTGGGGTAATAGGCTTAGATGGGATTATAGATTTTGGTGTTTCAAGGTATTTGAATGCCATAAAAAAGAAAGGGTTTTATAGATTAAAATCATGATGTTATTAGAAATGAATAATATTATTGAGGGAGTACCATGGAAAATAAAACCGAAATGGGTCTTTTGTTGATCATATTTGGATCAATTCTTGGAATTTTTTCAACCCTTGCGACAATTGGCACATCAAGTGCCGGAAGTTCTGAGGTATCTGCCGGCGCTTGCCTTACGTCAGCCTTATCATCATTCGGCGGTCTTCTTTGGTTAATCGGCCTAATATTGATGTTCATAGGAAGAGAGGAATTCGGAACAGAGCATCATCAGTTCGTGACCTATGCAATTATCGCAATCGTGATTGGTGTTATTATAATGGTCATTGGAGCTGTGGTATTGGTTATGGGGGCTTTTACCGGTATTTCCATGGATACGGGCGATGAAGATACTATCATTGATTATTCCCAAATGGCCGAGGGTATGACAGGTGGTCTTATTATTATGCAATTCGGAGGAATTGTGATATTAATTGGTGAGATCCTTTTGGTCTTTAAGCTTGAAAATGAAATGGGGAGAAATTTACTGTACTTGGCTTTGATCGTTGGAATTATTACCTCAGTTATTACTGCAATTCTTATTTCCTCTGCATTGAGTGAATTCACTGATAAATTAAATGAAACACCCGAGGAGGAACATGAAGACGTGTTCATAGAATTCGAAAGTGATACAAATAGTATTGCAGCCATAGGTCTAATTACTTCCGTTCTGCTTTTAATTGCCTATTACATCCCCTACGATCGGATCAAGAAAGGTGAATTGAAACCTGTGGCCCCACCTCCTCCGCCATACGGGGTTCCGGTATATCCACCGCCTTACCCCTATCAACCGTATCCTCCATACCAACAACCTCCCTACCAGCAACCACCCTATTATCCACCTCCTCAGCAACCCCAGGGATATCCCCCGCAGATTGGCGTCAAACAAGATACGGAAACACCACAACCCGCGGGGGCAGTGCAACCAAAGGCGGTCCCCGTTGAAAAAGTGGAAACCATTAGATGTCCCTCATGCGGAACCCAGATACCGAAGGGGAGCGCCACTTGTCCGGTTTGTAATACGGCACAATAACAGGCGTTTTGTTACAAAGAGAAGGGGCTTGGAGCCTAACTCATTGTGTCTTGGGTGCACTGAGGTTTTTGTAAGATAAACGTTTACCTGGTTCAATAAACCCAAAAGAAATAATAAGATTAGGTAGATTTGGTATCATATAAAAAAGGGTGATGATAGCATGATACCCGCGGAATTACATACCGAGAAGGGGCTCAGATATTTCAAATACGGGTTTGAGTGGTCCATGATTTTCTATGGTATCATTGCCATTCTTTTTATTGGTGCCATGGTTGCTATGCAGTTCACAGATACTGGTGGCAGTACGGGGATAATTGGGATTTGGACCCCTTTTATGTGGTTCAGTTTTGGAATCCTATTTGCCTATTTAATCCTGTTTATAGCCCTCATCTTTTTCTTTTTGGGTCTTCTATCCATGAGTAACGGGCGGTGGGAATTTGGCTTTCATCATGCAAATTTATTTCAGAAAGGGATGATATTCCTCCTTATCGGTTTTGTTATCAGTATGTTCGGGGGAATGGGTTTCGGAATGATGGGTTCCTTTGTGGGGGTGATCACCTCGATTCTGATATCCTTTGGATTATATTACCTGATCCAGGGGATAGTCGATGAGAAGGCAAGAAGGTTGCTATGGACCGGGGTTATATTTTATATTATAATCGGCATAACTTCGGCTGTAGCCTCACTTTTGCTCTGGTTCATGATATTTTCACCATTTGGTGGATTTGACGGCTTTTGGTTAATGACGATGATTCCACTAGGAATTGGCACATTCAATATAATACCCCTTTGGATGTTTCATACTGTTTACAAGAGAACCTATCTCAGGGTAAAGAACAGGGAAATCCAGCCAGTTCCGATTCCTCCACCGATGATGATGCCCTACCCAATGGCATATCCACCTTACTATCCGGGGTATCCTCCGCAGAATCCGCAACCACCTGGAACACAACCGGCAAATATAGGAATAAAACCGGTGCAGCAAATCGGAATAAAGCCCCAGGGAAATGTTTATCAAGTTCCTCAAGAGACGGTGAGATGTTCGTCATGCGGAACCACGATACCGAAAGGGAGTTCGTTTTGTTTGGCTTGTGGTAAAGAACAATAATTAGTTTATACAATTAAAGAAGTGCGGGGGAAGGTGGCCAAGCTTAAGATATAAGCGACAAATAAGAATAACTTGGACACAATTCCACCGCATCGAATCCAATTATAAAAGAATTTAAGATGCGGGGGAAGGGATTCGGGAACCCGCTTTTTTCATAAAAAAGTGGGCAAAACAATGGGCATCTTTAAATCAACATCAATAATTTACGATAGCCCGATAAATGCGGGGGAAGGGATTCGAACTGCTTGATAGAAAGGTGTTCGGAATTGCTAAATATCTCCTTTCATCCACAGTTCAAATCCCTGCCAATTATAACTGTTGATAATCCCCCTCAAATTATAAAATAAATGAATGCGGGGGAAGGTGGCCAAGCTTAAGATATAAGCGACAAATAAGAATAACTTGGACACAATTCCACCGCATCGAATCCAATTATAAAAGAATTTAAGATGCGGGGGAAGGGATTCGAACCCTTGAACCACTTCTGGACAGGATATCCAAACCAGCGCAATTATTGAACCCTTACACCATAGATCTTAAGTCCTGCGCCGTTGGCCAAGCTTGGCTACCCCCGCATTTTAGAGTAAACTAACTGAGGGGGATAGCCAAGCTCGCTCCCGCAGGAAACCGTATTCATTACAATATGAAATCAAGTTTCCGAGGGCACAGAGGGGCCTTGTAGGGCACCTCGAGTGTGGCTACCCCCGCATTTGTATACAGGGCTTGACATTCGGGTATATCTCTTTAGGGTTTTTTGTTTTTTCTATGGTATATCAGGAGGATGATTTTTGCGTTTTACCCGATAAATATCTGGGTTAGTATGAAATTATACCAAAAATTAATGTATAAGTACTGTAATAGTTAGACGACAATTCAGGTAATCTGGAGGTATTTCCGTCACAGATATTACACAGGCCATATCAAGTGTCGCCTATAAAACATACGAAAAACGGCTTCTAAAGGAGGTCTTAGATGGACCTATTCCGAATCACATAGCCATTATCATGGACGGCAACAGGAGATTTGCAAGGGAAATAGGAATCGACCCTACAGAGGGCCATCTCAAGGGAAAGTATAAGCTGGAAGAGGTGACGGATTGGTGCATGGAAGTGGGAGTTAAAATTCTTACGGTTTTTGCTTTCTCCACAGAAAATCTTAAGAGAAAAAGCGAGGAGATAGACAAGCTCATGACACTTTTTGCTGAGAACTTCAGAAGAGCTGGAGACGATGAAAGAGCCCATAAACACGGCATCAGGGTAAGAGCCTTGGGTCAGAGGAACCTCCTCCGAAAGGATGTCCAAGAGGCCATTGCCTATGCCGAGGAAAAGACCAAAAACTACAGCAATTACCTCTTCAATATCGCAGTGGCATACGGAAGCAGAGAGGAGATATTGCAGGCAATAAGGAATATTGCAGATGATGTGAAAAGCGGAAAACTGGATTCTGAAAATATAGATGAGAAGGTGTTTTCCACATATCTTTACACAGCTGAATTGCCTGACCCGGATCTTGTTCTCAGAACCTCCGGTGAAGAGAGAGTATCGAACTTTCTATTATGGCAGTTGGCCTATTCAGAACTGTATTTTGCAGATATCTACTGGCCGGGATTCAGAAAAGTTGATTTTCTTAGAGCCATACGTTCGTACCAGAAGAGACAAAGGAGATTCGGGGAATAGAAAATCAACCAATGATTTTAAAATATCTTTTTCCCAAAAAATTGCCAAGGTCTGTTAGGCAATACCCACATTCTGAAATTCCATCCCCTATTGAGCGGGTAAGGCAATGCACATGAAAAGGTCTTTTGCAATGGATACAAGGCATCTCGCAAATTAGTTTTGTCTCCTCAACAGGTTGCGTCAACAAGGGAAGACCACATGTGGGACACTGTGTTTCCCCGCAGATTATGCACTTGAATAAAGAGGTGCTTGACAAGGATAATGAAAGTTTGTTTGCAGCATCTGCCAGGAACATGCTGGGAGCCCAGGACTTCAACATATCATCGAGAATGTCCTGTGCCTCATTCCTTAATAGCGCAGAATCCGCATCCACTTCTATCTCAGGTGGAATTAAGGGGTAGGCTCCCGGAACACTGATTAGCAGAAGAATATGTTCTTCTTCTTGTTTTCCTTCCTCTGAGTCTTCATCAATGGATTTAGAAACTGGGATAACCACGCGATAACTCCCCTCAATAGCCTCAAATTCCAGAGAAACCATCTTCAACAAGGATTCTTCAAACTCCATCCTGAAATGATTGTTTACAGTTTGAGTTAAGCTGCGCAATACATCCATGATTCTTTTTTGCGGTTTTTGCTGCCAGTTCCTGATCCCTTCCAATCCTTTTATATCCAATTCTTTCAGATATTCTGGTAAAATGATTTTGGGTGGTGAGGGATAATCCCCAACATCCAATTCGACCTCGATAAATCTCGGACCGTAGGTTGATAGGGTTACAAGAATCCTGTTTTTGGTCATTCTTTGGGTTTTGTATTCCCTTTTAATGACCTCAAGCTCATTTTCCAAGGTTGAATCCTCAACAAGTCTCAACTCCAATTGCTGGATGATATCCACCAGATTATGTGGCATTAAAGGATCCCAGAACTTTAAATTTTCAAGGATATTATCCAGATTACGAACTCGTACAAGAAAGTCATCCGTAAAGGTTATCATGGGTTTTTTGGGGTAGTCTCTGAAATTTATTGTGATAGGATAGATATTATAAATACCTGCATCCAGACATGAGAGATATACAATTACATGATAAATCTCATCCTCCACCAATTCCACAGAAAAACTGTTACTCAGATTCAGATATTGCTGGATTGCTTCCTCATTTTCAAAGGATGCGCTGGCGGTTTCTGGTTGTGCGATTTCAAATTCGGGTATGTTTTCGATTTCAAAGAAGGTGGCAGGTAGAATCTCTTCTACCTCCTCAACCTCCACCATTTCTTCTTCAGGGAGAACCTCGACATATTCAATATGTTCTTCCTCTAATTTTGAACCATTTACCATCTCTTGCTCTGATTCTTGTTCATACCCGCTCTTTTCCTCTTCTAACTTTGTCCCATCAACTATTTCTTCTCCTGACCCTTGCACATACCCATTCTTTTCTTCCTCTATTTTTGTCCCATCAACTATTTCTCCTCCTGGTTGGGAGAATTCCTCTTTCTCTAATTCTTCATCCTCTTCTTTTTCAATAGAGATAATTCTGGATTGAACATCGAGAAGAACATCAACCAATCTTGGAGGGAATTTCTCGTCCCAGTTGTTCAGGTCTTCAAGCAGCTCGGATAATCCCAGGATATTTGTAAGAAGATCATCTGGAAAGGAGAATGCGGGTTTTTTCGGATAATAATCAAAATCAATATTAACAAAGTACTGCTCCCCGGTTTTTGAGTTCAAGAAGACCGATATATCTCTTATACTGCCTTCTATAATTGCCAGTGAAAACTCGTCGCTGATTTCCAGGTACTGGTTGTAGACATCATCAGAGATGATACTGACCTCAATGGCTGCATCCTTATCCACTTCCAGGTTAAGGGGTACCGGAGCATAGCAATGGGGGCATATTCTCTCTGCACCGTCCACACCGGATATGGTGTGAAAGTACTGCTCGATACAGGCTTTATGGAAGGCCACACCGCAGGCATGTTCGTAATCCGCATCGATGCGCCGGCATATTGCGCATTCCTTGGAAACTCCTTTATCATCTCTTGGGATTTCCATAAATTCGAGCTCAATGGGTTTGTCGGATGATTGAGGATACCTTCTTTTGGGCACCCATGTGGGGATCATAGGTGAGAGAAACGCAGTTGCTATGATTTTTTTAGATAATTTGGATTTCCGATTCATCATCGAAGGGTCCTTCTTGCAAGCAAAATAAGTGCAAAGGCTGATAAAAAGGTTTCTGTGGGGTTAATTCTTGGTTTCGAAGTTATGTTTAATCCCAATTGGGGATGAAATGGTAATACCCGGAACTTCTGATTGAAGTTGACCCGAATGAACAGGAGGCAATTTTGCAAGGAAGAACATTACCGCAATCAATAGACATGCCACCATCAGAAGGAACCAGGCTATTCCGAAGAACAATGCCATAAAAATGGATCCGAAAAGGATGGCAACCAATATGGTAAAGATCCCAGCGGCGGCAGATAGGGTACTTTGCATTGTGAAGTTCTTTACGATAAGTAGTGTGACACCCATCAATCCCAGACACACTCCCACACTGATTGCGCTTATTATGTATTCAGCACCAAAGGAGCCACCAAATCTACTGTCGAATACCGCCATATAGAGTGATATAATAAATATCGCCGAGCATATCAGTGAAAACACGAAAGTTACCAATCCCATAATGGAGCCGTAATTGTGATAAAATCCATAAAAGCCCAAGGCAGTTGCAATCAAACCACATGTGAAAAAGCAGCCTAATGCGAATAGCATTGTAAAATCGTCCATGTAATATCCGTAGAAACTGAAATTATAAAAGAAAAAATACCCGATAAAGAACGCGAAGATTAGTGTAATAATCGAACCAATCCCCCCTACAATAAAGTAATCTCTCCTCGGAGTTCCTCTGGGAATAGGTAAAGGAAACTGAGTCTTGATGGCACTTAATGTTTGAAACAGTATCCACTCAGCACATTCCTTGCAGTGAGGAACATTCATTACATTCACTTGACAATTTTCACAAAACCCTCTACCACAAAGGGGGCAGGAGGCTATAACCTCGCTTGTTGGGTGCTTTTCACAATTCACGATTCTTCCTCGCATATATTATATTCCTGATAGTTTAAATAAGTATACCAAATCTAGAATTACAATTTCATACCACAACTGGCACAGACCGTATCCCCTGGCATAACCGAATCGTAACCGCAGAAATCACATGACACTGTTTCTTTGCGTGCTTGCTCCCCATGCCTCTTTTTAAGTCTATCGATATCCTTTTTTGTGGATTTTACTTGCCCTTCCAATTTTTTGTCAATGAGTTTCAATTCCTTGTGTAAACTTTGTAATACCCTGCCAATTTCCTGTACATCCTTCTCCAGACTTTCGACCTTCCCGGATATCGGAGAATCTGGCTTTTGGTAATCTTCCTTATATTCCAGAACCAAGGGATCATCCTTTGAAATCAGGGCCAGGGTTTCATGAACTGAAGCGATTATATCTTCAATTGAAGATTTTATCTTCAGATCCTCAATCTCTGTGAAATCGGAATCTTCCCCAAGTTCAGGATTCTTTAACCTGAATATCTTCATGTATTTTTCGAGCCTTCCGCTGTCATGGAACTTCGACGGATCGAAAACCAGTGCCACTGCTTTGGGATTCAAGGATTGATACCCCGAATGGTTGATTTTATCAACAGGGGAAAGAAACAGTCCGTGGCCAGGATGTGTATGGTACCACCCTACGATCCAATTTTCGTCTGTCAAGCTCTGGTTGATCTCATCGGCTTTTGCATAATGCTCACCTTGAAATTCCACCTCCACCAGATTCCCATGAACTATTGGAATCGCATCATTGATCTTGACCTTACTATCCATCACATCCCCGATAAGAAATCCCATACATTCCACCCATTTTCCCTTTGGAATGTTGGGATTGGAAAATCTCATGCCATGTTTCAGAATCTTGCTTAATGCCCGGTAATTAAGAGTGACCTCCTCCTTTTTTTCTTCGGGTGCTTCTTTTTTTTCTTC
>CBDVCK010000080.1:0-12845 GCA_965372465.1 uncultured Thermoplasmata archaeon | reverse complement strand
GCAAGGAAGGCAAAAAAGGTAGCTACAGAGGCCTAAAAATCCAACTAAATCCTTTTCATACCCCTTTTAAGCCATAGATAAACACAGGAGATTATATATTTGGGGGTTCCACTGATTTCCCTGTGATTTCCGGCCCCAGTGGTTCTTCTGTTTCGAATTTCTTCCAAAATGTCCTCGTAATTGTATATGGAATCTTCTAATTCAAGATAGGCATCCCCTAAATGTGACAATGAATGGCAATCTGAGCCCCCGGTTTCACCGCATTTTAGTTTTTCAGCAAGATTCTTGGCCTTCTTGTTATGAGCCTTATGTGACCTACTATTCAAAACTTCGATTGCCTCGAATCCTGCCTGTTTTACGCTCTCCTCTCCCATACCAGACCAGAACCTGTAAGGGTGAGGCGCGATTGCGATCCCCCCGAGATTGGTGATTTGCTCTATGGTCTTGCCGGGAGTTAGATCCCGTGCAATTGGCTCTTTGATGCCCAAGGCAAGAATATGTCCTTCACTTGAGGATACTTCCATACCAGGGATTACCACAAAATCCTTGCTATCTTTGTTCTCTTTCCAAAGTTTCAATGAGCCTGCAAGTTCGTTGTGATCTGTTATTGCAATTCCATCAAGCCCTATTTTTTTTGCATAACGAAGAATTTCCTCTGGGCTCACGGAACCATCGTTGGAGTAAGAAGAATGGATGTGTATGTCTATTCTCATATAAATCATCGACTCCTGGCTCTTACCTCCTTAGATGATTTATGTTAGAGGACCATCGTAATTAAACATTTATACATATGGATGGGCCTCGTAATCACAACCACTATTTTATCTTTGCTTCTAATATAATTATTCATTATTGTATCTGGGCACCGTTTTCCACAGGTCTGTGCACGGATATGTACCCTCCATTTTCTGTAACAAGAGGTATGGCCTCTTCCTTGTCTTTGGAAAGATAAAGTGCTATCTGGGTTCCAGCTAGAGCACTGCTTATCCCGTCTTCTACTAAAAGGGTCTTTGGACCGAGGTTGGTCTTCTCGTCTTCTGTCACTGTACCTACCTTCATATCGATTTTCTGGAATTCGGAAAATGAAATCTGTTTCTTTGCACTCTTGCCTTCAAATCCCCTGCCGGTTACCTTCCCACCAATATCCTCATCCGATAGCGGGGAGAGCAGGCTCACTATCCCTTTATTATCCTCTGCCGCAAGAAGCATCCCCTTTGATTCGATGCCTCTTAACTTGGCGGGTTTGAGGTTCATCACCACCACGATTTTTCGATTCTGCATCTCCTCCTTGGTGTAATATGTTTTCAATCCAGCCACAAGCTTTCGGGTTTCATTTCCGAAGTTCACATTCATTACATACAATTTTTCAGCATTTGGATGATCCTCTACATTCTCTATCAAACCGATTTTCAGTTCCAATGCATCAATACCCATTATCTCTTCCTCCTTCTCCTTTTCTGGTCTTACCTTCTCAACGATTTCCTCCAGGTACAGTTTCTTAAAAAGTGTTTGTGGTTTTTCAAGAGCCTGCCCTGAGGGGATGTCTGATTTCGCCTCTTCCCATTTCAAATCCTCAACCTTCCCTTCATAACCAAGCATGCTCCACAGTCTATCTGCTGAGAATGGTAAAAATGGTGACATTATGATGCATAATGCCTTTACTATTCGTAAGCTAATGTGCAGTGCCGTTGCACACTCCTTTCTGTTTTCCTTAACCAGTGCCCAGGGAGCTTTCGCATCGAAATATCTGTTTCCAAAATGAGCCAGTTCCATGACACTTTTAATAGCCTTCTTGAACTCACAACGCTCTATGTGGTCTGTGGTTTCATCCACCTGAACCTCGATCTTCTCCACCGCCTCCTTATCCAATTCCGACATTTCAGAAAGTAGCGGAATCTTCCCAAAGTTCATGTGCGTGAACGAAAGAGCCCTATGGATGAAATTTCCTAGGGTGGATACGAGTTCATCGTTGTTCCTTCGAACGAAATCCTCGAGAGTAAAATCTGCATCCCTGTTCTCAGGCATGTTGATTGAAAGATAGTACCTGATCTGATCCGGTGCATATTTCTGAAGGACATCAGGAACGGCAATTGAGATTCCCCTGCTCTTTGAAAACTGCTCACCACCCCATTTGAGGTATTCATTTGCAGGAACATCGTAAGGCAAGTTCAGGCCGCCGTAACCCATGAGTATCGCAGGCCAGATAATGGTGTGAAAGGGGATGTTGTCCTTTCCCAGAAAATAATAATGCCTGCACTCCTTATCCATCCAGAAGTCCTTCCATTTATCCTCGTTTCCAGATCTTCTCGCCCATTCCTTGGACGTGGAGAAATATCCTATCACTGCCTCGAACCATACATAAATCCGCTTGTCATCATAACCTTCTAAAGGGATTTTTACACCCCATTTGATGTCCCTTGTAATTGCTCGGTCCCGAAGGCCCGTTTCAAGCCAGTTCTTGGTGAAGTTCTTTGTATTGTTGCGCCAGTGATCCTTGTCCGAGACATACTTTTTTAGGTCATCCTGAAATGCGCTCAATTTGAAGAAGAAATGCTCTGTCTCCCTCATTTCGGGTGACTGGGAGCAGAACTTGCAGACCGGGGAAATCAGCTCTTCCGGATCAAGTGTCCTTCCGCAGTCGTCGCACTGATCGCCTCTTGCATTGGAATAACCGCAGTGGGGACATTCCCCCTCCACATATCTGTCAGGAAGGAATTTCTCGCAGTTTGAACAGAACGGGGACTGCATGACGTTCTTATAGATGAACTCCTTTTCCAGTAACCTTGTGAAAATATCCTGAACCACTTTTTTATGATTCTCGTGTGAGGTTTCGAAGAACAGGTCAAAGGAAATGCCAAGGTCCTGGATTGCCTTTGAATTGATCTTGTGGTATTTCGTGGCGATATCTTGTGGGGAAACCCCTTTTTTCTCAGCAGTAACTGTAATTGGTGTTCCATGCTCATCGCTTCCCGAGACCATGAGAACCTCATCTCCTCGCATCCTGTGATACCTTGCAAAGATGTCGGGAGGCAGAAGCGAGCCTGCCACATGTCCCAAATGAATGGGGCCGTTTGCGTAAGGCCAGGCAACACCAACTAGAAATCGCGCCATGTGTATCGGCTGTGAATGGATAAGGGAGGATTTAAATTATACCATTAAAAGAGAGTTGATTGATATGATTACCCGCTTACATTCCAGATTTTGATTTCATCTTCACAAGATGCAATTTTTGAGCCATCAGGACTCCAAGATAAATCGATCACCCGATCAGTATGGCCCTTGAGCTGTTGGACGATATCCCAACTACTTGTGTTCCAGATATCAACAATTAAGCGATTTGGCCATATGGCTAATTTAGAGGAATCCGGAGACCATGCCAATTTATCGCTTCCATAATATCCTTCTATGGATTGGATATTTTTCCAGGGTGCAGTGTGCCATATTTTTATAGTTCCATTTTCATCGTTAATTGCTAATGCCAACATTGTTCCATCGGGACTGTATGAAACAAATTGTACCTTCCCTGGATTATCAGTTATTTCGATTTTCTTTTGCCAGGTTATTGTATTATATATTTCTATTATTCGTCCGTCAGTAATAGCAATCTCTTGTCCGTTTGGACTCCAAGAGATACTTTCAACCACCTCATTCATGTCAATATCTTGTATAATTTCCCAGGTCTCAGCATCCCATATCCTTACGGTGTAAGGTGCAATATTTGCTGCAGCGAGCATGGAACCATCAGGACTCCAAGATAAACATAACAAGAACGAATCGTTTTCTGAAAAGATTATACTGGCTTGCCATGTTGATGTATCCCATATTCGCACTGTTCCGTCAAGAGAGCAAGAGGCTAATTTACTTCCGTCGGTATCCCATGATATCACCGTAATAGAGTGGTTATGACCAGAGAGAATATTTGTCCTCTGCCAAGTTGTTGTATTCCAAATTTTTATATCTGCAGAAAACAAATCCCTGGTGGCAATGATGTTACCATTTGGATTCCATGAGATACCTATAATTTGGCGCAAATGTGTTGAATTATCTTTATAAATTGTTCTCCAACTCTCATCAATGTTGGTAGAAAGAGATTCTTCACCATCAAAACAACCCGAAATATTAATGGATAATAGAATGATAATTATCCAGATTATCGCGGCAATTTTTCGATTCATAATATTTCCTCTCTAATGGGTTCAATCATATCCAAGGGGAGAATCCTTCATTTCACAGTTTATAAATGGGTTAAGAAGGATTTAAATTATACCCTTATCTTAAAATACAATGGTATCATACAAGGGAGAAGTGAATGAAAATAGTTTTGAAAAACGGGATGAAAAAGAACAACCCAGAGAGCATGGTACAAAAGGCGTACAAATTCTCATGGGAGAACCCAAGCGAGCCATAATCAAACTGGCCATCCCCATGATTATTGCAATGTCTGCAATGACGATTTACAGTCTTGTGGATGCCCTCTGGGTCTCTGGTCTGGGAACCAATGCCCTGGATGCTGTGGGTCTTTACTATCCCTTCTTTTTTATTGTAATGGCCCTCGCTACAGGCCTTGGTGTGGGGGGCGGTGCGGCAATATCAAGAAGAATCGGTGCAAAAGACAAGGAGGGAGCAGACAATGTAGCCCTTCATACCTTGATAATCATGGTAATAATGGCGGGTCTCTTCACGATCCCCTTCTTTATTTTTGCAGATGCCATCTTTTCCACATTTGTATCTGGTGAAGTAAAGGATATGGCCACTGCATATGGAAGAATCATATTTGCGGGCAGTATCGTGATTTTCTTTATGTACATCGCAACCTCGATTCTTAGAGCCGAGGGAGATGCCAACAGGTCCATGTACGCCATGATGCTTGGTGCAGGATTGAACATAGGGCTTGATCCGGTTTTCATCTATACTTTGGATATGGGTGTAGTGGGTGCAGCCTGGGCAACTGTAATCTCTATGATTGTAACTGCTCTTTTGTTGATATACTGGATGTTCATAAAAAAGGATACCTTCATCACATTTAAGTTCCGAAGTTTCAAGTGGAATCGGGATATTACTAAGGACATCTTCAGGGTGGGTCTTCCCGCCATGGTGATGCAGTTATCTATGGCAATAAGTGCAGTTGTAATCAATTACATTATTGTCAATGTAGCTGTGGAAGGCGGAATTGCGGTTTACACTGTGGGCTGGCGTGTTTCCATGATGGCGATATTACCGCTTCTTGGAATAGCCACGGCGGTAATTTCGGTGACCGGTGCTGCATTTGGCTCAAGGGATTACGAGAAACTTAGAATCTCATTTTATTACGCCATAAAATTAGGTATTATCATCGAGTCCGCGGCAGCTTTGTTTACCGTGATATTTGCTGATCAGATAACATCGGTTTTTACCCAGGCCGAGAACACAGAGTTAATTAAGCAAGAGCTGCCAAATTATTTCAGGATAGTGGCCATCTTCTACCCGGGAGTGGCCTTTGGAATGATGTCATCTTCCATGTTCCAGGGAACAGGTAAGGGAACAAATGCATTAATTGTCACAATCGTTCGCACGCTTATTCTTGGAACCCCCCTGGCCGCAATCTTTGCCATCAACATGAATATGGGTCTTACGGGAGTCTGGTGGGGAATGGTTGTGGGAAATGTCCTGGGCTCGATTCTGGCATTTTCCTGGGCAATGATATATATTCGAAAATTGATGAGGAAAGGGGTAAATTCCGAGTTAAAACCCCAAAATGCGACAAAATCTAAATAACCAAATGCTATTTACAAGTCAATGTCTTACAAGATTCCTTCTGATGATGAGGTTCTGACCTCTATTAAAAATGTTATGAACAACCTCGGTGTCGTCAATTCCCAAACCAAACTAAAAGAACTTGTAGAGCGAGACCTGAAGGAGAGTGATAAGAATTATAGTGTCAGTCCAAGACGTTTGCGCATCCTTGCATTATCTTCAGATTTTGTGCGTGTGGAGATACACTCCCGCGAGACCGAATCGAAAAGAAGCACCAGTAAATGTCCAGTATGTAATCATAAATTGAAGCTTGTCAAGAACAAGACCATATTCGATGGAGTGGTGAACATAGGGCATGAATGCACCAACTGCCCTTACTGGACAGGAATGAAAAGAAGGATTCCCACAAGATATGTTTTTACTGTAAAATGATATTTAATAGAGGGCTATAATGGATAAAGAATTAAAAAGGCTTTTGGAAAGACAGCACTATCGGATTATAGGTAATCACAGCGGGGTTAAGGTTTGCCATTGGATGAGACAGAAACTATTACATGGTAGGGTATGCTACAAGGAGACCTTCTACGGTATCGAGTCCCACCGATGTCTCCAGATGACACCCACAATCGATTACTGCACCCAAAACTGCCTGTTCTGCTGGCGTGTGAAGGGATTCTTTGGTAATGACCCGAAACGCAATTTTGATGGACCCGAAATGATTTTGGAGGAAGCGGTTAAGGCTCAAAAACCGCTTATATCAGGGTTTAAAGGGGATGAACGATGCAATCAGGAACTATGGAATGAGGCCCTTGTACCAAATCAGGTGGCAATATCCCTTACAGGCGAACCTACCCTTTACCCTTATCTTGGAGAGTTTATAGAGTTGTGCCATAAAAAAGGAATGACCACCTTTTTGGTCACAAACGGCACCACGCCTCACCTTTTGGAGGACCTGGACCCTCTGCCGACCCAATTGTATGTTACAGTTGCGGCACCCAATGAAGATATCATGAAAAAGTTATGCTCACCCGTGATTCCGGATGCGTGGGATCTACTGAATAGGACCCTTGAACTGATGCCATCACTTGAAACGAGAAGGGTCATTAGACACACCCTTGTGGAAGGATGGAACCTCGGATATGAGGAGGATTATGCGAAATTGGATGCAAAAGCTGAGCCTGCGTTCATCGAGCCCAAAGGCTTTGTATTCGTAGGAGGCGCCAGGCAGAGGATGACAATGGACAACATGCCTTCCCATGAGAAAGTGAAGCAATTCGGTGAGAAATTGGGTTCTTTGCTTGGTTATGAAGTTCTCAAAGAAAGAGAGGATAGCAGGGTTGTGCTTCTAGGTAAGGATATTAAAAAGTGCAAGATAAATTGAAAAAACTACCTTGCCCTTATGGTCTCAAGGTTATAAGGTACACGGGTTTCAATCCCATACCTCTTATATAATGTCGAGGCCAGCTCAATGCATTTTGATTCTTCACCGTGACCTATAATAATGCGCTCTGGCTTGGGGTCCATTGAGCCAACATAATTAAGAAGCTGTTTTCGGTCCGAATGACCGGAAAAACCGTCACATGTCTCCATATTCAGTTTGATGTCAACAGTTATCTGGTTTCCTTTATCGTTCATCACGAGCTGGTTAAGGCCCCTTTGTATCCTTCTTCCCAGGGTACCCTCGGCCTGATATCCTACGAAAATTATGGTGTTAGTATTATCAGAGGCCCAGTTTTTGAAGTATTCCATTACGGGTCCACCGTTCATCATGCCTGAGGTTGCCAAAACGATACACGGGTCGGTATCATTTGCGATGTTCTCCCTCATCTCCTGGCTGTCCACCCTTTTAAATACCTCAGAAAGGAATGGATTCTCACCCTTCTGGAATATCTGGGTCCGCAGTTGACTGTTAAGATATTCAGGATGTGCAGTGTGAATGGCGGTTGCCTCCCAGATCATACCATCCAGATAAATGGGTAGGGTGGGTATCTCCCCGTACCGCATCAGGGTCTCAAGCACCATCATGACCTCCTGGGACCTGCCCACAGCAAACACTGGGACCAATATCTTACCCTTTCTTCCAATGGTTCTTTGTATGACACTCTTTAACTGCTCCGCGGCCTCCTTCCTAGAGGGTTGGTTATCTTTATGACCCCCATACGTGGACTCTATAATCAATGTCTCCAACCTCGGAAATTTGTTTACAGCCTGGTTGAAGAGCCAAGTTTTCTCGAATTTAATGTCGCCTGTCACGGCTATATTGTACAAGCCATCACCTATGTGAAAATGGGCTATTGCCGAACCTAGAATATGCCCAGCATTATGGAAGGTGAGCCTTATATCTGGAGCGATATCCGTGGTTTCCCCATAGCGAAGGGGGATGCAGTGCTTTACAACCTCCTTGATATTTGCGGATTCATATGGGCTTTTCTTTCCCTCACCAAAGGCCACTTTGATATAATCAAGTTGAAGCAGTGTCATGAGATCCCTTGTGGGGGGTGTGCAGTAAACAGGTCCATTATAGCCGTATTTAAACAATGCCGGAACCAATCCGCAATGATCCAAATGGGCGTGAGTTAGAACGATCCCATCAAGATTCTCCAGTGGTTGAACCTCTGGGGCATTTAAAAACGGATTCGAGGCTTCATCGGAAGAGAAATCCACACCGCAATCCACAAGGACCTTGCTGTCCCTGGTGGATACTAAGGTGGCACTTCTCCCAACCTGGCGGTATCCGCCCAATGAGGTGGTGCGTATCCAGTTTTCTCCCACATTTTCCGCCCTGTTTAACTTGTGCCCCACCTGAATCAAAAACTGTCTCCTTTCCTCGTGCACCGAGCGCAAAAAATCACGAATCTCTCCCACGGTCTTCGAAGGAATGGGGGGACTCCTTACAACCTTGGGAGCCCAGCCTATATTCTTCTTAATCTCATTAAGTACAGAACCATGCTTTCCTATGGCAATCCCGGGAGCTATAGCCTCTATGGTGACTTCCCCTGTATCATGCTCAAAATAGATGTTGGAAATCTCTGCTTCCTTTGGAACTACCTCTTTAATGAACTCACTAGCATTTTCAGTTTCAGCAAGTAAACTCGGGTCCGGTCGAATATCCACTCTTCTCCTCAGCGATTGTGCCAATTTACGAACAATATCGCTGTTGTCTGCGAATTCCTCAAGGTTCTTTGTATAGATAACCACAACCGAGCCTTCGAACTCGATCTCGGTTATTTCAACCCCAGCAGGCACAATCTCCTTAACTATGGATGACACCTCATTTAGTACTGTTTCTGCGCTCATAAAATTCACGCCAAATATGGCTTCGTATCACTGTCTCTAAATTATATTTTAATTCAAACCCAATTTCTTTTTTCTCTCGGTAATTTCATCATCCGAGAGCTTCTTGAACTCCTTTTTCTTGATAATAGCAATATCGATTCCATCTCCTGATGCAGCGTCCCGCTTCATGGCTGCAGTTAAGGCACGGACCGTAATATCTATTCCTTCGGAGGCAGACAGACCATCCTTGTAGTGGTCTTCTAAAACACCGTAAACAAAGGGAGAACCGGAACCTGTGGTAACGTAATTGTCCTCAATCGCTCCTCCGGCTGCGTCCAGGGAATAGACATGCCCACCTTGCGGATCTATGCCCCCGATTATCAATGCGACCCAGTAGGGGAAGTACCTTCTTCCGCTTAGAATGTTCGCCATCAAGGTGGAGGCGGCTTTCACCGTCATGTTTGTATTCCTCTTTAATTTATACAATTCAACCTCTGCCGAAAGATACCTTGCAAGAACCTGTGCGTCTCCCACAAGACCTGCAATAGTCAATCCCAGGTTATCATCTATTTTGAACAGTTTTTGTGTTGTTTTATGTGCAATCAATGTACCCATTGTCGCCCTTCTTTCCGTGGCCATGACCACGCCGTCTTTACATACCATCCCTAAGGTAGTCGTACCCTTTTTCAGTTCCATCTCGTTCATATATGTCCACATCCGTTTTTCTAGGTTGTATCATTACCTAATTTTAATATCAGTTTGTATTGATATTAGAGCTTCTTTTTTTCTCCCCATTTTGACTCTAAAACTGCTAAAACAGGCGAATTGCACAATGTTATTAGGGGTATATAATAATTTCTATTCCACTCTATATTATTGAACTTTTCTTCAGATGAAATACCTGATAGATTTAGGGTAAAATATAATACTTCGTTTGCCTATTGTAAAGCAACCGAATAATTAGATTTCCCGGGAGGTAATGGAAATGCTGGATAGGTTGAAAAAAAGTCTTGAGGACTGTCCCATTGTGAAGAAGGGCGACTACGATTATTTTGTACACCCGATTACAGACGGTATTCCCAAGATGGAGCCGGAACTTTTAAGAGATATAATCTCCGAAATCATCGAGATAGGAAACATGGATTGTGACAAGATAGTGGCAGCAGAGGCCATGGCAATTCCCCTTGGTGTTGCGCTCTCTTTACAAATCGAGAAACCTTATGTCGTCATCAGGAAAAGGCGGTACAACATCCCAGGTGAAGTTTCAGTAGAGCAGATTACCGGATATTCAAAATCCAGTATGTTCGTAAATGGAATTTATGAAGGCGATAAGGTGCTTATCGTTGACGATGTCTTGAGTACTGGTGGAACTCTACGGGCAATTGTAAAGGCTTTAAAGAGCATAGGTGCCGAGATTGTAGATATCATCATCGTATTCAACAAGCACAAAAATAAAAAGGATATGGAAACCGAGGTTGGAATGAAAATTAAAACGATGCTGGATGTGGAAGTAGTGGACGGGAAAGTAATTGTTGGTTAATTGCCTGTGTCAATATATATCATAAAAAGCATTTAAGGGATTAAACCTCTTCAGGGGATTGAGGGATTGATATGGTTGTGAAAGTTGCGATAAATGGATATGGGACAATTGGTAAAAGGGTTGCAGATGCGGTAACATTACAGGACGATATGGAAATTGTGGGTGTTACCAAAAGAAGACCCACATATGAGGCGAAAATGGCTGTAAAACTTGGTTTTCCATTCTATGCCGCCGATTCGGAGTTCGTAAAAGGCTTTGAAGAGGAGAACATCCCAGTGCAGGGATTATTATCGGATCTTATTGAAAAAGCGGATATAGTGATGGATTGCACCCCGAAAAAATGCGGTTACAAACCAGTTTATGAGAAAGCCGGGAAAAAGGCCATATTCCAGGGAGGGGAGAAACACGAATTAACGGGCCTTTCTTTCAACGCTATGGCCAACTACGAGAATGCCATCGGTGCCGATTATGTAAGGGTCGTTTCGTGCAATACCACTGGTCTTTGTAGAACTCTTTACCCCTTAGATCAAGCCTTTGGAATTGAAAATGTGATGGCTGTAATGATAAGGAGAGGAGCAGACCCCTGGGACTCAAAAAACGGACCCATCAATGCCATTGAACCAGTGCTAAAGGTTCCTTCACACCATGGTCCTGATGTGCAAAGCGTGCTTCCTGAACTGAATATTCAAACCACTGCAGTTAAGGTTCCCACAACCATCATGCATTTGCATTCGGTTATAGTGAAACTGAGGAGTTCCGCCTCAACCGGGGATGTTCTTGGGGTTTGGGACAAGGCACCCAGGGTGAAGTTCGTTTGCTCAAAACACGGTATTAAATCAACAGCCCAAATCATGGAGCTTGCAAAGGATCTTGGTCAAAAACGGGCAGATTTGTTCGAAATCGCGGTGTGGCGGGACGGAGTACATGTTGTGGATAACGTTCTATACTATTATCAGGCCATTCACCAGGAAGCTGATGTGGTTCCAGAGAATGTGGATGCAATCAGAGCAATGTGCAATCTCGAACCAGATAAGATGAAAAGCATCAAGAAGACCGATTTGGCCATGGGAATCACCAAATAATGTGTTCGGATCTGCTAAAAAACATAATGCCTATAGAGGTATTATAATGGGATAGATATTAATATCCGACTCACGATTACCCTACGATATTATGTTGGTGAGTTTGGTTCTTATCAAGGCGGAAACTGGGACGGAACGGAACGTTGAAAGGGAAATACGTAAGATAAAAGGTGTAAGGGAGGCTCACCTTCTCTTCGGTGTATATGACATATCTGTGAAGATAGAATGTGAAAACCTTGAAGAACTCACCAAGATCGTAATTGATGAAATCAGGCAAATTGGCGGTGTAAAGGAAACAAAAACCCTCCCAGGCGTGCGTTACGGAGCGATTTAGGATAACTTTATTCATTCTGAATATTTACCCCAAAATCCTGATTTAAACATAATCCAGGTCATTTTCAATTTTGCTCATGTGATAAAAACCTTTATATGCTTCCCGATTTATGTATAAATCAGTAGGGAAACCTACGGAGGACTTAAATATGAAGAAAATATGGAAAAATGAAGAAGGCGTGTCTCCGGTTATCGCCGTTATTTTGATGGTGGCAATAACCGTGGTATTAGCGGCTGTTTTGTATGTGATGGTTTCCGGCATGATGTCGTCAACCGAAACAACACCCAGAGGGAGCTTGAACTTTTCGCCCGACCCAGATATTAGCTATAAATATATCGGCCAATTTCAGGGAAGCGTGAAACTCGACAAGGTCGACATCAGCATATACGATGCTAGTTCAGGACAAACCGCAGTAGTGCAAGCACCCACTGGTGACTTTACTTTGTCCACTGCAGCTGGGTTAAATATATCATACGATGATGTGCAGCCCGACGGTAAAATGGATGCTAGTGACATCATGATCATGACAGGTGCCGGGGCCGGCGACAAGGTAACCATCGTGTGGAAATCTACTGGTGAAACAGTTGGCGCAGACACAATAACCTAAAGGGATTTTTTCCCTTTTTATTTTTATTTTTTTTATAATTACCTTAAAATTCCAATTTTTACGACTATCAATTTCAATAAAATCAAATCACAATATTTATATCAGGAGATTACATAACTACTATAGTATAATCTTAGGATGAAATAATCTTAGGAGGAACAACAATGAAGAGATCATGTGATAATGGACATTTTTTCCTTGAAATAAAACCACAAAAGCGGTTTGTTCACGATAGGATTGGTGTGTCCCCTGTAATCGCTGTTATATTACTTG
>CBDVCK010000079.1:0-12902 GCA_965372465.1 uncultured Thermoplasmata archaeon | reverse complement strand
TCGATGCCGTCTCCACCAGTGTTGATCTTGAATGCACCGCCTCCCGTCAGTTCCAAGCTGTCCAGTCCTACGAGGTCTACCTCGTCCAGCTCCGCCGATATGGCGGTCCAGGTCCTAAGATCGGTCTGCGTCTCGGGATCAGGTGCCCTCACCTTCATGAGGGCCATGGCGAACTCGAAGTTGCTAAGGGAGAGTCCAAATGCATCCGGGTTTGTCTCGGTACCAATATCCACCTCGTGGTCACCATCGTCGTCCCCATTCCAGTAGGGGCCGTTGATGCCTACAAATGCATGCGTGATTTCTACCCCGACCGTGAGCATCTCCACGTTCACACCGGTCTCCGTGGTGCTGTCATTTTTAACTGTCACCGTTGCGGAGGTACTTTCGAAAGCAAACGATCCGTCAAAATAGAAGAAGCCGAATAATCCGAGTTTCAGCCATCCCCCGGCGCTCAAATAATAATCTTCAAAGGCCAATGTGATAGATGTTGTATCACCGGTTTCCACAACCAATCCGTCAGGTGCCCAGCTGGTCTTGAAGTCAACATAAGTGTCATTGTCACCATCAAGGTCCTCGCCACCGTTCGTATTGATCTCCACTGCAAAGCTCCCTTCCAAGGTGAGACCTTCCACACCCACAAAGGCCATATCCTCTGCTTTTGCCTTCAGTGCAAACCAGTTCCTCAGATCCGTTTCCGTCTCAGGATCAGAGGCTTTCTTTTTCATCAAGGTCATTGCAAATTCAACATTGCTCAGCGAGATTCCCAGTGCTGCTTCGTTGATCTCGTCCGGGTCAATAACCCCTTTATTGGCTGGGTCCTCGCGCCAGTATGGTCCATTCACCCCTGCGAAGGCATGGGTGACCGTCACCCCGACCTTCAACATCTCCACATTGACCTCCTCCTGAGGTTCTGTGAAACCATCAGTAACTTTCACTGTCGTATTTGACTTCTCAAAGGCAAACGAACCATCGAGATAGACGAATCCAAACACATCAAGTTTTAACGATCCCCCGACACTCAGGTAATCATCCTCGAAGTCCAGGGTCACCGATGTGGTCTCACCGGTTTCGACTACCAGTCCGTCAGGATCCCAGCTGGTCTTGAAGTCAACAAATGTGTCGTTGTCACCATCAAGGTCCGAACCACCGTTCGTATTGATCTCCACTGCAAAGCTCCCCTCCAGTGTGAGGCCTTCTATTCCCACAAAAGCCATATCCTCTGCTTCTGCCTTCAATGCTATCCAGTTTCTCAAGTCCGTTTCCGTCTCAGGATCGGATGCTTTCTTCTTCATGAAAGTCATAGCTAACTCTGCATTGGTCAGCGAAATCCCTAATGCGGCTTTGTTGATCTCGTCCGGGTCAATAACCCCTTTATTGACTGGATCCTCGCGCCAGTAGGGACCGTTCACACCGGCAAAGGCATGGGTAACTGTTGCACCGACCTTTAACATCTCCACATTTACCTCCTCCTGAGGTTCAGTGAAACCGTCCGTAACCTTCACTGTCGTGTTCGACTTCTCAAACGCAAATGTTCCATCAATATATACAAATCCGAACACATCAAGCTTCAATGCTCCCTGGACTCTCAGATACTCCTCTTCAAAGTCTAATGTGATGGAAGTGGTCTCACCCGTATCCACAACCAATCCATCAGGATCTGGATCATTGTCCCAGCTTTCCTTGAAGTCCACAACAGTGGCGTTATCTACACTGTCCTTCGTACCGCCGCCTGTGTTGATCTCCACAGCAACGCTGCCCTCAACCGTAAGTCCCTGGATTCCCACAAACTCAACCGTGTCCACTTCTGCTTTCAACGCAGTCCAGCTCCTCAGATCGGTCTCGTTTTCAGGATCGTCCGTCTTCACCTTCATCATCGCAAGGCCAAACTCAACACCGCTCAGGGAAAGACCCATGGCCGCGTCATTCGTCTCACCCTCATCTATCTCACCATTCCCATTGGTGTCCTCCCGCCAGTAGGGTCCGTTCATCCCAGCGAATGCATGTACGACCTCTACTCCAACGGTGAGAAGCTCCACTTCCACATCGGTCTCGGGAGGATTGATACCGTCGGTAACAGTAACTATCGCACTTGTTTTTTCGAAGGTAAAGGAGCCATCAACATAGAAGAAACCGAACAGGTCCAATGTCAGACTACCTGTGGCCTGCAGGAGGTCAACACTGTGTTCTATGGCATGGCCCCCCACACTCACCGGATCTTCATCTCCGATAAAAGAGGTCCCATCAGTAGAGTCGGCATTCAGATTCACAGAACTCGTCCAGTCAAGCACATCATCAGGTGCTACAACAGAGCCGGTGAATGCCTGGTTGATCTCTACATCAAGGCTTCCAATTGCAGTCAAACCTTCAATCCCGGTGAGCTCAGCATTGGTCACCGATGCGCTCATTGCCATCCAACTTCGGTCATCCACTGATGGATCCGAGGGCCTGATCGTGGCCAATGCAATATACCCGCTCTCAAGAGCAAATCCAATGCTGTCCGGCACCCCCGCAAATACATCGCTGACCTGAAGCTCTATCATCACCAATTCGGCATCATCCAGATCCCCATCTGCAATAGAGAAGTTCTCATCTCCATCAGCATCCACATCCACCTCTTGCTGCAGAAACTCAAAACCTACACTGGCCTTAACAAAACCAAATAAATCCAAGGTCAGATCACCTGAAGCCTGCAGAAAGTCAGCAGTATGCTCTATAGTATGGCCCCCCACACTCACCGGATCTTCATCTCCGATAAAGGACGTCTCATCGATAGAGTCGTAATCCAGGTTCACATCGCTCGTCCAGTCAAGGGCATCCCCTGGTGCAACAACAGAACCCATGAATGCCCGGTTGATCTCCACGTTAAAGCTTCCATTCGCGGTCAAGCCTTCGATCCCGGTTAGTTCGGCATCGCTCACCAAGGCACTTACCGCCAGCCAACTGCGGTTATCAGCTATAGGATCCGAGGGCCTGATCATGGCCAGGGCCAACATACCCTCTGCAAGCGAGAAGCCGATACTGTCAGGCACTCCGATAAACACATCCGTGACATCAAGCTTGAGCAACACGATATCGGCATTGTCGAGATCTCCAGCGGTTATAGAGAAGGTACCGTTGCTATCGGCGTCCACGTCCACCTGCTGGGGTATGATCTCGAAGTCGGCAGTGCCCGTAACAAAACCAAAGATATCCAGAGAAGTCAGACTTCCGGAGACCTTCAGATAATCTGAAGTGAATGTAATGTCCATGTCCACAGGTGTGGGGAGTGTCTCACCGGGATCTACCACGCCAGCGCTAGTCCAGCCATCTTCAGGATCGGTATCCACTGCTGTTGTCCAGTTGAGTGCTGAGGCTCCGCCATCTGCCCTGTTGATCTCAAAGCCGATATCAGAAACAGTGGCACTAGCGCCCGGGAGGGTTAGTGTTGCTTCGAGGCCTTGCGCATTTACTGCCACCCAGCTTAGACCTCCCGACTCGATGGCTGCAAGGCCTACTGTTCCATTATCTATAGAAATACCAAAACCACTTGCACCTGCTTTCAAAGACAGAGCATTCATTGCAAATGTGACCATAGTAGCATCATCATACTGATCTCCGGTTCCTCCATTCTCATCGCCGTCAGAGTCCACATCTACGAGCTGCTTGTTCACTGCAAAGTTGGCCCCACCTGTTATTAATCCAAAGATGTCTATACTACTGAGACCCCCCGATACCTCCAGATATTCATCAGTATAGGTAACCTGATCATCTGTGGTGCCGGTGTCGCCGTCAAAATCGATGAGATCTTCGGGATCTTCTCCGTATGTGCCGTTGTCATTAAGATCCAGGGACTGAGTCCAGTTAAGAGCCGAGGCTCCGCCATAACCCTTGTTGATCTTCACCGTCAATGAATCCAAAGTGGCACTTACGCCGGGAAACGTCAGGTTGCCGCCTATATTTTGAGCTAACACTGCCAGCCATGAACTGCCATCCGATGCCTTCAAACTCGCAATGCCAAGCTCGCCACTCGTGATATATAAGCCAAATCCACTCTTACCTACATACAACATCGGACTGGTCAATGAAAAGGTTAGCAGCGTTGCATCTTCGTACAGATCACCCGTGGTGCCGGGGTTGCCGTCCAGATCCACATCCTTCACTTCCTTTGAAATTGAGAAGCTGACACTGCCGGAGATCAGGCCCAGGATGTCAACATTCTCGAGTGAACCAGAGTACGAGGTGTCTGAAAAATAGTCACACAGTACCTTACCGATCCCGATGGCGTGGGTCCCGATGGCCTTGAGCTGAAGGCCTCCGCCCCCGAACTGCTTGACTTCGAGCTGCACCTTGTCAGATTGCTCCACGATCTCGAAATAAAGAGTACCGTCCCCGAAGCCAAAGAGCCCAGTGGCATTACCAAAGGCCCCCGAAATCGTGTGAGATGCAGGATCCTCCAAAACAAGGAAATCAAAGGTCTGACCTACTTGAGGATTGAAGTCATTGATAAGGACAACATCCAGGGTTCCGCCGAGGAAGATGTCGCCTGTTACCCTTACCTGATCATAACCGTCATCTATATTTGGATCTCCAGGTCCAGGATTCAGCCCTCCAATTTCGATCTCGAGATTTCCAGTGATGGTATAGTCACCTGTGATTTCGGTTATTCCTGGGGAGTGGCCGGGACTGTGGGTTCCGGAGACGACTACATCGCTGTCGATGGTACCGCTTCCTTCAAGAGTGTCGTTGGGTCCCACTATGAGGGTGTCATCGATGAGGATATCTCCGGATTCACTTTTATGCAGTCGTAGCGCAAGACCGATTTCATCTGGATCGTCAGAAAGTGCCACCAAGATCTCATCTGTGGAATCTGCAGCATCTAATGCATCTTCCAGACTGGTAAAGGCGTTTTTCCAGGAGCTGCCGTCTCCTGTGCCCGTGGCCGCCTGATGGACGTAAATTATTTCCTCGTTAGGAAGCGTCGTGAAGCTGTTTTCTCGTCCGTAAAAGATGTCGTTGTTGCCCACTGCCTTCATCCGGTAGTAATAAGTAGTCTCCTGAATGAGACCGACGATTTCCTCATTAAAAGATCCCTCTGAGGATAATGTATTGGTGGCGGTTTCGTAGGCGTACGGTGGGCCTGGGTCTAAATCCCACTCAAAGGAGACCTCTAGGGCACCGATTCCCTCAAGGTCGTAAATCTCACCGTTCAGAATGGCTGATGATTCGGTAATACTTGAAGTATTATTGACATAGGGGGGTTCTTTATTAATATTCTCAGAAATATTATTTATTTGCATTACCGCAAATATAGAAATTATCATTATAAAGACCAGAAGAAATCCAATTATCTTTTTATTCTTTATTTTCTTCTTCCTAAATTTATTATATCCTAGAACTATACCAACAACCAGGGCTATGGTCAAGAAAGTAAATGCTATCTTTATTACCGCTGCATTGGATTTTTCAGTAACCATCTTTTGGCTCTGAGTCTCTATTTGACGTTCAACTGGATTGGATTTTTCCTCACCAGTTGCTTGGCTCTGAGTCGCTGTTAGATGCTCCACTGCATCGGATTTTTCCTCACCCGTTGTTTGGCTCTGAGTCTCTATTCGAGGTAGAATTGCAAACGCATAGGCTGTGCCATCTATTTGTCTAGGGTCTCTCACCAGTATGGTTTTAAATGAGGTGTCTGCACCTTTATCATTGTCCTCAACAGCTTTTTCTTGCGTATAAACTTCCGTGTCTTCTTGGAGAACCGCATTTCCCAGCCCAACTACAGCAATCGCAACCGCGCACAAAACTACAATGAGTATTATGCTCAACATTTTTACAATTTTATTTTCCATATTTATTGCCCCCTTTCTATGTTTCTAAAGGTTCAACCAGAGGAATCGTCTAAAAAAAGAGGATAAGATAATCTATCGTTATCATTTGTTTTCATAGAATGATTCTCTTAACTCCCCTTTTTTCACGAATTCAAAATGCCCCCCAGGTCATCCAGATTGCATTGTGGATATAAAAACCTTGTTACAAACCCAAAAACAACAGTGTGGATGTCTACCGAGGAAGCCCGCGAAATTGGTCAATCCTTTGCGAATTTCAAATATCGCCTAATTATATATCGCAATCTAAATATCGAATATCCAAAAAAACAGATTAATTCATCATAATCTAATTAGGTAATATTATATATTAACAATTCTATTGCATTATTTCCCTTAATTATTTGAAAGAAAGAGGAACGAATATGTCACTGATAATTCCTGTGGTATTAACCGCAATTGTAATCGGTGTGATTCATACCATAATAGGTCCTGATCATTATCTTCCTTTTATCGTCATGTCAAAAGCCAGGAACTGGTCAAAACCAAAAACTCTGAGGATAACAGTTCTCTGCGGTCTCGGTCATGTTGGAAGCTCGGTTCTGCTTGGTGCCATAGCAATTATCTTCGGGGCTTCAATAATAGCCTTGGCAGGTATCGAATCCTTTCGCGGGGATCTGGCTGCATGGGGACTGGTTTTTTTCGGTCTGACCTTCCTTGTGTGGAGTTTGCGAAAAGAACTGAAAAATAGAACCCACACCCATGAACATGAACATTCAGATGGAAATGAACACACTCATGAGCATAAACACTTTCATGAACATGGACATATCCATAAAGCAGATTCAAAGAAGAAATTAACACCCTGGGTCCTCTTCACCATCTTCATTTTGGGTCCGTGCGAGCCGTTAATTGTTCTTATGATGTATCCTGCCATTACAAATAATTTGTTTGGATTGGTTCTGGTAATATTCGCATTCTGTGCCGCAACAATATTGGTTATGATGGTAATGGTTCTCGGAGCGCTTAAGGGATTGACCTTTCTTCCGCTTAATAAAATCGAGCCGCATACAAATTCCATAGCAGGAGCCACTGTAGCCCTCTGCGGAGTGGCAATCTTGTTTGGACTTTGAATATTTGTTTTATAAAAAGGGCCATGAACATCAACCAAAACAATAAAATATCAATCCCGAAATAGGGGGTCAATATAACACTGTGAAGTTTGGAGGTAAGGTTATGACAAGCATCATTTCGGCAAAGAATGTGCATAAGACATATGATACCGGTAAAATACAGGTTAAGGCCCTAAAAGGCGTGGATGTGGAGGTCCAGAAAGGGGAAATGGTAGCTGTCATGGGCCCCTCCGGATGCGGCAAGACCACGTTATTGAACTGCCTTTCCGGATTGGATGATTTGACTGAAGGGCAGGTCCTAATCGAAGGGCAGGATGTCCATGCAATGAAGGACAACCTGAGAACAGAGTACAGAGCCAAAAAAATGGGATTCATATTCCAGACATTCAACCTTCTCCCTGTACTCACGGCAGTCGAGAATGTGGAGCTGCCTTTGCTCGTAAGTGGTTTTCGCTTGAAAGAGGCAAGACAGAAAGCAGAATCCGCACTTGAGCTTGTGGACCTTGTGGAATGGAAGAACCATAAACCCTCCGAGATGAGCGGTGGTCAAAGACAGCGGGTCACCATCGCAAGGAGTCTTGTGAACGACCCCACCATTGTTTGGGGCGATGAGCCCACAGGAAATCTGGATACCGAGAACTCCAACGATGTCCTGGATCTTCTGATCCGGTTGAATAAGGAGAACAACCAGACATTCGTGCTGATTACCCATGATCCCTCAATTGGAAAAAAGTGCCAGCGAATAATTGAGATGAGGAGCGGGTTGATAACCAAGGAGAATCAAAATTAATAATGGAGGGAACCAAATGGAGCCCATCGTGAGTTTTCTGTTGTTGTTGGTCTTAATCCTCGTAATTGTGATTGCTGTTATGGCTCTGACGAACCGTATAATCTTCAAGATGGCGGCAAGAAACTTCGTGCGGCGAAAAGCACAGAGCGTAATCGTAATTGCCGGTCTGATGATAGGAACCGCAATCATATCCAGCGCACTTGTGGTAAGCGATACAATGACCAATTCCATGGAAGTGGATGTTTACAGATCATTAGGTGAGGTTGACGAGGAGATATGGGGTACAGACACATGGTCAACTGTCACATTCTATAAATATTTCGGCGAATCCGTATACGATTCCATATCCCAGGAGCTGTCCGATGTTCCGGAAATCGAAGCAATGGCACCTGTAATACTGGACTTCGGCGCGGTTTTTGATTATGACACCTTATTGGGAGAACCTTCCACTGCAATGCTTGGTCTTGATTCACAGATTCTGCGCAATACATCCTTCGGTGATCTGGACGGCAAGGGGTACTATCCCGATAGCCTTGGAGTGGGCGAAATTGCCATCAACACCAGGCTTGCCGAGGGAATGGAGGCTTTGGTTGGTCATAGAGTTTCCCTGTCTTATGGTGCCAAGGACCCAAACAGTCCTTTGGGAACCACCTTCAAAAAAGAGAATTTCACTATAGCTAAAATCATCAATGAAGAGGACCTATACGGAAAGGCAAACTACCTTCAGCAAAAGACCATATTTTTCGAACTTGTTACGCTTCAGGAGCTGCTTAACCGCCCCAACGAGATCAATAAAATCTGGATCTCCAATAAGGGGGATTATCGGGGTGGTGAGTCATACACAAGCAAGGTGAACAAGACAATAGAAGAGGAGCTTGATTCGGCTGTGGGTATGGACGACGCAGGGTTCTCTCTTGAGAACATTTATGGAACGCTTGTTCTAAGCAACGATCAAGGCTTTTTCCCATTATCACAAGCCGATACCTTGGTGGAACAAGCTGAAACCTATAACGGCAATATATCCACTGGTTTGATGATTCCTACCCTGGCCGTGGACGGAGCTCCAACAAATGGTCTTGTGATAATTGGTGGTGAATCTGACGAGGAGGACTTCCAGAATTTGAATATGCAGCCAGATAACATCTATTTCCTGGACATGCAAGCAGCAATTTTGAACATCACAAATAATACTGATATCTTTGTAACCACCCTAAGTTTGGACGGAAATATGCTTACCTCACAGTTCCATGCAATAATTTTACCATCCGACTTCCACAACCCACTACCTGATGAGATGAGTTCATCTATAATGGGTTTTGTTGATTTTGCAACCAGCCAGGTTATGCTCCACGGGGGCGTGTACGACGATATGGTATCAGTTATCGTTATATCAGGCTTGGATAACTCGACCTTGGATATTATTCATAATTCTACAATTGAGCAGATGAACAATGATTTCGGAGCAGAGGAGCTGAACCTTGAGGTACACAATGTCAAGGCCGATAATCTGGAAGAGGCTCGAGTGAGTGGCGAATCCATGGGAACCCTCTTTATGATTTTTGGGATGTTCTCCATCATCGCTGGAATCGTATTGATCATCAACATCTTCGTCATGTTGGGAGAGGAAAGGAAAAGCGAAATGGGTATGGCAAGAGCCGTCGGCATGAAGGGAAAGCATCTTGTGAGGATGTATATCTTTGAAGGCAGTCTTTACGCATTTGTTGCAGCCATAGTGGGCGCGTTCTTGGGTCTTCTCTTTGGATGGCTTTTGATTCAGGCCTTTGAATTCATATTCAGCTCGGTTGAAGAGTTTTCTGAGGGGTCGTTTAACATTCCCTTTTATTTTACGTGGACAAGTGTATTTGTTGCATTCTGTTTGGGACTGTTCATTACCTTTGTGACCATCATCTTCGCAAGTACCCGAATAAGCAAGCTAAATATCATCAGGGCAATTCGCCGCATACCCGAACCGAAACCTGAAAGGGCCCAAAGAAGGGTCATCATCGGTGGTGCGGTATTGATTATCCTTGGGTTTCTCCTTGTCAATCTCTCATTTTCAACCGAACTAGGCGGCTATTATTTAGCAGGTGTTCCCTCCATCTTTTTGGGGCTGGCCCTGATCATTCATAAGTGGACCAGCATCCGGGCAGCAATGACTGCCGCAGGACTTGCGATACTTGTGTTCATGTTCATGCCGTATCAATTTCCCTTCGCCTCTGAGTGGGATTTCACAGGGTTGGATTCATTCGTTTTCAGCGGTGTTTTCAGCGTTCTTGCCGCGATAATTGTGGTGATGTTTAATTCCCCTATACTCCTCGTTTTCCTCCAAAAGGTATTTGGCAGGGGCAAGTCCACCCGCGCTGTTTTAAAAATCGCTATCACCTATCCCATGGACAGCAAGTTCAAAACAGGTATGACCCTGGGAATGTTCGCACTCATTATCTTTACAGTGACAGTCATTGCAATGATTGCAGCCATGCAGGCCTCACAAGGCGACATCATGCTGGAGCAGCAGAGCGGAGATTATGACATAATTGGCATTACGAATCCCAGAACACCCTTTGAGAACTTAACTGTTGATACATTACCCTCTGATCTTGAAGACAAGGTGGATGAGCTTGAGACCATATCCCAGACCATTGTTGCTCTTGTGGACTATGATGAAAAAGAAGCGGATGCTGCTGCATACGGACCTCCAACAGATACTGCTAAGATAGAGCAATATCAATTATTGGGTGCAAGCGACAGTTTTCTTTCGAACAATGGTTTTACTTTGCAAGAGCGCGATAAGAAGTATGCAACTGACACTGGGTGTTGGGAGGCTTTGGCCCAAAACAGTTCATACTGTATTGTAGACGGTACAAAACTTGCATTTTCCGGAATATCAGTAGGTGGTCCTCCCCAGGATATGGGGGGAGTCTATATAGGTGGCACTATTACCATCACCGATACAGGCGGTCAAAACAGAACACGCGAATTGACAGTTATAGGAATTATGGATCAGATGTTCTTCTTCAACGGAATTATCATGAACAAGGATGTTGTTGAAAATGAATACAATGGAGTAGATGCAATTATCATGGTGAAGCTCAATTCGGGTGAAGATGCAGATTCCGTTGCCAAGGAATTCGAAAAGAACTATCTTGAGCTGGGTCTGCAAACCTTTGATATGAAGGAAATTATTAACACCATCCTCACTCTCATAAATAATATAATGTATCTCATGCAGGGTTTCCTTGGTATAGGCCTTCTTGTGGGTATTGCTGGAATAGGCATCATTTCCTACAGAAATGTAATTGAACGCCGTCAGCAGATCGGGATGCTTAGGGCAATTGGATTTAAAAAGAGCATGGTTACAAAATCGTTTTTGATCGAAACGTCCTTTATCACTATTCTTGCCATACTCATTGGAATCATTCTCGGAATAGGAATCGGTTGGCAGATATATGCCGACAGCGGATTTCAGGAGTCGGGCATTGGCTTTGTTATCCCCTGGGGAAATTTATTGACTATCTCAATAATAGCATACATCGCTACACTGATTTTCACGTTCTATCCCTCTGTCAAGGCAGCAAAGGTTCCACCTGCCGAAGCCCTGAGATATATTGAGTGAGGCTCGCAAAACCCTTTTAAACTATTATCCTAATCCCATGTGCATGAGCCTGTTTGTGGTAAGATACGGCGAGCTCGGTCTAAAAAGTCCGAAGGTGAAAAAAAGATTCCAAAGAGCTCTTAAAAGAAACATCGAGGATGCATTTCTAAAAAGGGAGACCCAATGCATTTCCGCAATGGATTGGGGCAGGGTGTATTTGCACACCGATGACGATGAGATGGCTAATGAAATATTGAGTAAAACATTTGGAGTGACATCTTTTAGCAAGGTTGTGGAGACCACATCTGACCTTCAAGATATCTGTAAAACCGCAGCTGAATACTCAAGCCAGGTCATACCACAAGGAGGTACCTTCGCAGTTCGAGCCAAGAGGGCGGGTGAGCATAAATTCACAAGCCAGGATGTTGCCAGGGAAGTGGGCTCTGCAATTCTGGACGCAAATGAAAAGAAGAATTTGAAGGTGAATTTGTCCAATCCAGACATCGAGATATTTGTCGAAGTAAGGCACAACCGCGCTTTTATTTTCAGCAAGAAGATACAAGGTCCTGGTGGGTTTCCCTTGGGAACCCAGGGAAAGGTCCTTGCCGTGATATCAGATAAAAAATCAGTATATGCGGCATGGCAAATAGCAAAAAGAGGGTGCAATACTAGATTGCTTTGTATGGATGATGAGGCCTGCAAACTAACTGAGCTTCTGAAACCCTGGCATTTGAACTCAAAACCCTTTTTGGCTGAGGATGATAGTTTGGATTCTGCATTGAAGCTAGCCAAAAGAATCAAAGCCGAAGCCCTGGTGCTGGGCTATATATTTGAGGAATTCGAAAATAATACCAGGATAGAATCTGATATTCCCGTATTCTATCCCTTAATTGGATTGAGTGGTGAGCAAATAAATAAAAAAATTACTTTCCTTTTCGGTGATGGCTCTTAATTGAAGGTCTAACCTTTTCTGCGCCCTTGCCTTTGTGTCGAAGCCCTCTTCCCTTTTTTCCTGCCGATGTTAAGCCTCTTTGCACCCTTCTTTTATGCGGAGGCTCGCAGATCCAGTTGATCTTTGGGTCGCTTTGTATCACAGGGTGATGCGGGTCCACTAGGATAACTTCGTAGTACTTGTGCCTGCCGTCCTCTCCAACCCAATAGGAGTTCAAAACCTCCATGTTGGGGTACTTTTTGGATGTCCGCTCCTCGGCAATGCGTTGAATGCTCTTTCCCATGGTTATCTTTGTAATGCCCTTTCTCTTGGCCCTTCTTCCGGCTTTTATGGTTCTCTTTCGAAGCCCGCCGCGCCTGACCTTTGCACGAACTACGATATATCCCTGCTTTGCCTTGTAGCCAAGGGATCTTGCCCTGTCTATTCTCAGGGGTCTGTCCACCCGAACAAAGGTACCTTCCCTTCGATACTGAATCAATCTCTCCCACTGCAGGTCTTTAACATAGGTTTTTGAAGGAGTTTTCCAGGCTTCCCTTACATGCTGGTACATTGTCCTTGGCTGTTTTTGTTTTCTTTCCTCATCATCATCAAAAATATCTGCTGGCTCCTTCTTTTTGGGAGCCTTCCCCCCGGC
>CBDVCK010000078.1:0-12946 GCA_965372465.1 uncultured Thermoplasmata archaeon | reverse complement strand
CCTGAATTTCTGCTGTGATGATTGTCTCCTCTACTTCACTGTCAACAGCAGTAAGGAGCAAGGAAATGATATAATCCGCTGCCACACTGCCGCCCACCACCTCGAGATTGTGTATTCCATCCTTCACATGCTCTATGGACTTCACGTAATCGAACTCGGGAGATTCCACTGTACATGAAAAGAACAGAGCCTCGCTTACCTCTTCCAGGGCTTTCAAAAGCGTGGCATCTGTGGGGTTGCCGCCTGCAAAATCTGTAATCAAATCCTCGATTTCCACCTGGGCCCATCTGAGTCTGCTTTCGTATGTTGCAAGTATTGTTAGATCATCAGAGGCAGTATCAAACAAGGGAGCATTGCTCACCTCTGATACCTCATGTGTGCACGTGGCTGCTACTTCAATATCCAGTATTATACCCGAGTCCAGAGGTAAGGTCTCCGGGGGAGAGATTATCAATGGTATCTGCATTTCGCTTTTTGCCTCAACTAAAACATGCAATCTGTCAAAATCGATCCATATTGGGTCAATGGATGTTGTAATTGCGAGATCGTAGGCATCGTCAATAGTTCCTGTATTCCGGAGGGTTATTACATATTCAGCAGTCTCGCCCGGCATAACTTCATCCACAAGGGAGGTGATTTCCATTTCCATTGTATGCCGCTCGACTATGACAACAAGTATATCCTGGCCAGTGGCACCGTCATCATCTGTAATAGTCAAGGTTACTTGGTATATTCCCTCCACGGCATAGGCATGTGTTACAGAGGCGCCTGTGGCAGAGGTTCCGTCTCCAAAGTCCCAGTGGTAGGTTATTGTTGAAAGATCAGAGAGTGAATCATAAACCACGCAGTCAAAAGTGAGAACATCGCCTGCAATGATGATGGAACATGGGGCCGTGCAGGTTGCAACTGCAGTGGGTGGTATATTTTTTACTGTAATAGTCATTGCATCCGTACCAATAATTGAGTCATCATCCGTGACTGTAAGGGTAACAGTGTAAGTACCCTCGCTCGAATATGAATGGGTCGGGTTCTTACCAGATCCTGAATTGCCATCTCCGAAATCCCATGAATATGACAGGGACTGCTCATCAGATGGTGTATCATAGGCATAACCCATGAACTGCACCAGGACGTCCTCGTTTACCTCAACATCAGGCCCGCAGTCCACCACCGGTCCGATATTTGCAACGGTAACCTGCATGGTGTCCTGACCAAGTCCTCCATCATCATCAGTGACAGTTAGAGTAACAGTGTAAATTCCTTCATCCTGATAAGCATGAATGGGATTTTTCACATTGCCCACTGAACCGTCGCCGAAATCCCAGGCATATGAAAGTAGAGGTTGGTCCGAAGGTGTGTCCATCCCTGTGCCGCTGAAGAACACCAATTGGTCTTCATTGACAGTTTGATCTGCTCCTGCATCTGCCGTGGGCAGAACATTGTTCACGGTGACTGTCATGGAGTTAATATCTTGGGCACAATCATTGTCAGTAACAGTAAGATAGACAGTATATGTGCCGGTCTGCAGATAAACGTGGGTGGGACTAATTCCGTTTCCCAGGGAACCATCTCCGAAATCCCATGAATAACTCAGAGTCGGTAGATCCGATGGGGTATCGGTTGATCCGCTTCCGTCAAATGTTACCACACTGTCCTCGTTTGCGATTTGATCGAGCCCTGCATCTGCAACTGGTGGTAGATTCTCAACATTCACGGCAATAAAATCCCTATCCATAACCATATCATTATCAGTTACGATCAAAATGGCGATATAAAGACCGGATTCAGTATAGGTATGTGTCGGGCTCATCCCCATTCCAAACGAGCCGTCCCCGAATTCCCAGAAGTAGGTTAGCACTGGGTAATCCCAGGTTGTATCTATGGAGCCTGCGGCATCAAACGAAACAGGCGAGTCCTCACATACATACATCTCCAGTTCGGCCTGCGCATCGGGGTAGATGTTGTGCACGGTTATACAAACCGTGTCCTGATCTGTTGCACCCTGGTTGTCCTCCACAACAAGGATCACATTGTAGAATCCTTCTGTATCAAATGAATGCGTTGGATTCACCCCGCTTCCCACACTGTCATCCTGGAAGTACCACGTGTATTTGGCGATCCATCCATCGGGATCAGTTGAGCCAGAACCGTCGAACTGCATAATTTCATTTCTGTCAATGGTTCTGTCAGCCCCTGCATTGGCGCTGGGAGCCTCATTCGGAGCAAGGGGTGCGGAACCGTAAACAATGGACTGCGAATTTGGATCAGCCGAATTTATTTCCGGCTTATTGGAACTCAGATCCTCCAAATCCGCGTGATCGAGAATTTCCTGTGTTTGTTCATCCCCTTCATCTGTTAGGGATTGTTCGTTGGGACTTTGCATCTCTGTGTTTGGATTTTCTGTCTCAGAGAACTCTACATCCACAACTCCTGCTGACACCATCATTGCTGCGCAAAGCAGAATGAAAACCGTAGCTACACTCTTGATTATTTTTGACATATTGAACCCCCCAGTAAATATCCTAGTGGTAAAATATCAATGCGTTAACATGTCTTAAAGATATGTATAACCGTGTTAAGGAATTAGATTTATGAATGAATCATAGATACAAGAATTTTAAGGAAGGATTACACACTACAAGGGAACTTCCCATTCACATTTTTGATTTGCAAAAATCCAGTATCCCCTCCCAATTTCAAAATAATCGGAGGGGTTCATATTCTTCCATGTTTTGGTTCGTGCATCATGTTTCCAGATAGCATCGATTTCATTTCCATAAGTGAGGTTGTTCAATCCATCAGTTCTGTTGTAACGCGTGAGGGAGGGATATCCTACCTGGTTCCAACCCGGATACAAAGTGATGGTCTGATTTTGATTTGGTTGAATACCGGTGTAAAGGAAAATCGTATCTCCTGGTTTTATGATGTGTATCCAGAATCCCGTGGTCTCGTTTAGTTCGAAGAGATCATTTCCGAAAGGCTTGCCAACTTTATTATGTTTCCAGTAATCGTTTGGATCTGAAATATCATACCATTGGACTGCATCATACAAACCGTCAATTGATTCTAGCACCCTTGTGAGATTCTGTTCTTTTTGAATTGTGGGTATGGAAATCAGGTTCCAGCCTTCCTTAAGAACAAGGTAATCCTGGGTCCATGGATCTATGAGGGGATAATAATCAATTGAATCTGGGTCGATGGAATAATTGGTATCTCCGAACCCATCGCTTCCTGTAATATTCTGTTCCGGACCCTTGAAATTATCAACTCCCACATAATCCGACCAGTAATTGCCCCCTGAAGGATAACTGTCGTTCCATGTATTAGCCCCTATATCAAAGGCTTGAACCCCGTTGTTAATAATACTGTTGTGGTATATCATATTGCCAGATGATGAGGATGTATTGATACCCACGGCATTGTCAAAAACTGTGTTTTCGGTAATGTTATTATCCCATGATAAGGGGGAGAAATAGATTCCGCTATCGGTATTGTTGTTAATATAATTCTTTGTGATGTTATTGAGATTTCCCTCAAAAACATATATCCCGTGTCTTGAGTTATTTTGGATTGCATTCTCGTATATGATATTGTTAGTGGGGATTATGTACCCTCCTTCTTCTTCAAAGAAAATCCCGTCAAGGGTATTATTGAAAATCAAGTTGTAATTGATTATATTGTCTTTACTCGAATATATATAAATTCCATGTTCTATGCTTTCGGAAAATGTATTGTTGTTCAATGTATTGTTATATGCTTCCCTCCTGAGCCAGGCTCCAAACCAGCTTCCGTTTACAGTATTGTCCTCTACTGTGTTATTAAATGCGCCATCGATTCTGATTCCTGATGTTCTAAAACTTGAGATATTGTAAATCGAGTTGTTTTTGATTGAATTGTTCGAGCTTTGATAAAGCAAAATCCCATGGGTATGTGTTTTGCCGTAGACTGTGTTATTTTCAATAGTGTTGTTGGAGGATGATTGACCGCAATTTATTCCGAACTGGCCATTGTCGTATACTGTGTTTTGGGCAGCAGTGCTGTTATGAGAATTGAATAAACCGATTCCATTCATGGTGTTATCATGTACCGTGTTATTGTTGACTGTAATGTTATTGCAATACGCAAAACCTATTCCATAGTAATTCAGATAAGCATCATTTTCCTCTGCCCAACTATCCCAGGAACTGTTCACAAGAATTCCGAGATTTGTGTTCGAGTAAACAGTGTTGTTATACAATGTAATATTGTTTGATGCTTCGATAAATATACCGTTGTCGTTATTGTATGCAGTATTAATATCTATCTTGTTACGATTCGATTGATCCAGATAAATGCCGTCCTGGGTATTATCATGCACAACGTTACTATATAGGGAGTTATCATATGATGAGAGAAAATAGATTCCATTTTGATTGTTCCTTGAGGTATTGTTCCCTATGAAGTTATGATCAGAAGAATCAAGATAAATCCCTTGTATACCGTCATAAATACTTATTGTACTTTCGATTGTATTGTAATTTGATTGAAACAGATGAAATCCAATATTGTTGTTGGCGATGTACGCATTTATCAAAAAATTATTATCATGGGAATTTGCAAGATAAATTGCTTCCGTGTTATCGAAGATTTCATTGAAAGGTCCTATGGTGTTGTTGCTGGACCAATCCATTAAGATTCCGTACGTGCTGTTGTGTATTTGCGGGTTTATGGAAATTGTATTCCAGTGGGCATCCCACATGGCAATTCCTGCATTTGTATTATTGTCAAGGTTGAAGTTGGAGTCTATGAAGTTGTTGTCGCTCTCCAGGATATATATGCCCATGTTATTGTTGGTAATGACATTGTGAATAATATTGTTGTTTTCGCTTGACATCCTCAATACTATTCCGTCAAAATCATTGTCATCGATAGAGTTGTCAGTAATATCATTGTAGCTTGATTCGGAAATATCGATTCCAACTCCGTTCAAAGTGATGAAGTTCATGATTATATTATTGTAATCGCTTAAAAGCCAAAGCGAGATTGCCTGCCCAGTCATATATTCGATACGGTTATCATTGATTGTACAGTTGTCTGTTGAGGGTAAGGACACACCCACTGTCCCGTTCGTGATCGTGAACCGCGATATATTGGCCCAGTTGGATTCCATTCTCACAATATCTCCACCGCCTTTCCCGTCGATTATTGTATTGGCCATATCCTCTCCTGAGATATCCACTGTCCTGTTCACAATGATTGATTCATTGTAGGTTCCTGCAAAGACAAATATCTGATCTCCGTCACTTGATGCGTTTATGGCATCCTGGATCTTGTTAAAATCACAATCCAACCCCGGTGTTCCGTCATCATTCACTTCCCATAATACAGCTTTTATTATTATCGGAACATCCACAAGGATCACAATAAGGCTTGACAAAAGAAATATACTGAGCCAGAGAGCGTGTATCTTTTTGTTCATTGTAAGATAAATAGTCTAAATCGGATAAATATCTTCCGCCTTTATCATCTGCAGCTCGTAAGGGGATTTTACCCTCCGTAATAAGGAACAGGCAGAATTAATATATATACCGCATCTCATTCCGTTGAATAACAATCAAAACAAAAATTGAACTTTCATAATAAATAACAAAGGAGTCCGGGACAATGAAAAAGAGAGCTTATCGAATTTGGGGAAAGGTGCTCGTAAAAGAAACAGATAAAGGAATACCCAATGTGACTGTAAAAGCCTTTGACAAGGATCTACGAACCGATGATTCATTGGGTGAAACTGTAACTGATATGAACGGCAACTACAATATCGAATACAGTGAAAAGGATTTCAGAGAACTGTTCTTCGACAGAAAACCAGATCTGTATCTCACAATCCATGATAATAAGGGAAGGGTAATAAAATCAACAAAGGACAGAATCAGGTACAATGCCACGGACAAGGAAGGATTCTTCATCAGACTCCCAAGCAAAGTGGCAAGCAAGATCCCCCAGCCGAAGACGTTTGTTCCAGATAAACCGAAAAAGAAAGAACCAAAAAAATTGAAAATAAAAGCAAAGAGCATCCCTCTCGAAGAGATCCTGGGAATCGGCCCTTCAAGAGCCAAGAAATTGAAAAAGGGAGGGATTTCGGATGCCAAGGCATTTTCGGAAGCCAGCGAAGCAAAATTAAAGGAAATTTTAGGGAATATAACTATTTCCAAAATGAAAAAGGATTGCAACAATGTACTTAAAAAGAAATGAGATTTGTAATCACAGATAACCATTAAATATTTCAATTGCCTCTACACTGTCATGTCAAGAAAAATTGATGCCTGGACAAAATCCGAACTTGGATTCCTTGACAGTTTGACAACCCCTTCAAAAATTCAGGATTTTCTCAACAATTGTGAATATGATGCAGATCCGCTAAACCGCTCTCCAAGATACGTTATAAAAGAGCGTGCCGCCCACTGTTTCGAAGGCGCAATATTTGCAGCAGCTGCCCTGAGACATATCGGGCACAGGCCCCTGGTAATTGACCTTCGCGCTGTAAATGATGATGATCATGTGATTGCGGTTTTCAAAAAAATTAAACACTGGGGTGCCATTGCCAAATCCAATTTCACAACCCTGCAGTTCAGGGAACCAGTGTACAGGACCCTGCGCGAGCTTGCCATGTCCTATTTTGATTTCTACTTCAACACCCTTGGTGAAAAGACCTTGAGGGAATACTCAGTGACTCTAAATCTTTGCCGATACGATTCTCGGAATTGGATGACAACAGACAAGGAACTGGACTATATCGGAATTGACCTTGACAATATCAGGCACTACAGTTTGATTGATAAAAAAATGCAGAGAAACCTGAAGAAGGCAAGCAAAAAGCTGGTCACGGGAAGCCTTTTCGGGGCAAACAAAAAAGGTCTTTACAAACCCAAACAAAAATAGGTTCGAAAAAATCCTATCCAGTCATTCGGAATTTTAGTAAGAAACCGGGTAAAATTTTACAAAGGGACCCCTTTCTTCGTACTTTTCTTTTACATGAATCTATTATCACATACCGGGTAAAAAAATCTGATAAACCCAACTCCTGTCAAATGTCTGACTGTGGGGGAGGAGGAGGTGAAGGAGGCGGCGGGGGCAAAGCAGAAGTTGCCGAATCAATATCATCAAAAAAGTTATCGATATTCCCAGATAAAAACCTTTTGTTATCAGGGATCGATGACCCTTATCTCGTCGCTTAATCCTTCAAATGAAGTTCCATCCATAAGTTCCCCTGTTACCTTCAGATTGTAGGTACCAGGTGGCAGCATATCCTCCACTTCGCATCTTGCGAACTTCACCATTCGCTCCTCTATACCGTCCTCATCATGATCCATAATATAGGAATCCTCGGATTTCACAAAACCGTATTTTGGATCCAGTTCTGGTGGGAGGGAATCTTCAAAAAGAATCGTGGAAGAATCGATATCCCTTACATCGTAACCTTCCGGAAGTTCGATGTAGCATGTTATCCATTTGCCTTTGCTTTTAAGATTTAAGGTGTCCGGATCTATATTTATGTCCGCAGATGTTCCGGTTCTTCCGGTAAGAATAAGATCGTCCCAGTATGTTTCAAAGGCGTCCAGGTACATCCAGCTGCCGTAGTGTGCGATTTGTATGGTGATATGCGTCACAGTTGTCCAATCGACAGCAAAGTCGCTGTTCACATCACGATCAAGGGTGTACCATATTCCCAATGGCGGTTCGTGCTCAGCATCCCCGGGTGCAGAAATTATGGTGTTTGTCTCGTCAACATATACTGCATCAGGCTGTGCATCGCAGTAGTGATCGGCATTATAATTCCCGCAATTTGTCTCGGAGCCTGCTATGAGGTATCTGTGCCTGTGATCACCTGCAGCATCGTGTGTAATGAATCTTATCTCGGCCCTGGCAGCCATACCCCCCCATCTGTCATTTGAATCCGTCTGTCTGGCTATGTAGTAGTTGACCTTGAGCCCATCAAGTTGATTTAGATAAAAATCCTTTTCTGCGATGATTCCCCCGTAGTCCCTTCCGTCCATGCCTCCATTTGTCAGGTAGGCCCGAATGGAAGTATCGGCAGAGGTGTACTGCGAGGTGCTGTATCCTCCAGAGACTGCGGCACTACCTCCGGATGTGGCTGTAATCGTCCAACCACTGTCCATGGAATCCAGGATGGTAACTGCAGACAATGCATGCGGGATTGTGCATATGAGCACTGCAAACACCATTGAGAATATTATCACAGAACCTATGGTCTTTTGTAACATTTTCTTGCCTCCCATTATGTCAGCTTTAAAAGAACGCACTTTTTCGTGGTTCCCTTCCAAAGCCCGATTTACATTGATTTGTGGATATTTATAATTTCGGTTTAAAATGCCTTTTAAGCTGCGAATTTTAAAAAAGGAGGGTGCCCCCAATCCCCTTAAGAAAAATTTCGGGTCAGATAGCCGCGATATTTTTGCGAGGAAGGGTAGGGGATCGGGGACAATGTACAGTTGTTTTCATAGGTCTTAATTCTTTCTATGATTCATATGAACTGCTCGCACTCCTCACCAGGTCTTTTCTTTGCGGTTTTCAGAACGATGATAGATAATTATGTAATTCTCTTTTTGTCATGTTCAGTTTCAATATCTCTTTAATTGAATTTCTTGCATAACTTCGCGCTTTAATTGCATCTTTATATGAAATTCTAACCAATTTACAATCCCGAACGAGTCTGGATTTCTTTTGATACAAGTCTACTATGTCATTATATATCAGACTATATTGATATTTATCTTTTTGTAAAAGTGTTGCCAGGAAATGGGGAATATCATGTTCCAAATCGGATTGTCCGTTATCAAATAAGGTCTCCATACTGATCATGGGCATCAGGAAAGATAAACTCAGATTTCTTATGTCATAAGAAATTTCAAAGTTTTCGAATGCCAACTGTAGAAAGTCCTTTTGAAAAGGAATTTTGTTATTTCTGATAAAATCGTAAAGCTCCTTTCTCTCTTTTATATTCACGTTAAGCACATTTTTTTGATGGTGGGTCCCAGAGTAGGGACCATATGAGAAAGATCCGTTTCTCGAGGCGGCATATGATATCATCCTGATATCACTTTCTTTGAATAATCTCATTAACCTGAGAATCGGTTGAATGTATGAAAATTGAAATTCCTCGATCCCGGAAAAACAGTCTTTATTTCCATTGTATAGGGGTTCACATCCCTCCATTTCCGGGTCGTCAAATTCTTCCAATCCCTCATTGACAATAAAGTAAATTAGTGTGTCTTTACCCGGTGGAGAATATGGATAATCTGTAAATAACCAGTTTCTTGTTTCTCTTTTATCTGCAAAAAGATAACCATCACTCAATTTTCTTACATATCTTACCATAACTGCATAAGGCTTTCTTTTTATGCTGAATCCGTATCCCAGATTGAAATTTGATAATGATTTATCGACATTAGTTAATATCCCAATAAAAAAGTCTTTATCTGGCATTTTACCCTTCATACCTCCTGCAGCCTATCGGAGATATTCCTCCCCGATATTTCCATCTCATGAATGTCTTGCTGGCATTTATATTTTATCATTTATTATAAAACGACATTTATAAAAATCTCCCAGAATCCCTCCTCTCAGTTTCAGTTATATTCATAACACCTGAGACTCAATTACCAAAATCTCAAAGGTTTGTTTGCAACTTACATGCACCTTGAGCAACTTGTATGGAATTCACCGTATTCGCCGCCCACCTCGAATTGTCCTGAAATTGTTATATCATAACCCGGGCTTAACGCATCCTCAACAACCGATCTATCGAACTTGACCATGAGGTCGGGTGTGCCATCGCCGTCGTAATCGTCGATTTCTGTGGGGTGGGTTTCGGCGGGTATGTCTACAGGATTTCCATCGATTTCTGTGATCTTAACTGAGGAGATTTCGTTTACGTCATGATCTTCCTCTAGTTCGAAATAGGCAGTGATCCATCTACCCTTGGATTTGAGATTTAGAATTTCTGGATGGATGTCGACTTCGGCTTCAATAATATCGTCCCATTCGAGCTCTCCACCGCAGGCAGGACAGGTTGGTATGCCGTATGCAACCACCTCTCCACATGCGGGGCATTCATAATCCACTGCACTCAGGTTTGTGGATACCGCAAATAATGATATGAAAATTACGGTAACTACAAGCAGGCCTGTCTTCTTTGATTTCATCTTACTCCCTCCTTTTGGAAAGAATACCTTATGGTAGGTTCCTTTCCGAAGCTCAAAATAAGTATTGCTCTACTGGCTATTAATAATTTTGGCTCTTGCCGGGCTCAAGTCTTTGGATTAGGAAAACCAGGATATCGAGGGATTTTAGAGCTTTGTGCACGGCTCACTCCCTTATTATCTACATACAAGTGGATTGGTTTACTCATTCCTTTCGATAATCTTCAATATCTTCTCTTTATCATCGAAGCAAATCACAAACCGATCGAAAAAACATTCCCTTCCCAAAATATCAAATCCTATACCTAACTTATTTGAAAATCCTATTCTCGCTTTGAACTCCTTCTCATTAAACCGAACCCTTACATCGTGGGTATAGACCGGAATTTTGACTCCGTCACCAACTGTCATATGATTCTTATCACCTATTGAGTAATCTATTCCCAGAATTTCAGCAATATCTGCATGAAATATGCTGTAACTTGCTCCACTGTCCACGAATGCTCTTAGCTCTATCCATTCTTTGCCTTTGAGTTCCACAGGGACGATAGGCAGGTATCTTCCCTCGAGAAAAATATAAGGAAAATTCATAACAAGGTCACCGTCTCTTCAGCAGTGGGAATGTATGCAATTGATACTTTTTTATCCGGATTCTTTTCCTTGGCCGATTTGAAAGCTTCTGATGCAGTTGCACCGATTGCAGCGATTTTTTCCCCTATAATGGCCAGATATTTACCCGGGTATTTTTTGGATAGCTCATCCGAATGCTTGATGAACCACTCATGTTCCCTGCTAAAAGACAACCTTTTCACCAATTTAATAATATCACCTTCCCCTTAAGTAACTTTCCGTGTCAATTGTTTAAATAAATATATGGACTTTGAGTATATAAATCCGGGTCTGGGGGGAATGTGAAAGTATTCGATATTTACCCTTGACCTCAAATTTCATTTCTTCCTAAGAAACACCAATTATGGATACTGATTAATTGAGTTAAATATTTTGAAATCCTTGAATGAAGAATCACATTTCTAATATACTCATAATTCCTTACAGCGGTTGATGTCTCTGGATTATATTCTCACAAAGGGCAAATATTGCAAAGGTCTCCAGTGCCTGAAATTGCTTTATGCAGATGAGAACATGGAGGGGGAAGAGGATCTTGCTTTGGAGCTCCAACTCAGGCAGGGTATGGAGGTTCTTGAAGCTGCCAGGAGTCAATTCCCCGAGGGTGTGTTGATTGAGTATGAGCCCTGGAGCAATGTGCTTGCCAGAACCAAAAAAAGCATTGAAGATAAGACCCCTATTATCTTTGAGGCCACGTTTTGTTTTGACGAGGTTCTGGTTAGGGTGGATGTACTACAAAGAGTGGAAGATAATCTATTCGATATCATTGAGGTGAAGTCAGGAACCAGTATTAAAGAAGAGCACATCCCTGATGTTGCTGTCCAGAGGTATGTTCTGGAGGGTGCTGGCTTTGGGGTGAATAGAACCTTTGTAATGCATCTGAACAGGGATTATGTACATCCTGATTTGGGAAACCTCTTTGAAATCGAGGACTGCACAGACGATGTTCTTGTTCACTTACCTGATGTAAAAGGGCACGTCATAGCCCAAAAAGAGATACTGCAAAAAAACACAGAGCCAGACATCACAATCGGACCCCACTGCAGCGGTCCTTACGATTGTCTTCTGGAGGATGAGTGCTGGGCCCATATCCCTGAGATCTCGATCTTCAATATTCCAAGGCTGCGCTCGACCAAGAAGTGGAAGCTGTTCGAAGGTGGAACAATAGAGCTTAAGGACCTTCCTGCAGGCTACAACCTCAACCCAAGACAGAAGAAATTTATTCACTCTGCTTTGAATGAGATGGTACTTATAGATGAGAAGAATATACAAAGGGAACTTGCCAGCCTCTCTGAACCTATTTATTTCCTGGATTTTGAAACCATGAACTGGGCCATACCCAGGTATCCACAAAGCAGTCCTTACAACCAGATTCCCTTTCAGTGGTCTTTACATATTCTTAAAGATGGGAAGTTGGGGTACAGGGAATATCTTGCAGACACATCTGATGATCCCCGCCCTGGCTTTGCTCAGGGACTTGTGGACAATATTGGTGATACCGGTCCAATAGTTGTGTATCACAGGAGTTTTGAAGGAAGCATTTTAAAAAGCCTGGCCAGTCTTTTTCCTGACAAGGAAAAAAAGCTTCGAAATTTCATTGACAGGCTGTGGGATCTGGAGAAGATATTTTTGAAACATTATATGGATTATAATTTTCAGGGTAGGACGAGTATCAAGAATGTACTTCCCGTGGTTGTGTCCGAATTGAGTTATGATGTCCTTGAGATAGGCGATGGAGGCTCTGCACAGGCTTCTTGGGTTAATATGATAGAATGTGAGGGGGAGGAGAAGGAGAGGCTGAGAAGGGCTCTATTGGCTTACTGTGAGATGGACACAAGGGCTATGGTGGAGATTTATGGGAAATTACTTGATATTGCAGAGGGGTGAAGCCAGTATATCCTCCATACCTTCCGCCTGCATGCTCTACAGGAGCATTAGCTCGTAGATTTATTCTAAATTTGCTCACCCTTCTCTGGGCCACGCCCCCTGCTCGGGGCGGTTGAAAAATTATTCTCATCCTCTTGATAGATGCAATCAAAATTAGATGAAAAGAGAAAGGCGCCCCCCATCCCCTTTAAGAAAATTTCGGGTCAGATAGCCGCGATATTTTTGCGAGGAAG
>CBDVCK010000077.1:0-13255 GCA_965372465.1 uncultured Thermoplasmata archaeon | reverse complement strand
ATTCTTCGTGCTCACAATAATTGGGACTATCTTCCAGAATTTCGACAAGAACTGGATACTTATAGACCCCACTCGAATTCTTTATTATTCGTATGATATAATGTACGGTTATTCTGTCCCTGAAGGGATCAATGCAGGTCTTTTGGGTGCAGTCCTGGTCAGTATTTTAATAATCCCTCTGATCGTGGTGTACATTAGGATACATCTCAAGGCGGTGGGGAAATGACAGGCCCCATTATATCTGCCAAAAATCTTTCGAAATGGTACGGCCAGGTTATAGGGTTGAACTACTTCAATCTGGATATCATGCCGGGAATTACCGGTATCGTGGGTCCCAACGGGGCAGGAAAAACCACGTTCTTCAAGCTCATCACAGGAATGATAAGGGCTAATGTGGGTGAACTTACGGTTCTGGGTCAAAATCCATGGATGAACACCCCAATACATGCAAAACTAGGCCTGTGCCCGGATTTTGACAATCTATCAGATGACATGACAGGTAAGGAGTTCCTGAAACTATCCGGGGGACTTCATGCAATGAGCGGTGCAGCCCTTGATAAACGGATCTCGGAGGTATCCGAAATCGTTGGCATGACAGATGCTCTGGGAAGAAAGATAGGGGGTTACAGCAAGGGCATGAGACAGAGGATGAAGATTGCAGCAACCATCCTGCACGATCCCAGTCTTCTCCTTTTGGACGAACCCCTGGCAGGGACAGATCCCTTGGCAAGAAAGGATATAATTGACCTCATCTTTTCCCTGCACAAGGACCAGGGTCACGATATCATAGTGAGTTCACACGTACTGTTCGAAGTGGAGAGGATGACGAAGAACGTGGCCCTTGTTTACAAGGGCAGGGCAGTGGCCTCTGGTCATATATCTGAAATCAGGGCACTGATTGACAAACATCCTCATAACATAGTAATTGAAGGAGAAGGTATTTTGGAACTTGCAAAGAAGCTTCTGGATATGGATTATACGGTATCTGTGGGCTTATCCCAGGATAGAAGAGCAATTTATGTCCAGGTCTTACAGCCGGATGCATTCTTCAATGACTTGCCTCAGATAGTTACGGATATGGAATGCAATATATCAGGAATTCACAGCCTGGATGATAACCTCGAGGCAGTGTTCAGATATCTGGTGGGGTGGTAGAATGGATATAAGAGCGAATTTGATTGGAATGATGGCGATAATCCGATATTCAACAAAGAAACTATTGTTCAGCAGAAAGGCCATTGTTACCGTCCTTATCGCGATATTTTTGGCTGCTGTCATGGGGTACACAGCCACAGAAGATGTGGAAAGGCTCCCTACTGGAACCGATCTTATGGATTTTCTTATTTTGTTCTTCTTCATGCCCATTATTGCCATGATCTACGGAGCCTCGATAATAAGGGACGAAATCGAGGATAAGAGCATAACCCAGGTTCTCACCTCCCCTTTAGATAGAACCTTTGCCTACCTGGGCTATTATCTGTCCCTTGTTATTTCCCTAAGTATAGTAATGGTCATCATAGTGACAGTGGGTTTTGTCTCCTTTTTTGGACAGTTGGGTATTGATTCGGAAGCCTTGAACATCTATTCCAGTGTGTGCGTTCTTGCAATTCTTGGATCAATGGTATATTCCTCTCTCTTCCTTTTCATAAGCCTTCCGTTGAAAAGACCGCTGTACTTCGGACTGTTCTATGCGTTCATATGGGAAGGATTTATTGGATCAATGCCTGGCAGGATTCATGAGGTTGCAATAAAACACTACATAAGGAGCATAGGTTCAGCCTGGATGTCCCATGGTGAAATATCAGCATATGACGCTTCAGGGATAGGATACTCCTCCCAGGTGCTTGTGGGCGTTACCTTCGTCTTCCTCTTTCTTGGGATCATGATGTTAAGGGTGAAGGAGTTTCCGTAAAAGGTAGATATATCCGAAGGGAAATCATCAGGGAAGGTAATGTAAAAGGTCTTAGAGGTTCTTCTTGATTCGGCTCTGGTTTTCCTGATACTTGCGGGAATTACTGCGAGGAACAAGGATTTTGCATGATTTTGCGGCCAGAATCTTTCCGCAATCTTTTTTAGCTGGTATATGCTATTTAGGGTAAGATGGAGTTGAAGCCGAGTGAGAATTATACGAATCTTCTTGATAGGCATCCTTATACTTCCGTTTCTTGGAACTTTATTCATGGTACAAGAAGTTTCAGGGGATTCAGTGGGGCCTGAGATCACTGATGTTTATCACTATCCAAAATACCCCCAAGTTGACGATAATGTAACAGTATTTGCCACTGTATCTGATCCCGATGGACTTTTTAAGATTCAATTGACATATTGTAAAGATGTATGTGTTTTCCTAGACATGAATGGTCCTGATTCGAATGATGTATTCTGGAAGAACATAACTTGGGACTCAAGTTGGGGAGGAGGTACAGTTCTCTATTATGAAATAATCGCAACTGACAATCTCACGAATTCGAACGACTCAGGTAAAACATACTTCTTCTATGCCTCTGAGATCAATATGAGCAATGAAATGACTGCTACAGCAAATACTGGTGAATCCATATTCTTAAATGGCTCAGCTTTCTATAACAATAACGCCACCGCACCGGTTGAAAACTCCAATGTGACTGTAAAGATACTGGGCACGCAAAATGAGTATTATTCCAAAACAGATAATTTCGGTAATTTTAGCATGGAGCTTGAATTCGAGGAATACGGAGAGTTCCAGGTCAATATCACGCTTTCAAATGGAACACTTGCTGCATATGATGAGAGAACCATTACCGTACGTGGAATATCGCACTTAAGCATAAATGTCCAGATGACAACATGCTATCCAGGACAACAGATCTGGGTGAACGGTACTTCAAAATATGATACCCAAGACCCGGTTTTAAACTCGGATGTCGAGATAAAAATCAATGAAACCCTATTTTGGGGAACAAAGACCGATTCCAATGGCGACTACCAAGAACTTATTACTGTACCTTCGGAATTAGGCCAATATATGGTAAACGCCACAATTATTAATGGGACAATGACCGCCTACAACTCAACTGAGATCACTGTGACTGAGGTACCTTTACCTGATTTGGTAATGAGCGGGGTAGATATCAACTTCTCATCCGAAAAAACTCCTCCACTTGAAAATGAGGAGGTAAATATAACGGTTGTCATCCACAATTTAGGGTCTGCCCAATGTCAGGAGATATTGGTGAATTTCTATGACGGTATCCCATCCCCCGGCAATTTGATTGATACTGCCACCATATCTCAGATCGAGGTTGGAAGCACAAGTTCCGTAAGCATCTTATGGACTGCAATAAACGGTTCCCATGACATATGGATAGAAGTAGATCCTTTGAATGCCACTTTGGAATCCTTTGAAAACAATAATAATGGTACTTTGGCCATCTTCGTGGATGGGGATTTTGATGAAGATGGTATTGGTGATTTGGTGGATGATGATGATGACGGTGATGAACTTCTAGATACCGAGGAAATTGCCAAGGGTACCGATCCCAAAAATCCCGATACCGACGGAGACGGTGTTTTCGATAAGCTGGATTATGATCCACTTGATCCCGATGTGACTGAGGAACCCACCTCCGAGCCTTGGATGTTGTTCATAATAATTATAGCGGTTGTGGTTGTCGTGATTGTTCTTGTGACATTCATGATAAAAAGAAAAAAATGAATGATTTGAGACGGAAAAAAACCACTGAATCCTTATATACCAGAATATCCATACTTATTTGAACGAAGATTCTTTCACCCAGACTATGAGGTGTTGTATATGAACAAAAATGCCAGATTTTCGAGTTTGTTTGCTTTACTGATAGCAGTGGGTCTTTTAATATCAGCTTTAGGAACTTTTTCTTTTATGGTGGGGGATACCTTCAATGAGGCTCCATCCCAAATGGATATAAAAGAGCTATCATCAAAAGAGGCCCCTGAAGATCACGGTACCAGAGCAGGTAGTCCCAGAACGGTCCTTGCTGAGATCTTCACGAATTGGGGCTGTGGTCCGTGTACTTATGCAAATCCGGCAATAAATGACCTTTTGGATGTGTACAATTCCTCACAGTTGGTAATGATTGCGTACCACACTTATGGCCCACAGACTGATGATCCGTTTTACTGGCACAACATTCCCGATAATGATGCCCGTATTAGTTACTACGGAATAACAGGCGTCCCGAGCATGTTATTCGATGGCCCACCCAATGAGGGTCATAATGGATTATCTTCTTATAGTTATTACAAGGGTCTTATTGAAACCGAATTGGCAATAGACAGCCCTCTCGAAATTACTGTTGATGGATATCTTGTCCCGGGAACAGGTTTTGCAAACATTACAATCGAAGTAACTGACACATTACCTGCAGGCGATCTGAAGATAAGATATGCAATTGTTGAGGATAACACTTATGCATATGCGGGAATTTTTAGTCCAAATCAGGAGGTTCGTCATAGATATGTGATGAGGGATATGCTGGATGAACAGGACATGCCCGGACTTTCGGTTGGACAGAATATTTCATTTTCGAAGATTTTTACAGTAAATCCGGAGTGGAACTTGAATAACACCGGTATTGTTGTTTTCGTTCAAAACAATGACGATAAGGATATTCTACAGGCCGGCTTTTACGATTACATTCCCCATGACATCCTGGTAGTAGATGATGATGACAGCGGCCATCCCTATGGATATGAAGACGGTATTCAGGAATCCATGTGTTATGAGGAATATTCGTTTGACACCTGGATGGTGGACGAAAACGGTGCTCCAACAAGTGCGGATTTGGCACCTTATGAGGATGTGATTTGGGTTACAGGTGAGGATGCAACATCTACTTTGACGGTAGCAGATCAAACCACGATTTCAACCTATCTTGACAGCGGGACGGGAAGTCTGTTCATGTCGGGAGAAAATATAGGAGCAGAAATTGGTGCTACAGCGTTCTATTCAGATTATCTGCACGCCAATTTCATAACTGATGATGTGGATGAGGATCAGATAACAGGTGTTACTGATGATCCCATAAGCGGTCCATTTTCAAGCACTACCCTCCCGTGCTCCCTATATTCGCCTAGCGAGTTTAACCCCGTGGATTATGCCTCCCGTGTTTTCCGCTATTCCCCGTCGAGAAGAAGTGGGGGGATTAAAGCGGGGCATGATCTGGATTCAAGGGTGGTGTACTTTGGTTTCTCGTACTTTCACAGTACAGATGAAATTAACCAGAGGCCCAATATGGGAACACTTATTAGAAATATTATTACCTGGTTGAATATAGATATCGATTACATACAAATCAGGGATGCTCCCGATGGGACAGGGAGTGTCGTCACAGACCAACTCCTTGGTGTTGGCACCAACCAATCATACTGGGCTGCCGCATACAGTAATAGTGTGGGATTTGTTGAAAACTGCGATCTTACTCTATGGACAGAGGACAGTGGAGGAACAGTAATTACAATGGGTACTCAGGGAAGTCCTGTGCTTGTGGAGGCCGGTTGGGACGGAGGTGTTGCACAAATCACTGCCGATTATCTGGGGCTTACAAAACTCCTCAACATCACTGTACCCTCGGTAGACTACATCATCTTGACGAAGGCCGAAGGGGGGGAAGAACTCACAACAGAACTTCTGGGTGCAACCCAGCAGATTACAGTTTATGCTTCAGGCTACAATTCAACTTACGGTTATGTGAAATTGGTGAATGTGAGCTGGAGTGAATCCGGAGGATTGGGCTCTTTATCTGATCCCTGGGGAACATCAACCACATTCACGACAGGTGTTGTCGGAGGACTGACCACAATTACCGGAGAGAACCTGAGTCTGGCAATAAGCGATTCATTTGTGGTAAACGTGACAACAGCCAAAATCGATTTCATACAGATTCGCAACGCCCCCTCGAACGGAGGTTCAATAGTCACTAGCTTGACCTTTGATGTGGGAGAATGGATTACCCTCTGGGCTGCAGCCTTCAATAGCAGTGCAGGTTATCTCGGAGATTATGCATCTACCACATGGTCCGAAACAACTGGTGGAACCGTAATTACTGTGACCACCCCGGGTGACTCTACCACGATAACAGTTCAGTTGATCGGTGGATCATCAACAATTACGGCAAATTACAATGGTGTAACAAACACCACAACAGTTACCGTGAATCCCCCGGAAGTGGATTGGGTTCAGATCCGGGATCTGCCCGGAGGAGCGGGTAACAATCTCTGTGATCCTGTGAACTATCCTACCTTCCCTGTGGGGCATGAGGCACCATTATACGGTGCTCAATACAACATAACCGCCGATTATATCGGGGATATCCCCTCTACATCAGCATGGGGTTCTTCAAACACCAATGTTGTTACCGTAATCACGTTCGGAAGTTCAACAACTGCGACCTGCAGCGATACCACAAGTGGAAGTGCCACCATTACAATGAATGCAGAGGGAACATTCAATCAAACCGTAATAACCGTTACTCCACCGACCATGGATTTCATTCTCATTCGGGATGCTTCAAATGGAGGGGGAAACCGAGTTGCCTCTCTAACCTATGATGTGGGTGAGGTAGATACATTTTATGCCGCAGGTTATAACAGCACATCAGGTTTCCTTACTAATGTCGACTCCGTTTGGGACTGCACTGATTTAAATGTGGGCAGTATAGTTCCTGCAAACGAATCTGTTCAATTTACTGCAATAGGCCTCGGAACATGCAATGTGACTGCCGGATTTGGAGGAATTTTGGGTGACACAGGAACAATCACTGTAGTGGATGTAACTACCCCTGTTGCAGATGCAGGGACCGGTGGAACAATAGATGAAGATACAAGCTTTTACTTCGATGCCACAGGCTCTTCCGATAATTCACAGATTACTTTGTATACCTGGGACTTTGGCGATGGTTCTGTCCCTCTGTCCAGTGCGAACCCCACACCGGACCACGAATATAAACAGCCAGGCACTTATACCGTAACTTTGACTGTCACGGATTTAGGGGGCAACACAGACTCAGATGAAATCACAATCATTGTTCTTGATGTAACTGTACCTGATGCCGTGGCGGTTTTACAGGAATATTCAGAAGAAAAAGCACCAGCAGGTTTTGACGCAAGCGACTCCTCTGACAATGTGGGTATTGTAAAATACAGGTGGGAGTTCGGCGACGGTAGTTTCTATTACGATATATATCCAGATATCACCCATATATACGAAATCCTCGGAAATTACTCAGTTAACCTCACAGTTGAAGATGAGGCAGGAAACACTGATATGACAACTTCATATTTCCTTGTTAAGGATTTGACACCGCCATCCATTCCAAAGGGCCTTGCTGTGAGCACTGTTGAAACTGGTGGAACTTTGGTAATAAGGTGGGACGCGGTAACTGATTCGGATCTTGATCATTACGAACTTTACTTCAGGCAAGCAAATGGCTCGTTCAGTAAGGTCGGAAATATTAATGCAGGTACAACCTCCTACACACATTCCGATCTCACAAACGGTGTTGTATATCAATATTACGTTATTGCAGTAGACAATTCAGACAATGACTCACCTGACTCTGCAGTTGTCGAGGGTGTTGCGGATGTGGACAGCGATTCTGATGGTGTATTTGACCTTGCGGATTTCGATGATGACAACGACGGACTTTCGGATATTGAGGAAACTGAGGCTGGAACCGATCCATTAGACCCGGATTCAGACGATGATTCCCATGAGGACGGTGTGGATGCATTTCCATTGGATGACAAGGAGTGGAAGGATACTGACTATGATGGATATGGTGATGAGAAGGACGCCTTCCCCAAAGATAAGGATGAGTGGGAGGACAGTGATTCAGATGGTATTGGCGATAACAGCGACTTTTTACCCCAGATGAACAACATGTTGCTGTTTTTACTAATCGTCCTCATTGTCATTGTTTGTGTAATTGCCATTCCAATTGCCATGAAAAGAAGGAAGGGAAAGGGCGGTGACACAACTTTTGAGCTTGAGGAGGAGGCCAAACCCACTACTGATCCGAAAAAAGAGACCGAACCCGCACCAAAACCCAAGAGTGGAGCAAAGAAACCTGCACCCAAACCAAAAGGCTCTGCACCCCCAAAAAAGGCAGCGCCGCCAAGATCAAAACCCCTGCCTCCACCTCCCAAAAAGAAATAATATGATGGTTTATTTATCCACCAATTTCGCATCTTTTACAGTGTATACACCGCTTTGACCATCCCAGGATTTCTCGGCATCAATGATTTTTATCTGTCTTCTAAAAAAGGGAGCATCCAAAACCAGGGTCTCGAATTCTCCCCCTTCACCTGCAGTGCATACATAGCATGTATTGTGTAAATCAGAGAGCTCATTTATCACCTGTGAATCAATTTCCCTTCCCAGCCATTCAGGTCCAAGACCTCCCGCTGCAACTGCTGCGATTACGATTTTAAAACCACTTTTAACCATATCCCTGAGCATCGCCTTTGGTTTCATCTTCCAGAGAGGAGAAAGGCTTGCAATTCCAAGTTGGCTGCAAATATCGTCTATTCTCTTTCGCTGGTAGTTCGAGTAAATAGCTCCGCTTACCACTCCCTCAATATCATGGTCTTTTATGGCCTCTTCTATTGCTATCTTCAAATCCCCAAGTTCCTCTTCCTTCACTCCCTCTGTTGTTCTATAGATTATGGGGATATCCATTGCCCGGGCCTGGAGTTTTGTGAGTGTGATATTGGGAACATGGTACATGTAGGATTCAGGATTCTTTGAGCTTATGGTAACCAATGCCTTTATTTTGTGACCTTCCTCCATTGCCTTGAACATTGCGTATGCGGAGTCCTTTCCACCCGAGAACAGGGATGCGAGGTTCATGAGCATCGATTGTAATTTGGGATAATAAAACTTTGGCTTTTAAAATAATGGATAGAAATTTAAAAATTCCTTTATTGGGGCTTAAATTAGGAAATTCATCTATATAATATGTATTTATCTTCATTTTCCTGCTCTTCCTTGGCGTTTTGGGTCATTATTTCCCAGAGGAGGTCCTTTTGTAACTGTAAAACCCGGCGATATTCCGGGTTGGCAACCCATTTTCCGTCTATTTTTATGGTAGGCTCGGGTGTCCATTTAAACTCCTCTTCACTCAAAGCCCACATCTCCTTTAACATTTGCTCCAGAATCCGCTCGATTTTAAAGTTTCTCTTCATATTAGCTAGCATATAGGAAATCCTATATTCAAACAACTCTTTTTTTGATATCATAACTCCCCCTCATATATATCTTGGTTTGAAATCCATTTTTCCACCCTTAGTATCTATTATTACTCAACACTTTATTAATGACACGGAGCAAATGATCAATGTTAAATGGCTTTCGGATAAATTCGGAGGCCCCCAGCTCTAGGGCTTTATCCTTGGTTGAGGCTTCTCCGTCTCCTGTCATCAAGATAACAGGTATTTCGGACTTGATGGTTTTTATGAATTTTATCAGCCCAAAACCGTCAATATAAGGCATTTCCAAATCCGTAAGAACCAAGTGAAAATCTCTTTCCTTGATTACTCCCACAGCTTCCATTCCCGAGAATGCACAGGTTGGCTGATATCCACTGGTTTTCAGATGTTCTTTTAGATTTTTACATAGAAGGTGGTCGTCATCAACTACCAATATTTCGTATTTTGGCTTCATATTTTGTCTCCTTTGACATTAATTTGTAATCTAAAATCATAATTTTTAATATATATAGTAGTCAGTTTATTCCATTTGAATAAAATTCTTTTAAATGGAAAAGTAAGTAAATTCTAATTTAATAAAGGGAAACATAAAAAAAAGAAATAATTTTAAGGTCAACCACTAAATTGCATTGGATACTCTCTACCATTATTTTCGATTAATGGCGGGTAGTGTTCCCAACCGTTTCCTGTCATCTGAATTTTTGCCTTGAATCTTCCAGCCTCGTAGAAAAACTGTGCATTGATTATTTGAGAACGATAGTATTTAACTGGTTTTCCTTTGTTATTATGACGTTTTTCCGTGCACATCATAAAACCAAGATTTTCCAAGCGATGTATTATCTTGTAACATACCGCTATTGGAACGCCGCATATTATATTAAGTTCCTGGACGGATCTTGATTTTTTATGTGTATTGATCAGAATCCTGGACACATTTTTTTTTGAAATCAGGTTCAATATTTCCTGTGGATTTTCCATATTTACTCCTCCTGGTCCTTTCCAACAAATTTTTCCCAATCTCGTGGAAAACCATCTGTTGGAAGGGGCTTATCGATTGACAGAAATTATTTCTAATATTTATAGAACCAAGTTAAGGCCGATTAAATGAAAAGATAAATGAGGTATTATCAAGTTAAATTATAATTTAATAAAAAATATAATAAATTCGAAAATCCAGGCAATTAATCGGTTTAAGGTCCCGAAATCAGCAAGATATTGTTCTGCACATCAGTTGCAGCCTTGCTTTCCATTCTCCCAAGCAGTTCAGCTGCACTTTTCCCCCTTTCAGTTAAGGAGTAACTCTTTTCTTCGTCTTTTTGTAAAATCTGATCATTTACCAGCTTCTTCAAATGAAAGCTGAGTTTGGGTGCATCCTCTATTTTCAGCTCCTTTTGTATTTCAGAAAAACTGGAAGAAATATTTGAGGACAGAAATCTGAGGGTATTTCTTCTAATTGGGCTGGACAATGATTCGGTCATGAGTTGAGTATAGGGATTACTGATGAGATGTTTAAGTTCGGTGAACACCTCTTCGTCAATTTGATCCGGGTGGATGGAAATGATAATACGGGAGGGTTTCAGAACGAAATCTTTTGAGATATCCAGGATAAATTGCCTTACGATATCCCATGTATGCTGTTCTAATATGGCTTCAAGGCCATGGATTAGAACCACACCCTCTGGATGTTCTCCAAAGAAACTGTTTATATGAAGTTTCAACTCGTATATGTTTTGAGGGTGGATGGTATGTGAATCTTTACCCTCTGTTGTGAGCTGGTATATTACAGTGTTTTGCAGGTCGTATCTTTCTGCAATGGTTTTGGGATTCTCCTTTGTTAAACACAGTCCCTCCGCATCCTGAACCAATGACCTGAACAGCTCGAATGGATCCTGGGATTTGGATTCACTTGTACTTTCGAATCTCTCCACTTGTTTTTCGAATTCGATCTCATTGGTTATATTCTGTAAAACAGATCTCAGCTGCTCGATTTCAAAAGGTTTTGTGATATAATCGTCTGCTCCGATTTTCATGGCCTCAACCGCAGTATCGATGGTACCGTAGGCAGTTATCATGACCATATGGGTATCGGGGCGATATTTTTTCGCAGCCTTTAACACATCCAGACCGCTTTTACCCGGCATCTTCATATCTGTAAGAATCAGGTTAAAATTCTCCCCTTTAACCATTTTTATTGCAGATTCCCCAGAATCTGCTGATTTGACTTTATGGCCCTCGCCATTCAACCATTCGGAAAGCTCATTTCTTAATACCTCGTCATCGTCCACAACCAAGATGTTCAGATTCATTTCTTTCCCTCCGGTAACCTAACGATAAAAGTCGCTCCTTTTCCTTCCTCACTCTTTACCTGGATAGTCCCGTTGTGGGCTCTGACTATTCCATGGCAGATAGACAATCCAAGGCCAACACCCTTTCCTGTTGCCTTGTTCGTGAAAAAGGGGTCGAAGATATGCTCAAGGTCTTCCTTTGAAATTCCTATACCAGTGTCCATAATGCGTATTTCTACTTGGCCCTTATCTCCTTCTTCCGTTTTAATTGTGAGCTCCCCACCATCTGGCATTGCATCATAGGCATTGTTTATAATATTTGTGAAAACCTGCTGCATCAGTGATGAATCTGCTAAAACAATGTGCAGTCTCGGATGAAAATTCTTATGGACTGAAATATTGTGGGGTTTGATTTCAGCAAGAGAGGTGAGGCTTTCTGAGATCACATCACTAACATCAACCACATTAATTTTTGGTTCTATTTTACGAGAAAAGCTCAATAGGCTGGAAACGATTTCCGATGCGATTTTCCCCTGTTCTGAGAGGCTCTTTAATTTTTTTATAATCTCAGGATCCTCCGTCTTCCTTAAGATGTTGGCAGAAATAAGAGAGATGTTTGTCAGAGGCGTGTTGATCTCGTGAGCCATACCTGCAGCCAGTTGGCCGATTGAAGCCAATTTTTCGGATTGTAGAAGTTCTTCTGTCATTTTCTTGTGCTCGGTGATATCACTGAAAACACCGTAGGCGTATTTCTTCTTTCCTTCTTCAAAGGTTGTAAATGCCCTGTCATTAAGCCATATCCAATTTCCATTTTTATGCTTGATGCGATATTCGATGTCAAACTTACCTGTTCCACTAAATAGTGATTCATATCCACTTTTAACCAATTCAAGATCATCAGGGTGTATCCTTTTAAACCATAAGGTATCACCTGCTTCGTAGATCTCTTCTGGGGTGTAGCCATAGATCTTTTCTACAATGGGGCTAATAAAGGTTGTGTTGCCATCCTCGTCGGAAATCCAGGTAACATCCGGGATGTTGTTTACGAGCAATCGGTATTTTTCCTCGCTTTCCCGCAGGGCCTTTTCTACCTGTTTACGCTTGGTTATGTCCAAGAACATTGAAACCATCTTCTGGGGAGAGGTTTGAAATGCATGAACTTCGAATGCACCTCTTATCTTTTCATGATCATAATCTATCTGTTCTGCATACCAGTTTTCACCATTTCTTGCAGCGTTCTTGTACCTTTTCGGGACCTCGGTCTCCTGAAGTGGTGGAAAGGCGTCCTCGATTGTTTTTCCTATGAATTGCTTGTTTTCAACGCCTAATATCTTGTCTGCAGCGGGATTTGTTCCAATGAAAACGAGCCGGTCATCCGTTTCCAGTTGATACATATGTATTCCCATGGGTGTGGACTGAACAATATTTCTGAACTTTTCCTCAGCCTCTTTGTATTCCGTGATGTCCCTAATCACACCTTGGATACCCGTTATTTCGCCGTTTTTCGTGATCGGTCTGCTGGAATCGCGGATCCATAGGATTTCTCCGGTTTTAGTATTTGTTCTATATTCTACAGTACCCGGTTTACCAGAAATTCTAACTTTGAATTCTTTTTCGATTCGTTCAATATCGTCGGGGTGGATATATTGGTTATATATGTGCCCCTCGAGGTCCGATGGTTTAAAACCGCCAGTGGCACGTTCAATAGCCGGGCTCATATATTGAATGATCCCTTCTTCGTCCAT
>CBDVCK010000076.1:0-13304 GCA_965372465.1 uncultured Thermoplasmata archaeon | reverse complement strand
TTCGTCAGCTTCTGTTTCTTCCTCTGTTTTTTCCACTTTTTCTGGTTGTTCTTCTTCGGTTTTTTCTGTTCCCTCTGGTTCACCTGCTTCTTTCGGCTCCCCGGGCTTTTTCTTTGCTAAAACCGCAACCAGTATCACAACCACAACTATAATCAAAATGATAGCAATCATAGGCATGAGTCCGAGACCATCCTCATCGTCATCATCACCATCTGCCTCGGCTTCTAGACTAAGAGTTGCAGTCTCAGTTTGATCGGGTGTTAGTGTTGACGTTCCTTTGAGGTCGTCCTTCTCAGCTTCTATTGTGTAGGAAAGTGTTGTGGAGGCTCCGCTTGTATCAACCTGAGAGCCTTTCAGCAAAATTGGTGTCGTTTGTCCATTTGCATCCGTGGTTGTAGTCCATATATCATTACCCGCAGAATCCTTAACAGTTACAGAGGCTCCTTCAATTGCTACACCATCTTTATCCTTGGCTTCGATTGTGATGAAATACAAATTACAAATATTTCCATCGGCAACGGCGGCAAAAGTATTTCCGCTCTTTATCACGGTACATCCCTCGGTATATATGCCCCATTCACCGCAGTTTCTGATATCGTTATTTGTTATGGTTAGGGTAGAATTATAGCTGTAAATTCCATGTTCAACCATTGTATCTATAATATTGTCCTTTATCGTCATAGTGCAGCCATTACCTGCCCAGATTCCATTGTGAGGGCTGTTCTTCATAGTGTTTCCTTCAATCAGGGCTGTAACACCGTCCCTTACCCAGAAACAATTATGACCCGCACCATCGATGTAATTTCTTCTAGCGGTAACATCAGAATGATCAAAGAACTCAACGTTGCATTTCATGAGCGAGGCATCGAAGTGGTTATCCTCGAAAACGGCGGTGCATCTTGTGGTTTCAAAATTGTGCCCATAGTTGTAGCTCACGGTGTTGTTATGGAAGTAAACCTCGCTGTCATAGCCTGCAAAACCATGCCCTGAGTTGTTCCAATACTGAGCTTCGGTATCTCCGTTCCATTCTATGGTATTACCGTAACATTCGACATCTGAGCCATCTTGGATCCATATACCGGATAAACTATTGTTGTGAATGATATTGTCTTTTATCGTAAGCTCACAGTTTCCACTTGCCCAGATACCGCATCTTTCGGCACCATATATTGTATTGCCTTCAATGGTTGCGGTTACGTTGATTTTAGCCCATATATTGTTTGAACCGCTATTGGAGATTATATTATTGGTGCAAATAGCTGTGCATCCTTCATAGAACTCCACATTGCATTTTGTTGATGTGGCATTGAAGATACACTGGTCAAGGATCAAATTGGCATTTCGCCCTTCCACATTATGCCAGGAGCTGTGCTCTATCCTGCTGTACCTGATTGTGACTGTCCCGTTTTCTGCAATTATCCCCTGTTGGCAAAGATCGATTGTCGAGTATTCGATCAATCCATCGCATTCAAGATAAGGACCTGTATACCTATAATCCACAGAGTTATCATATCCACAGTGTTTTAGGGTGCTGTTTCTCATTTCAAAATCTGCTCCAGCCCTGACCATGAAATAATAATTACCCAAACCAGACCTATCGATTGAAGCATTGTTTTTAATATATATGGCGCCCCCGCTGTTCACAATTATACCGTACTCACCATCTGAAGCGCAGTTGATTGTAAGAGTCGAGTTATCAAGTGTCAGACTTCCACCTGAATTCACTATTATCGAGCCATTGAGATCTATGGATTCATCTGTTACTACAGTTACATTGTTAATCACCCAATCTCCGGAAGACGGGGGTTGTGTTCCTGTTATCGTCGCCCCGACATTTGCGGGGAAAAAGGTTATAAACAGTCCAAAGACACACACAATTGCCATGAAATTAGATTTTTTTACCATAGAGCCTACCTCCTATCGAATGTGAAGGGGAAAACCCCTTTTATATACCTCAAATACCCGTAATTTTTTAGTAGTTTAAATACATTAGCCAGACTTAACAGTGTTAAGAACAAAGTTAACATTGTTAAGTGATAAGAAAGCTCGACCACTTAAAAAATGTGGCACAACTCTTTGAAAAAATATTTAACACAATATCCCATTCAAGTCCTGGGCGTGAGCGAATTGATAAAAAGAATCGGAATCCTTATTTGTTCTTCTATGCTGCTATTCTCAATTTTAATTTCTTCAATATCTCTAATGTCAAATGCTGAGGAAGCCACAACCATCGAGATATCCGAGGAGCTTTCTCTACTTGAATGTTACTCGGGAAAATCTCTTTGGGTAAATGGCACAGCAACATATGACAATTCCACTCCGGTAAAAGATACGGAAATCGTGATCCAAATCAATGAAAACGAAATGGATTGGAAGACGCAAACGGATTCAAATGGAAACTATCAAATGCAGATTTCCGCCACAGGAAGATATATCGATCAATCGCAAGTTTATATCAATACCACAACAGACTGGATAAAATCCACAACACGCGTTGGGCAGACCTTCAGACCCAATGAAACCGATATTCAGAGTATCGGTATTTACCTGCTCAAATCCTCGCCTTCCCCTACCTCCTCTTTTATGGTTCACATCAGGGATTTACCAAATGCCACAAGCGACATCAGCAATGCGACTTTGATGTTTAATGAGATCGAGGATGGATGGAACAACTTCACCTTCCCTTCACCAGTGGGAGTCACACCGGGAGATGAGTATTTCATCCTGCTGACCTCCAACACAACTTCCGGAAGCTATGCCAACAAAGGCTCACCCTGGAATACGAGTCTCAATTACGAGCATGGCATGGTATATTGGGAAGGAGATCCCATGGAGCCGAGCATTGAGCAGGATATCGCGTTCATCACCTATTATGAAAAACCGTTGCCTCCTGGTGAATATACGATAAATGTAAGTGTGGAAGGGCAAAACAGCACAGGGTCCGTTTACGGTTTCAACGAAGCCACATTGACGGTAATAATTGCGGATTTACTTGTTACAGACAACAATTTGCAGATAATCTGTGCAAATGATCCACCGCTTAATGGCAATGAAATAATATTCAATATCACTGTTCAAAATCAGGGTGATGGTCCAGCTTATGACTTCAATGTGGATTTCTCGCTGGATTCAGAGGGTAATGTATTTGCCACACGAACTTTATCGCTGGGTGCTTTGGAGGAGGGCATTGCGAGCTGTACCTGGGTTGCACAAGTAGGGGATCATACAATATTCGTTACTGCAGATTTTTTGGATATAATTCATGAGAACCTGGAAACCAATAACAATGCTTCCCTTCATTTCTTTGTGGATGGAGACAACGATTTGGACGGCATAGGCAATCTATCGGATAGCGATGACGATAATGATGGCTATTCAGATGCCATTGAAATTGCAGAAGCAACAGACCCATTGGACGCATCATCCAAACCCGCAGACAATGATGGGGATTACATACCCGATTCAATGGATCCGGACGACGATAATGATGGCTATAGTGACATTATAGAAATCGAGATCGGTACAAATCCCAATGACGACTCCTCTGTCCCTGATGATTATGATTACGATTTTATTCCTGATTCAATGGATTCGGATATAGACAATGACAGTGTGGCCAATGAAGAGGATGACTTCCCATATGATACCTTAGAATGGCTGGACACTGATGCGGATGGAATTGGTAACAATGCTGACACCGACGATGACTGTGATGGTGTTCCTGATGAAGAAGATGATTATCCATTGGACACAGATGATGACGGCTTGACCAATGATATCGATTGGGACGATGATGCCGATGGCATTCTAGATACGGAAGACACCAAACTTTTAGATACAGATAATGACGGACTCAGAAACGATGAAGATGCTGATGATGACGGAGATGGACTTTCAGATTCAGAAGAGAAAAAAAAGCATACGAACCCATTAAAATCCGATACCGATGGAGACGGTGTGAATGACAAGAAGGATTTTGATCCCCTAGATTCGGAAGTGACCTCCGATCCAGGATTTCCAATGATTTATCTTTTGGTTCCCCTTTTTGTTGTGGTGATTTTGGCTTTGATAATTCTTTTTACCTCAAGTGGATTTAGAGGGACCAAGGCGGCTTCCGTGGGCGAAGGTTACAGAGAGTTGGTTGCATCAGAAAGAAAATCCGAAGTTCTCGCAGGATCCCAAACGCAGGAGATACCACCATCACCAGAATATGAGGGGCCCGCACCTTCAGACGAATTAGCGCAACTTGAGGAAGAAATCGAAGAACCCTCTAAACAAAAGCAAGATGACGAACTTGCAGATTTAGAAGAGGAGTTCGAGGAGTCCTTATCCTGATCTCTCCTTTAGGGAAAAAACAAAAAATGTGATGTTGTAGAAATAATTTTAATATCTTTTATGAAGATGCGCCCTTTTCTTCTATTATATCCCTTGCAAGTAAAGCTGCTCCTGTTGCTGTTACGATCTGTGGATGTTTGGTAACAAATATCTTCATGCCAAGTTGGTCCTCAAAAGCCTTTCTCATTCCAATGTTTCTTGCAGGGCCTCCGTCAAAAAAGACAACCTCCTTGATGCCAACCTTCTTTGCCATAACTATAAGCCTTCTTGCAATTGCAATGTGAATTCCTGCTATGATATCCCCTTTTCTTGCACCCTTGGCAATAAGAGATGCCACCTCGGATTTTGCGAATACTAAACATGTTGTGGTGATCTCAACCGGATTTTCCGCTTTTAGGGATAATCCACCCATGTCATCTAGGGGAACACCAAGTTCATTGGCCAGAACCTCAAGGAACCTTCCCGTACCTGCAGCGCATTTATCGTTCATTCTGAAATCGACGATATCCAGGTTGTCGTCAAGTGCTATTACCTTCGTATCCTGCCCTCCGATGTCGATGATGGTCCTAATGCCCTCTTTTTTGCCTATCCATTTGGAGCCTCTGCCATTGGCAGATATCTCGCTAATCACCTCATTTGAAAGGGAGGTGACCCTTCTGCCGTAGCCTGTGGAAACGATATATTGAATATCCTCAAGGGAAAGACCTGACATGGCTAAGGCATCTTTCATTGCAGCCTGGGCAGCACCTTCCGAGCTTGCTCCAGTGGGTTTTATACCGTAACCGAGAACCTTATCCTCGGAAAACACCACGACTTTGGTGTATGTGGAGCCAATATCCACACCTCCGGTTATTGTCATGTTTCCCCCTCCCTGGGTTCTTGCCCAAGTATTGCAGCACCCAATGCACCTGCTATCTGGGGAAATTTTGGCACATAAATATTCGCACCCAATCTCTTTTCCAAAGCCTGTCTTACACCGATATTTCTCGCAACTCCCCCTGTAAGAAAGATATCACCCTTTATGCCCAAAGTTTTTGCAAGACCGGAAACCTTCCTAGCAACTGAATCATGCAGTCCTGCGAGAATATCCTCTTTTTTTGTGCCCCTTGCAACCAGTGAGACGACCTCAGATTCTGCAAATATACTGCATGTAGTGGAAAGCTTCTTGGGTTCACATGCACCCATGGACAGCTCCCCCATTTTATCCAAATCCACCTGAAGGGCAAAGGACATCATGTCCAGAAAGCATCCTGTTCCAGCAGAGCATTTGTCGTTTGTCAGAAAATTGGCAACCTCGCCATTTTCGTCCAATTCGATCACTCTAATGCCCTGTCCGCCGATATCGATTACCATCCTGCTGCTCTTGTTTAACCTTACTGCTCCCTTTGCGCTGCATGTGATTTCGGATTTTTTCAGGTTGGCATAATCCAGTGAATGCCTCCCGTGACCTGTAGCAACTATGAAGTTGACATCCTCAATTTTCAGGCCGCGCTTTTGCAGGTTTCTCTCAAGGAGTTCCTTTGCCACGTTTGCTGGGTTCATGCCGGTTTTCCCAAGGTTGTAACCAATGATCTTATTGTCCTTCATGACCACGCTTTTAATGGTGATGGCTCCAACATCCAAACCTGCCACGATTATGGGATCTCCCCCGTCAAAGTTTATATATTACCATTTCTGATGCATATAGATTTAATATCTGGCTCTACGTTTTTTCTGAATGTGCGAATTAAGTATTTAACTTTATTTATAAATTAGAGGTTCTAATGATCTTTTAACTGGAGACCAAAGCTTTTATAATGGTAAAATTTTATCAGATTCCATGGATTGGAGCATAGTTGCCACGGCATTCGTATTCGGTTTGACTGCAAGCCTAAGCTGTCTAGGATTGTGCATCCCCATCTTGGTTCCTTACATAATGGAGAAGGATAAGACCCCTAAAGAAGGGTTTATCACCTCTGTATTTTTCTCAATGGGCAGATTGTTCATCTATTTGACAATCGGCTTAGTGGTTTTCATGGTGGGCTCCGCTTTGATTGAAAGAAGTCCTTCGGGTTTTCTAACGTTTGCGGTGGCGGTTCTTGGTTGCGTTGTCATAATCTACGGGGCCTGGATCGTATTCAAGGTTAGAAAACCGAAATGGTGTCCCGCCAAGGTAGCGGAGAACTTCAGACCCATGTTCTCGGTTGTATTGGGTCTTCTCATAGGTTCGTTTTTCTGCCCCCTTTTATGGATCACATTGGTCAGGGCTACATTGACAAGAGATATGCTCACCATGTTCATGTCTGTGATTGCTTTTTGGTTGGGAAGCTCGGGTACAATTATTGCTGCCGGTACCATCTCAGGGAAGGTGGGAGGAAGATGGGGCAAGAAGATTGGCTCTGAAAAGTTAAGGGATGTATGCGGCATGGTCCTTATGATGGTTGGTGTTTTTTATCTGATGACTGGATTGTTATGAGGGTTTTTAAGGGGACCTCGCCAAGGCAATATTATTTAAGTGTATCAAGAGAACGATTCTTATTATACTCCTAATAATACCGACAAAATGTCCTCTCCCTCATGGTCCCATACATAGATGAACTGCCCGTTAATCGCATCGATTCCGGCATAGAAACTGCCTTCCTCTCCTGAGGTATACAAGTAATAACCATATTCAGTGCGCTCCAATGTTAAAGAAATGGGAAATGAGATTGTCAGATAAACGATATCGGCTCTTGCCCCATAGTTTACATCGTTATAGAACATGATATCTCCGTTATCATCGAATACTCTTGAATCGACCTCGTCATCACTCTCAAATACAAGCTCTCCAGCAGAAAAAGACAATACTTCATCAATGTCCAAGGAAGAGTTCCGAACCTCGGAAACAGATATCTGGGCCTCATCCATTATGCTTCCATCACCCTTTACCACAACGTAATAGGCAGTCTCCTCTCCTTCCTGTCCAAACGTCAAATTCCATCTCGGAATCTCATCGGTTTCATTGTAATAACCGTCTATTACATAGGCTCCGGGATTATCAATAATAAAGGAGATCAATCCAGCTGACCCCTTAGCAAAGCCGACTGCATCCTCAGGAGGAATTTTGACACTGGAACTGCCCGAACCCATGTCGGGAATATCATCGTCGATATCCCAGTTAACGAATTCAAAGCCAGGGTTCCTTGAATGGTAGTGGCCATTGGGGGACGGTGTGGGGCAGGTTCCCCATGGAATATCTGTAGTTCCTCTTGTAAATCCATTGTTTTGAACTTCGTTGTTGTACTCGATTGTGGTTACAGTCCCATCTGTTATCATCCTTGTGTAAATATAGGTCTTGACCGGCAGGGGAACATCGTTTGTTATCCACAATTTCATTTCAAAATCATTGATATTGTTATTTTCTTTTGTTGTGTCATCGATATCGATTCTTATCTCGATTGATGGATAACCCTTGATGTTGGTAACCCCCCAGGCTGTCCAACTGTATCCGATATCCCCGATCCATTTCGTCTGGCTGTCTCCCACTTCAAAGATGCCATCCTCTTCCAGGTCCTCGATACGCAGGGCACTGGATTCCATTCTCAGATTACCGTATGTACGGAGGTCATCATGGGAGGAAATATCTGTATCACCTGCAGATATAAAAAAATCGCTGGTGATATCAGAAAAAATGGTCTTGTTCGTGTTCAGGTCCACATAGGAATAATCAGTAACATCAAGTTCACCACCTTCGAACGGCAGGGTCATCGAGGTTGTGGCCCCTGAAATCTCAAGAGTGCCCGAGACAGTGCCGTCGAGTTCAAGTTCCTGAGACGTGAATTTTTGAAGTGTAGAATGGCTCTCCTTAAAACCATCCTTTGCATCTGAGATGCCAATGGTTTCCGAGGTCATTTCACCTTCGTATTCCATGAATATTTCTTCCAGAGTAATTGTTCCACCGCTTTCTTCCCCTGTCCAGAGACCATCTGGATCGGTAACTTCCACTGTTCCGTTTACATCGTAGGTTATGCTGTCCCCTATCATCTCGGCAGGGATGGTGACTTCCAGGTCTGTAATTGTAATTTGAACATCGGCGTTGTCTCTTTCGCCTTCCTCATCTGTCACTATCATATCAACTTTATAATCACCTGGTTCGTCAAAAGAATGAGTGGTTTTGCCGTTGAACCTGCCGTCATTTTCGCTTTTAGTTTCCAGATATGTATCCCCATCGCCAAAGCTCCAGAAATATGTGATTATTCCTTTATCATCCGAGGAATTGGAGCCGTCAATCGTGATTATAAATCCCGCAGGTGCGGTTTCGGGGTATAACTGCAACTTTGCGGAAGGATTCTTGTTAAGTATGAATAAAAAGTAAATTCCTATGGAGCTTATTATGATTACAATTACGATTATAACTGCAGCCAATTTCTTTCTCTTAGAAATCCCCTCTTCCTCTTTTTTCGGCTTTCCCTCTTCCTCTATTACCTCAGCTTCCTCGGGCCCCTCCTCTTCTACTTCCTCCCCCTCTTCCTCTGGCTCTTCTATAAGAACCTCCTTTATGGCTGCCTTCTTTTCTTTGGGAGCAGGACCAAGGGAGATTACAACGACATCATCCTCTTCTTCCTCCGGCTCCACCTCTTCAGGCACCTCCTCGTATTCCTCTTCATCCTCAATATCGAAATCTTCGAGAGGTTCCTCCTCCAGTTCAACTACTTCCTCATATTCTCCTTCAAATTCTTCTTCCGGTTCCTCTTTTAAAACAATTTCTTCTTCCTCTTCTAATTCCTTGACCGGCTCCTCTTTGATCACGATTTCCTCATCCACGGGGGTTTCTCCGATTCTGATTACGACTTCTTCCTCAGCCTCCCGTCTCTTTTTTCTTTTTTTCGGAACCCGTTTATTGTTTACGGCCATATCATGCCCCAATGTATTATTGAAAGGAATCGTCCCCAAACAAACTCTTTTTCAAGGAACATAGTCACTATCTTTCTCGGTCTATAAAAATCTAACGGTTCTGGATTACATCCAAACAACCTTGAAAATCATATATCCCTTATATAATTCTTAATATTATAAACTGATAACCTCCTCAACTGTTAAATAGAGGTAATGAATATTTTGTTACCATGGAAAAACTGATTGCGTTTTTGAAACATAGGAATTTTCCCTATAGGGTTATGCTTATGATTCTTGCCATTATACCTTTGTTTTTTATTGCGGATTTTTACATCCATTTCTATTCCCATTTCACGGGAACCTTGCTTCCAAACGCAATCACGCAACAGTGGCTCATTGTTGTTCTGAACATCATATTGTTCGTTTCTTTTCTGATTCCCCTTTCGTTCAGGAGGAAGGTGAACTGGAAGGAATACGGGCTTGTGACTGCATTCTTCATTTCGCTTTTCCTGGAGATGTACGGAATTCCCTTGACACTCTTTTTTGCCTCGAATTATTTTTCAGCACCCGGGGTTGAGGTACCAAACAGTGTAATAAGATTCCAATTTCTCGGAGTCGATATAGGAATGACCGCGGCAATGGTGTATGGTACCGTTCTGATGCTCATGGGTATGTGTCTTATCATAATCGGATGGGTGACACTCTACAGGAATTATGAAGAGGACAGTATAGTGACCAAAGGGATATATTCTCATTCCAGACATCCGCAGTACTTTGGATTTATCCTGATCGTGGTGGGCTGGCTTGTGGGTTGGCCAACCATTCTGACTGTGGTATTCGCACCCATATTGATTTTCATGTATGTTCGGGTAAGCAAAATAGAGGAGAAGGAACTATCCGAAATTGAGGAATATCAAATGTACAAGGACAAGGTTCCTTTTTTTGTGTGACTCACCTGCATTACCATACCACTACCAAAGGCCAAACCTTAAATAGAAAATAAAGAGATAGGGTTTTAGGACGTTATAAGGGGTAATCACATGGCTGAGAAATTGGTTCAACATCGTCACTGCCAGAGCTGTTTGAAGGCAGTACCGCTCGGGGTGGAGTTCTGCAACGACGAGTGCAAGGATAAATGGAACCAGTTGATCCGCGCCAACAAGAAGAAGAATCTCATAATGATAGTGTGGATGGTTCTGGTTGTGATTTTTGTGATGATCTTTATGTCATCTATATAATATATATCTTTGATTTCGGTTCAATTTGAGAGGGAGAGGGTATGAAGGTTTGCTTTGGTGGTACATTCAATATCCTGCACAAGGGTCATGAACTGATGTTCGAGAAAGCTTTTGAAAATGACAATCAGGTATTCATAGGTATAACCTCAGATGGGTTGGCAAGGAAGGCCAAAGAGGTGGATATTGAAGATTTTGAAGAGAGAAAGAAGAATCTCGAATCATTTCTGGATGGAAAGGGTTGGCGAAGCAGGTATTCCATAACCCGCTTGGATGACGAGCTCGGACCTGCAGTGAGAAAGGATTTCGATGCCATTGTGGTTTCAGAGGAAACAAGACCCAGGGCGGAAGTGATCAATTCCGAAAGAGAAAAAAACGGGTTAAAATCAATGGAGATATACACTGTTAAAATGGCCTTGGCAGAGAACGGGGATACCGTAAGCGCAACCAAAATCAAAAAGGGAGAGATGGACGTAAACGGCAAGTTGTTGAAGAAGGTAGTAGTGTGTGTAGGCTCTGAGAATCCTTTAAAAATCAATGCTGTGGAAAATGTGTTCTCCAAACTGTTCAGGCGGGTTCAGATTATCGGGAAGAAGGTGAACTCAGGGGTTCCAAATCAACCCATGGAAAAGGAGGTAATAGAGGGTGCCATAGAAAGGGCCAAAAATGCATTGGATGAGGAATGTGACTTCGGAGTGGGAATCGAAGCAGGCCTTATCTGGAATGATGTAGCACGGGAATATTTCGATGTTCAATACTGTGCAGTAATCGATAAGGCAAAGAGATTGACATCAGGTCACGGCTCAGGGTTTTATTATCCTCCTATTCTTGTTGATCTCGTGAAACAGGGAAGAACCATTGGCCAGTCCATAGAAGAAAAATTCGGAATTTCGGATATAGGTAAGAAACAAGGGGCAATCGGTTACCTTTCCAAGGATCTTTTCGATAGAACAAGGCTTACTGAGCAGGCTGTGTTGATGGCCTTTATTCCGAGAATCAGAAGGGAGCTTTATGAAGGATGAAAAAAAAGACGTTCCAGACATCATAAAAAAAAAGGCAGAGCTCATATATCACGGTAAGCTTTTTGTTTCGGATTCCATAAAACTGCCCTATTCCCTAAGCAGCTCAACAGCAGGTCCCGGTGCCGGAAAAAGTGCACTGGCTTTATCCTTTGGTGGTACGAGATTGAAGCTTGGAGTAACAAATGATGAGAACAGCAAATTCTCGCTTTCCAAAGGGGATCTGGGATTTCAGATCCTGAAGAAAGGTGAGGTCTTTATTCCATATGTCGAGGTCATACCCACACTCCTTCATGCACCGAATCAGGCCTTTGTCAATCTCCAGGATGGCTGTATATACAATTGTGAGTTCTGTGCAACCCCTAAACTGGATGAGAAGCGAAAAAAGAAGAGAGATTCCAACCAGGTTCTCGATATGATTTTAAATGCCTCAAAGAATAGTGATTTTCATTCTGTGGCCATAACAAGCGGGATAGCAAATTCGCCAGGTGATACACTAAATGAAATTGTGGATGTTGTCCATAAAGTGAAAGAGAAACTGCATGATGTGGACATAGGAGTGGAGCCCTATATCCTAGTACCAGAGGACATTGACAGGCTTCGCAACGCGGGTGCAACCGAGATAAAAATCAATATCGAAACTTTCAATAGAGACATTTTTAATAAGGTTTGTCCCGAGCTGGATTATGACCATATATTAAAGATGTTGGAACATGCTGTAAAGGTTTTTGGCAGGGGAAAGGTCACAACCAATATCATAATCGGTCTTGGGGAATCCGATGAAGATGTACTGAACGGGGTAGAGCATTTTGCAAAGGTGGGAGTTGTGGCGGTAATCAGGGTTTTAAGAATCAACGACTACAATTATGCGAGAATGGTAATGGCCCTGGGCCATGATCTTTCGAAGGTGCGGCCCGAGAGGATGATAAGATTAGCAATTTCGCAAAGGGAAATCTTAGAAAAATACGGCCTTTCCACAAGCTCCTTTGAGACCATGTGCCACGCGTGCGGATGCTGCGATATCGTGCCTTTCAGGGATGTGTGATATAGAATCGTAAAATCCTCTCCGACAACAATAAATACCACGTTTATGCTTTTCCAATCCCATGCCTGACTACAAGATCATACACGATACCGTACACGGAAGCATTAAACTGCAAGGGCTGTTTCTGGACCTTCTTGAAACCCCGGAGATCCAGAGGCTCCATGGTATTCATCAGCTGGGGCTTGCATACCTTGTTTTCCCCGGAGCTAATCATACGCGACTTGAGCATTCGATAGGTACCTGTTTTGTGGCAGAAAGAATTGCGGATGCTCTGGGTCTAGACGAATACGAAAAGAAATTGGTAATGGGAGCTTCAATGCTTCACGACATCGGTCACAGCCCCTATTCCCATACCCTGGAGATGGCAATTCATACGAACATGCAGGCGGATCATATGGATATTACAAAGGACATAATACTGGGCAATCGCAGGATTGAGCTCAAAGGAAATGATGGCCAAAATAGGTCTTACATCCCAGATCTTTTGGAAAAACATGGCCTTGAACCTGAAGATGTGGCAAAACTCATAAGCACTCAGATTGATAAAGATGATACGCCAAAAATCGAGGAGTATTCGGTTCATAAGAATCAGAAATTTTTCAATGAAAAGAAGTACCTGTCACAGATTATACATGGCTCACTTGATGCGGACCAGATGGATTACCTCCTCAGGGATTCGTTTTATACTGGTGTTGCCCACGGCACAATCGACATTGATAGATTGATACAAACGGTAGAGATATTCAACAACGACCTGGTTGTGAACAAGCGGGGAGTTCCCGCAGTGGAGGGCATGCTTGTTGCCAGGGCTTTGAT
>CBDVCK010000075.1:0-13361 GCA_965372465.1 uncultured Thermoplasmata archaeon | reverse complement strand
AGGGATTCTCAGCTGTTTTTCCCAGATTCACTTTCGTAAGAGGGGAATGTGTGATTGAGGATTGGGAACTGGTGGGGGATAGAGGGTTTGGTAGGATATGCCTGGGAGACAGGGATTGAAAAATAGATGGGATTTTCTAATCAGAGCGGAACTTCCCATTCGCACTGGGTTTTAGCATGAATCCAATATCCTTTGCCAATCCTGAAATAATCGAATTCGCCTATTTGTTCCCATCTCTGTTTTGCGGCATCATAGCTCCAGATCGCATCCACTTCTGTCTGGAAGGTTAGGTTGTTTAATGCATCGGTTCTATCTCTGGTGCTATTGGATGGATATCCCACCAAGTTCCATCCAGTATGAAGCGTAATGGTCTGATTTACTGAGGATTTGTTCCCAAAATATTCAAATAGAATTCCATTTGGTTCTATTATATGAACCCAAAATCCCATGAGGTGGTTGATTTTATCCAGATCATTTAGTAATGGTGTCTTTGCAGAATGATTGTGCTTCCAAGGATCGAAGCCATCACTGGAATTATACCATTGGACAGCATCATATGAACCTTTTATCGAAGATAGAACAGAATCCAGATTGGTATTTGATTGAATCAATGGAATTGATATCAGGTTCCAGCCTGGGTAAAGATAGATGTAGTTCCCAATCCCGCTCATTTTCGGGTAATTATCCTGTGAATCCGAGTCTATCACATACGGTGTATCACCGATACCATCGGATGGTGGGACATTTTGCATAGCTGTGGTGTTTAGATCTATCCCCGAGTAATCGGACCAGTAATTTCCTCCTGATGGATATCCCAAATCCCATTGGTTTTGGTTTGAAGAATCATCATTGGCTTGTGGAGAATTGGAATTGTTATTGTTAAAGAAGTTATTGTGATAAACCCGGTTGTTGATGGCCGATGAGGTGAAAGTTATGCCGAAATTTATGTTCGAGATGAAATTGTTCATGGTTATGGTACTGTTCACTGCATTGCTCACCCAAATACCGTAATCGTTCCGGGAAATATTGTTTGAGGAAATGGTGCAGTTCGCTGATGTGATGAGGTTTATTCCCCTACTGTTTTCGAAAATGAGGTTTTCTGAAATAGTAATATTGAATGATTGGGCTAGAAGGTAGAACCCATATGCTCCGTTGTAAGAGATGATGTTGTTTTCAATTATACTATTATAGACCTTTGAAAGATAGATTCCGTTGATTGAATTGCCCGAAACGATATTATTTGAAACTCTATTGTCCGCGCTTGATTCCCGGATATGCAGCCCGTAATTGTTACCCGAGAGATTATTGTTTGTAATCGTAGAGTTCGAGGAGGGTTGAAGATAGAGAGCATAATCCGAATTCGTAATTGTAAAACCCGTGATATTTACGTAATCGGATATGACATGAATTCCATTCCCACCTCCACCGTCTATAATCGTGGAATCCCTGTCTTCACCAGTCAGGTTAATACTCCTGTCAACTACAACGTTCTCGGCATATATGCCTGCGTACACAAATACGGTGTCACCATTGCTGGCAAGGGAAATCCCACCTGTTATCGTGGTGGAGTCGTTTCCTAATCCTGATCCCACATACCATGTTGTACCAGCGCTTGCGATATTTGACTTAAGCATGATAAATCCAAAGAGGGATGCAGTCACCAGAATTCCTATAATACAAAGCGAAATCATTTTTTTCATATTAACACTCGCTCTAAATTTAGTCTGGATACCACTTTTCAAACACTCATGTGCCCAGTTATATTTTTAGTTTTTGATTGAAATGTTTGTGATTGAAATATCAAATAGATTCAATTAATTGTTATTTTACCCATTTATATGAGAGAGATATAAAAAACCACAACTTTAATATATTATAGTTCTCATTTTGAGCATGTAATAAAAGGTTATGGAGAGGACAGAAATGGAAAAAAAGGAGGATCTGGTGTTCTATGCCGGCTACGGACTTGTGGTTGTTATGCTCGGCTTTATGGCAATGCTGTATTCAATAGGCTTTGTTGATGGATGGATAGCAGCTGGTTTATGGCTGCTCAGCACAAGCCTGATATTGGTGGGTTTGGGAAGTGTCAGAACCGCATCGGCTCCACATGGATCGAGAGTACTTGTGGGATCAGGATTGTTGTTCACAGTGATATCCATTGCCATTTTAGGTATAATATTTGATATGATTAATCCTATTACAGCCTTTGCCTTTCTAATAGTGATGGCGGGCTTGGGAATCCTTGCATTGGGCGTGAGCCGGAGCAGGAGTACATCATGAATAAACACATGTAAAAGAGGGGTTTGACATGGTAGATCTAAGAGATAGGGTAAAAGAGGACAGAGGCCTTTTAAAGAAATTGGAGCTTGCTATCCCGGGTTTTCGAGGATACAGAAAAAGGGAGGACCTGAGAATTGCAGACAGCCTTCTTCGTAAACAGCTGGCAAATAACCTGGGGGATATAAAAGGGAGAATCGAATTCTGCAGGCAGGACCTTGCAAAAAAAATGGAGATGGACCTTTTAAACGGTATCGGAGCTCTAATGAATCACATAACCTCAACTGAAAACAGGGTAAGACATGCAGAGCACGGTTACTCCGGCGTATCTGCAGATTACAATATAAGGGAAGATGAACTCAACAATATTTACGAGTGGGATTTAAGCCTCATCTCGGATATTGAGGGCATCTCAAACAGTGTAAGTTCACTTGAAGCAACAATAGGTTCAGGCAACACTTCCGAGATCAATCAGAAGATAGGCCAGGTAGAAAACGAAATAAGAGAATTCAATTCGCTCTTTGACCAGCGTATTCAAAGCATAGGGAACCTGGGGATAGGAGGCAAGTAGATTTAGACCGAAAAAATCGGAGGAATATAGATGTCTTTGGTTGGTGCAGATACATTCAATTGGGGAGACAGGTACAAAGGAGAGAACGTGATGTACCGTGTCCCGAAAAACATAAGATGGAACGACAATGTTGTGGTAAGAGAGGATGAATACGTTGTATTCTTTCGGGATGGAAAGGTCATGCACGTTTTTGATAGGCCAGGAAGATATGCAATGACCACTCTGAACGTTCCCATATTAGCCAAAATTGCAGAGAAGGTCACAGGAATAAAGCAACTTGGTGAGATATATTACCTTCAAAAAAGGGAATTGCGAGGAAAGTTCGGAACCACTGAACCTCTCGTATTCAGGGACAAGGACTTTGGCATGGTAAGACTGAGGATGTTTGGCCAGTTCGCCTATAAGATCCTTGACCCTACACTGTTTATGACACAGTTTGTTGGCACAAAGGGCTGGTCCAATAGTCAGGAGGTAGTCAACTGGATGCGGGATCAGATAGTGATGAGTCTAAATGATGCACTTGGTGAATTGAAACGCGACAAGGGAATGGGTGCAGCCGACATGCCTGCATACCTGGAAGAAATCGAACAAGTGCTTTTGGCTAAGATAGATGATGATGTCTCAAGATACGGTGTCAAGATAATGAAACTCGCAGGTTTGAACATTAACCTTCCCGAGGAAGTTCAAAAGGCTGTGGACATGAGAGGTGCCATGGGAGTGTTGGGTACTGATTACATGAAGTATCAGGCTGGAAAAGCCATGGTTAAGGCGGCAGATGGCGGTGGAGGTGGCGGAGCCGGTGGAACAGCTGCTGCAGGTATGGGTCTTGGCGTGGGTGCAGGTTTAGGTATGATGATGCCCGGAATGATACAGCAGGGTGCCCAGGGTGGAGCACCTCAGCCAACAATAAACTGTCCAAAATGCAACAACGCTATTCCTCCAAATACTAAATTCTGTCCAAGCTGCGGGGAGAAAATCGGGGGAGGTATTGCCTGTCCCAAATGCAAAACAGACATGCCCACAGATTCAAAATTCTGCCCCAATTGCGGGGAAAAAATGCAGGTTCAATGTCCAAAATGCAATAAGGATGTTGCAGCGGGAACCAAGTTCTGTCCGGAATGCGGGGAGAAGGTTGGAGAGTAGTAAAGCATCATCAAGTTAAATCTCTGCTTTATTCTGGCTATTTAACACACCAAATATTATAAATATCTATATATCTATATAGGATATGAATTTATAACTATACTGGCATCTAGGGGGGTATAGTAAGGAATTGAGAAGACGCTTAATAACCTAGGGGGGATATTAAAGGTAAGGCGATTCTAAAAGGCATACTCTCACTTAATTAGGGTTCTGCCCGATTGCATTTTGTAATTGGGGTAACAGGCTAATCGTTTATGATTAACCTCGGAACAGAGCGCCGAGGAGGGGCGCTATGATACAAATACCCAAAGCCTTAGGAGGGTGGCAAAAATATGGTAAAAAAACTCGAGAAATTCACAAGCTTTTTTATGGTATTTGTGATGGTAGCAAGCGCACTATTGGTCATGTTAACACCTGCAGCAGCGACACCAGTACTCTCAATAGACAGCCTCCCTGCATCAGCGGATGAGGGCGTATCAACCAGCTTCGCGGGAACGATCGATGGTTACGGCACAGGTACAGTTGAGGGCTATGTCATCGATGATACACTGAACGAGCCGTGGATCGACGCGTCAGGCGGGACGACATTAATCACCTCGGCTAGTTCAGGTGGCGCAGTGGCAACTCTTGCACTACCGTTCGACTTCAATTTTTGGGGAGTGGAATACACCGCAGGTAGTACGATCTGGGTAGCCTCAAACGCTGTGATGGACTTCGGCTGTGGCGACCACTTTAATTACTATAATTATAATATCCCGAGCACGTCAAGTTCCAGTCCCAACAATGCAGCGTATGTGTACCAGGATAGTATGCGGATAAGAAGCTCTTCTTCAAGTTACGTCAGTTATGTTGTGGGTACAGCTACTGTTTCGGAAACAAATGATCCCGGCAAGTTGGGTCATGCGTACCTGGCTATCGAGTGGCATAACATGTACTATAGCTCGACCTCTTCCAACCCAGGCACGATGGAGATAGTACTCTGGGACGACAGCGACATAGACATGCGCTACAAGGACGTTAGCTTCTACTATACGTCCCACAGCAAGGGCAGAAGTACAACAGTCGGCATAGAGAACGCGGCCGGCACAGCAGCTGCAAAGTACTGCTACAACCCCTCCAGCCCAGGTCCAATAAGTAACGGCGATAACATCAGATATACGTTCAATGAGGCCGGAGGCACAACCTATGAATGGTGGATAGATAGCGTAAAGGTAGCCTCTGGGGTTGTCAGCTCTGAACCGTTCACCCCAACGGTGAGCCACACATTCCCGGACGGCCCTGCAATAGGTACGCTCATGTTGCGTGTGCTCGTCGACGATGTACTGGTTGGCCAAACGAGCCGCACAGTACAAGTCGACAACGTGGCACCACTGGTTTACGGCGATGGCACTTATGCGGACAACTATGCTGGAGATACACATGGGTATGCCAGAAGCGTCTATCTTGGCGATTGGATATATTTCCATGGCCATATATCGGACGTAGCTGCGGATACACCTGCCGATTGGGCAACACAACAGTGGGTCGAAGTCACACCTGGTTCTGAAGGAGTTGAATGGGAAATCACACCCTATACTGGTCCATATCAACCCAACTGGGAGTACAATTGGGAGGTCAAGTTCCTGAGACCAGGCATATACACTGTAACAGTGTATGTGGAAGACAAGGATGGCGGCATCGGCTCAGGCTCTGACCAGCGTGCACCTAGATATTGCGTTGCGATGGAACACCCCCGTTGGACATGGTCAGGAGCAGGACACGGCCTCGAAGTGCTCGATGCAGCTGTCAAACCAGTGGAGGTTCAGGCAGGCGGAATGACTCTGGCATACCTGGATGTAACACATAATCATCCGGATCCAGATGTTCAAGTACCTCTAAACAAGGAGGACTTCCAAACGCTCCTACCAGAGGGTTGGGAGTTGCTCAGGATATACGGTCCGGAATGGATCAACGGCGGTTCCACAGAATCGTTGGTTGCAGCAATATCCATACCGCCTGGGACACCTGTGGGAGACTACGGCCTCTTCGTTGAATCCCTGCCCTACACCGTCATGAACCACTGGCATGAGATTGGCGGCGGGGTATGGTGGTGCGGAGACGATGCTACAAGCGCATACGGCCAGTATTATGCAGATACACTTGTGTACGAGAATATGATGGTCGATGCCCAGTATCTGAAATTGGACCACGCCATCGTGTCAGATTCCGCTAGCGGCGGTTGTGTCCTGATAGACGACGGAACAGGATGGGACCTGCTCACACCGTTAGACGGGTACGTCGGCGAAGCATTTGCCTTGGGTCGAGCCCTGGATCTACCATACGTTGTTGATGGACCAGGTTTCCAGTACACATACAGTGGTGTTGACTACTTCGACATATCAGCATATGCCGGACAGCAGGTCGACATCATAATGATGTTCGCGAGCTGGAGTTCATCTGGCTACCGCGGCTGGGAGATCTACGACCTCAGCATTGTTGACCACACCGGCACGAACGTGTTCTTTGACGACTTTGCAGACGCAACAAACTGGGACACGGATGATAAGTACGGTGTAACGGACTACGATATGGACGACAGCGGCGATTGTGTCGATTACTGGATCGATATCGTTGACCCGGCGAATGATTTGACCATAGATGAAGACTATCCCGACCGATTTGAAACGATAGCATATGACTTCACATTCTATGGCGAATTGTTCCACTCGTTGGATGTAACCAGCAAGGGATATACCATAATGGACATTGCATCGGCGTACAACATGGTTGTGGATCCCTATATATTACCACAATCGTATGTATATACGAAAGGTGTGATAGCACCATTCTGGGCCTATGACCTGAGCCCAGGACATGGTTCGTATGAGCGTGGTGATGTCTATGGTAAGCTGATGGACACTACAGGTGACGGTAACGATAATCAACTAGTGGTGACATGGAATGACTGTCAGTTCGGTTATTCCTCGTCTAATACCGCGACCTTCCAGATGATCCTGGATAACACCGACAATACCATACGGTTCAACTACCAACACCTAGCAGGGACGCCAACCAAAACGTGTGTCGGGCTTAACCAAGGCGACGGCGCGAGATATGAACTATACTATTGGGGGTATTATTCTACTCAGATAGGAACCAGACCAACAGACTGCACGACGATTCTCTACACACCAGGAGCCGTGGTAAAGACCAGCGGCTGGGAGATAGTACCTGTAGTAGATGGAATGATGACCGAAACCCCTTATGGGGACTATTCCAATACCTGGGACACCTACCTCACACAACTCGTTGAGGTGCCTCTCGGTGGCGACTACGCGACCCTGGAGTTCGACCATATGTACTGGGTGTGGGGCGGAGATATGCTCTTCGTGGAAATCAGCGACGATAACGGCGCGAACTGGGACCAGGTGGAGATGTATGGTTACTACGATGTGACCGAAACTCCAGGATACCCGACATCGACAGTGCATGCATACATTGATATCAGTGATTATCTGGGCGAGGACATACTCGTCAGATTCCATCTCGATGCTGACACTAGCGGAGTCCATGACGGATGGTACATCGACAATGTCGAGATCAACACATACGAACAAGACGTCATAGGGATCGAGAGTGCAAGTGACCCAAGACTGGCTATAACGGTCTCGGTGGTCGACAAGATGAAGGGCAACGAGCTAGCATACTACCGCCACACGCAGAACGCTATAAGAGAGATTGTAACGCTGGATTTGAATCTCGAGGACGGCATGACCGATGATGGTTCCCTTGACGCAGCTCTTGATGCATACACGAGCGGTGACACGCAAGCCGCACACAGCATTGCCTGTGCTGCCAATGCGCATGGAGAAAGCTACGGCTACTGGACACATGAAGGTGGCTACAGCTACTTCTTCAACCCGGGCAAGAACGGCAATGGTATGGCTGGTTTGACGGGCAAGGAAGCCACGGACTAATGCTGTTTTTTCGAGAAACAGACCAAATATCAAACCTTCTTCCCTTTTTTTATTTTTCTTAAATCCTTTAAAAAGATTTATGTAGGCTTATTTTCATACTTAACTCTGCCATACCAATCGACGAACGTGGGAGGAGTATGATAGAAGAAAAAGGTTTCAAGAGAATAAGATTTTTTAGTACTGTTATGACCTTTACTTTGCTCGTTTATTTAATAACCACGCTTATTTTGGGTTCAATCCTTTTTCTGAGTGAAGAAGCGGTTGCAACGGAACATTCCGGCTCGACAACTGGCGATGAGATTTGGCTTGCCTCAGACAATCCCCATGAGGTAACAGGCAATTTTACTGTGGAAGTTGGCCATAACCTAACTCTTGAGCCTGGGGTGGTTGTGGAGTTCGTTGAAAATACCAACCTTCGTGTAAAGGGTAGGCTGATAGCGAACGGCACTCCAAGTAGTATCATCACGTTTACCTCGAATAAGGCATCGCCTAAACCTGATGATTACTGGGAAAGCATCATAATAGAATCCACAAGTAGTGGAAGCGTTATTAATAGCACTGAGATAGAATTTGCAAATTATGGCATATCTTGCATCTACTCAAGTCCAAAAATCTCAAACAATACGATTTCATCCTCATGGTACGCCGGGATATACACTTATAACGCGAATCCCACCATATACAAGAACACTGTGACTCTGAATGACGGTTGGGGCATTAAAATCGAAGAAAGATCAATACCTGCCATCAGCTATAATGAGGTCACTGCCAACGGTTACGATGGGATTTATGTAAGCGAGAACTCAAGACCTACGATAACCAACAACACAGTGACCTCAAACTTTAACAATGGTATCAAATGCATGGGAGGTTCGAGCCCAAGAATAATAAACAACCTGATCTCATCGAACATGAACGATGGAATCTATGTATATTCAGCATCACCACAAATTTTAGATAATACGATAACCGCAAACAATCACACCGGCGTTAGAGTCTCCTCCTCTTCTTCAGCTCCGATCATAGAAGGAAATACCATCTCAAATAACTTAAAAAATGGAGTGGCTTGTATATTTGGTGCACATCCAAGGATCCAAAACAACATAATAAGCACCAACGATCAAGATAATGAAGACCTTTACCCGGCCGTATATATTAATGCCTCATATCCCTCCGTGTCCTTTAATAATATCTCCCAAAACAATGCCCATGGTATCTATATATCAAATGGTGCTCAGCCTCTAATAGAAGGAAACACCATTGAAAATAACTATTTGGGAGTCTACATAGAAGGCTCGGCACCGCAGATCACAGGCAATACAATCTCATCCAATACACATGATGGCGTATTTATGGATTCATCTAGCCCGACTTTAACTGGTGTTGCAATATCTTCCAACGGAGACGACGGGATTCAAGTCATTTCCTCATCTCCTGTTATTGAGGATTGTGAAATATCCGCAAACACTGACAATGGCGTTCAATCCTCCTCCTCCAACTTCACAATAGCGAACTCATCCATCTCGCTTTCCAGTGGGAGTGATTTTGATCTGAGCGAAAACAGCCATACGTATGTTCTCAACACAACATTTGACAACACCAGTATTGCGTTTGATGATGCTGTCTCCATTCTTGAAGTGCAATGGTATCTTTCTATCCTCGTGCTCGATTCGAAGGGCGATAAAATCTCGGGTGCACAGGTTGTGGTAGAGGATGCGACAGACACGAAGATTTACAATGGAATTAGTATAAGAGGAGAAGTGGGGTGGATTCGAACCACTCAGTATGTTCAAGACCAGGTGAACAAAATAATGCACACGCCTCACAACATCACCGCATCAAGGGACGGAAGCACCGCATACAGTGAACCCGATCCTACAATGGACTCGAATAAGGAGATTGTGGTCACATTCCCCATGGATTTAGGACCTTCTGCACCCACAGGCTTGAAGGTCACTTCACTTCCCGAGGGTAACACGCTCAAAATAACCTGGGGTCCAAACCCCGAAGAGGATTTGGCGGGGTACGTATTGTATATTAGTTCAGATAATGTTACCTACGATATTGAAGCGTTCATACCCGCCGATATTACCTCTTACCTCGATACCAATCTCGTGGACGGGCGAGAATACTATTATAGAATCTCCGCCACAAACGGCACATGTGAAAGCGCTCTCTCGGAACCTGGGATGGGCATCCCCATGGATATTTTACCTCCAAACCCCCCAACCAACCTGACCGTGGTCAGAGGATACAGCGAAGACTCGCTCATCCTGACATGGAATGCTGTTCCGGATAATGATGTGATGGGATACATTGTATACAGGGCAGAAACACCTGACGGCGAATATACGCCCATTGCAAATTTAAGCCTACAAACCCAGTACACTGACACCGGGCTTGAAGTGTACACCACCTACTACTACAAAGTAACAGCCATTGACGAGGTACCATATGAATCAGAATTCTCGGAAATGGCAAGCAACACGACCTGGGATACCGAGGCTCCAGAACCCCCGGAAGGTTTGAGCATCGTGGTCATACCTACAGGTAACACCTTGAACCTCTCGTGGTTTCCAAATGTGGAGGAGGACCTCAGTTACTACACCGTTTACATCAGCACGAACAACATAACCTTCAATATCGAGGCCACGGTGCCACCATTCCCCAACCCGTATTATCTGGACACAGACCTCATAGATGGTGTAACCTACTACTACAAGGTCTCAGCTTCGGACGTGAAACCAAACGAATCACCGTTCTCCGAATCTGCTTCTGGGATGCCTATGGATACGATACTGCCAAATGCACCAACAGGTTTGACTGTATTGTCCAACCCAAATTCAGATATCCTCAATCTAAGCTGGAACCCGAACAGCGAGGACGATGTTGCAGGTTACAATATTTACCGCTCTGAATCAAGCGGTGGGCCTTACATGCTGTTGGCGACGGTGGGGTTGGTCACCGAATTTCAGGATCCGTATTTGGTGAGCGAGGTTGTTTATTATTATGTTATCCAAGCCTTTGATGAGGTGCCAAACAACTCATCATACAGCAATGAGGCCAATGGAACAACGGTAGATACGGTGCCTCCAGCAGCACCTAAAAATTTGACTGTCACTCCAATGCCTGAAGGTAACGCTCTGAACATCACCTGGGATTGGAATACCGAGTTCGATTTGCAGCATTACACATTATACTGGAGTACGAACAACGTTACATTCAACTTAATAGCTACGATACCAGCAGGAACAGAGTATTACCTTGACACAGGGCTTACAGATAGCGTAACATATTACTACGCTATCACGGCCTCTGATGAGATTCCAAATGAATCCCCTTTATCAGGGGTTGTGAACGGCACACCAGCAGATACTTTGCCTCCAGCACAACCAACAGGTCTGATCGTCACTCTCGGACCAACACCGGATTCATTGAGCCTGACATGGGATCCGAACAGCGACTCTGATTTGGATGGTTACAACATTTATCGAAGCGAGACACCAGGCGGGCCATATACATTACTAGATACTGTGGGGTTGGTTACTGAGTATCAAGATGCCGGGCTGAACGGTGACACGACCTATTACTACGTTATCAAAGCTTTTGACGAGGTTCCGAATCTCTCCTCTTTCAGCCCTGAGGCTGGTGAAACCACTCCAGATTTTATACCGCCTTCGACTCCAACAAACTTAACCGCCACCTCTGTCCCCACGGGCAATGCTTTGAACATCTCATGGGATGCAAGTCCTGAGCCTGATGTGATGATCTATACCCTTTACTTCAGCACAGACAATTTGACCTTTTTCGTAGAAGCTATAATTCCAGCCGGAACTGAGCACTATATAGATTCTGGCCTTATAGAGGGGGAAACCTATTACTACATGATTTATGCATCAGACGAGGTACCTAACGACTCTCCTCTGTCCGGGGCGTGTATGGGCACGCCGGTAGATACCATGCCTCCTGCAACACCCAATGGAATATCTGTCACCGATTTACCAAATGCCGAAGGAGCATTGAACATCAGCTGGGATACTGTAACAACGAATCTTGATGGATCGCCTTGCAACGATCTGGCGGGATATTCGCTTTACAGGAACGAGACAGGCAGTTGGGTATTCCTCACGAATGTTCCAGCAGGAATGGAATATTACATAGACACAGGTCTTATTGACAATATGCTTTACAACTATTCTATCACAGCCGTAGATGAGGTACCAAACGAATCCCCATTTTCTACAATTGCAACCAACTTCTCCATAGATGATCTTCCTCCAGCCACACCAACAGGGTTGGATGCCAAGGCAACCTCAAACTCCGGGGAGTTGAATATTACATGGAATCCGGTTATAACAAATTTAGACGGCTCGCCGTGCCTCGATCTCGTCAACTACACCCTTTACAGAAACGGCACCACCCCGGGAACCTGGGTGTTCATTGCGAATATCTCCGCGGGAATAGAATTTTACCTGGATTCCGGACTTATAGACGATGTAATATACAACTACACGATTCAGGCTTGCGATGAAATACCAAATTATTCACCTCTCTCCTCTCAAGACTCGGGAATTCCATTTGACTCCGTGCCACCTGCAATACCAACAGGTTTAACGGCAAGGGATGAGACCAATGCTGAGGGATCATTGAACTTATCATGGGATCCGAGCAGTGACACAGACCTCAGCCATTATTTGATCTATAGTAATAAATCGGGCATTTGGGAAGTTGTAGCGATGGTTCCAAGAGGCACGGAATATTATGTTGACACCGGCCTGATAGATGACCTCATTTTTTACTACAACATCTCAGCTGTGGACTACTCCGGAAATGAGGGGAACCAATCTTCCACTGCAAGCAACTTTTCTGTGGATGATTTAGCGCCATCCACGCCTACCGGGTTGGTGGTGAGCGATGTTGTTCAAGCAGAGGATTCATTGAATATCTCTTGGAACCCGGTTACGACAAATGCTGACGGCACTCCATGCTCCGATCTTGTAAACTACACTTTGTACACGAATAAATCGGGTGTGTGGGAAATTATTGCAATAATATCTGCGGGTACTGATTATTATATAGACAATCTCGGTCTTTTAGACGGCCCAACTTACTATTACAGAATCTCAGCATCTGATGAGATACCAAATACATCTCCAAATTCTACAGATACCCATGGCGTATCTATCGATGATTTACCACCTTCAATTCCAACGGGCTTAACCGTCACTCCATGGCCGCAAGGCAATACATTGAACGTAACCTGGAATGCGAATCCAGAGGTGGATGTTGTGTCCTACACCTTGTATCTTAGCACCAACAACTTAACCTTCGAGGTCGAGGCGGTAATTCTTGCTGGGAAAGAATACCACTTGGATACTTCCCTCATTGACGGCATTACATATTATTACATGATT